>DCKY01000042.1:26646-64313 GCA_002320775.1 Planctomycetes bacterium UBA1662
CAACTCCTTGAGAGCGGGGGCCGGCCGGCCTCCGCCGATGGCTTTGCGGGCCGCCTCAAGGCCTTCGAGCGTGAGCAGGAGGAGTTCCTCGCCCGCCAGTTACCGCTGGACAACGCCCGAGTGACAGTAAAGACAGAAGCTTTTTTC
Organism: Planctomycetes bacterium UBA1662; assembly: GCA_002320775.1. Lineage (GTDB taxonomy): Bacteria > Planctomycetota > UBA8108 > UBA8108 > UBA8108 > UBA8108. The sequence continues at coordinate 26,794 of DCKY01000042.1, forward strand.
AGGACGGAAACAAAAGAAGCCGGGGCGCCCTCATTTATCGCCGGCCTTTTTGAGAAGGATTGGAAGCTCGGATCGTTTTCGGATGCATCCATCTACGCCGGAGGCGGGTTTGTCATGACCTTGCTGGCCTACGGCCTCTTCAGGATAAGGGCGAGAAGGAAACGAGGTCTTGAACTGGAGCTGGCGGCTTCGAACCGCACCGATGCATGTCGGGAGACCCTCGACGCGGTTGAAAAAGCCGGGAGGCTTGCCAGGAACACCCCGGATGTCTCTTCGGCGGTGGTGAAGATGTGGTTGAACGAAGGTCTGGATCCGGTAGTTGAAATGTCAAATCCAGCGGGAACCGCGGCCGGGAACTGACGCAAGATGCCTGCGGCGGAAATTAAGAGAAAGAGATCGGGTTAGATTCATGAGTATTCCAGTCACCCTTGAGCTGGGAGGCGGCGTCGAGTCCACGAGCGATTCCGAGATCCTGACCTTTTCGAGGCTTTCGGGCTTGAGGAAGGTCGCGGTCTTGTTTCGTTCGCTGGCACTGAAGGACGAGGCCTCCGCCCGGACCCTGTTGGGGTCTCTCAACAGCATGGAGCAGGTCAGGATCAAGGAGGAGCTCGATTCCATGGGCGTCCTCGGAGCGGATATGGTGACCGATGTTCTCAGGGAGTTCGACGTGCTCTGCGGGATACACAAGGCCTACCGCGAAGGTGGAGTCGATGGAGCGATCTCCGTTGGTGAAAAGTTCCTTCACAAGAGCGAGGCTCGCCGGGTGGCCCTCGTTCTCGGCAGCCAGAACGGGGTGGACCCGGGATTCGATACCGATTCACAAGGAGACGTCTCGCCTCGCCAGGCGGAGGTGTCCGGGCAGGTAGACGGAGAGGGTTCCGGCGAGAGCGCTGGTGAGGCACAGGCTGAAGCTGAAGACGCGGAGGCGGATGGTGAGGAGACCCTCGCCCTCGCGGATCTCGAGGAGAAAGACCTCGAAGATGTCGTCACCTGAGGGTGCCGGCGGTGTGATGCCTCCAGCGGGGGCAAGGAAAGAAAATGGAGAGAGCCGAGATGAGAAAGAATGGGCGAATCAAGCCGCGCCGGCTTCGGACATTTTTCGTCATCGCCTATCTCAGCTTTTGCAGTTGTATGGCTTCCGGTTTCCTGTTCGCGCAGGACGGAGAGCATGTTCAACCGAATGAGACTGTCGGCGAGTTGTTGAACGATTCCGCTCCGCCGGCGACAGCGGTCGTTTCACCCGCCAGCGAGAGCCTGTGGAGAACCACCGGAGTCTTGATGCTGGGGGCTGGCCTCGGGGTCCTGTTGCTGATTTCCTGGCAGCGTCAGCGCCCTTCCTCCAGGGCTGCCCGCGGGGGGCGCGCATCCCTCGAGGTCATTGGCCGGGCCCCGCTCTCACCGAAGCATACCGCCTGCCTGCTCAAGGTGGGTCCCGACAGGCTTCTCGTCGTCGCTCTGTGCGGCGATGCCATGAGTCCTCTGTGCACGATTGAAGGAGAGGATGAGATCGGCCGGGTGCTGGGCGAGCAGGAACCTTCCTCTGCGCGGGCTCCTTGGCTCGACGAAGAGGGTGCAGCCGCCGGTAGCGCGCCGGAGGGCGGCGCGGTCGTTCCGGGAGACGTCGATACCGCCTCCGCCCGCATCTTTGCTTCTTCCGAGCCGACAGATTCTTCAAAGCAGGCCAAGGCGGGGCAATGATTCGAGAGAGATCCAGATTGCTGAAGATCCTGTGCTGCGGCTTGTTGAGCTGCGGGCTGCCGGCAATCGGAGCTGGGCTCTTCGCCCAGGAGGCTGTCGCTGAGGAGGCGGCGGCCGCAGACGCGGGCGATACTCTCAAGACTCTTACCGGGCTCGATAGCGAAAATCTCGGCGTTCCCCTCCGGGCCCTGGCCCTGGTTACGGTCTTCGGTGTCGTTCCATCGATCGTTCTACTGACGACCTGTTTTCCGAGAATCCTGGTGGTGCTCTTTTTTCTCAGGAAGGCTCTTGGCACCCAGGACCTGCCGCCCAATATGCTCGTTTTTGGACTCTCCTTCCTGTTGACGGGAGCCGTGATGTTTCCCATCTGGCAGGAGATTCATCAGGAGGCCTATGTGCCCCTGGTGGAAACAAAGCAGATCGACGCGGAGCTGGCCCTCCAGAGGGCCGAGCTGCCGGTGAAGAGATTTATGCTTCGGCACACCCTGCGGGATGATCTCAGGTTGATGCTCGGAGTCTCTGCCCGGGGAGCGGGCAAGCCGGCCTTTCCATCGTCCGCTGGCGGCGGACCTTCCGGAAAGAAGCCGGAGAGCTCCACCGGCCAGCAACTGGAACAGCTCAGTTTTTTCACGATTCTTCCCGCCTTCGTATTGAGCGAGCTGAAGACGGCCTTCCAACTGGGCTTCCTGCTCTTTCTTCCATTTCTGCTGGTCGACCTGGTGGTTTCCGCGGTGCTCGTATCGATGGGAATGATCATGCTGCCTCCCACCCTCGTTTCGCTGCCTCTGAAGATCCTGATCTTCGTGCTGGTGGATGGATGGAGCCTGGTGGTGGGTCAACTGCTCGCCGGTATCCAGGGCGGTTAGGGGATAAACAGGAGATGCAATCGGTGATGATGAAGAACAAGGTGAAGGTTGAGATGGGCGGGAGTCTTCCAGGCTTCCCGGGAGAGGAGGACTGATGGAGACAGCTATCGAGCTCTCACGCGGCGCTCTCTCAACGGCCATCGAGCTTGCCCTGCCGGTGATGGTGGTAGGCCTGGCGGTTGGGGTGATCGTAAGCGTGTTCCAGGCGATGACCCAGGTTCATGACCAGACCCTGTCTTTTATCCCGAAGATCCTGGCCATGGTGGCGGTGATCTTATTGCTGCTGCCCTGGTTTCTCAAGGTGATGGAAGGGTATACCCGGACTGTTTTTGAACAATTGGGAGATGGATTTTTCCCCTGAGATGATGCTCGCAAGAGAATCCCGGAATAAGAAGTGATTGAGCTAAATGCAAGAGGTGACGATAGAACAATGGGTGTTCGAGTCCCTGCCCCCGGGGGCGATTCTCGTCGGCTGCCGCCTGCTGGGGCTGTTTATTCCCGCTCCGTTTTTTCGCAGCGGAATGCTGCCCTGGCGGTTGAAGATCGCCGTGGTGGCCGTGCTGAGCCTGGGGGTCGTAGTCTCGCCTATGCTGCAGGAGAGCCTGGCTGGAGTGGACGAGGGCGTACTCGAGGGCCTGCGGGATCCGTCGCGGTGCTGGCTGATCCTGGCTGGAGAGCTGCTCGTTGGAGTGGCTCTTGGCTGGAGCGTGCTCGTGGTGCTGGCCTGTGCCCAGGGTGCGGCCGACCTCATCTCGCAGCAGGCCGGGCTTACGGCAAGGCTCATCGCCGACCCCCAGTCGGGGGGAGGAAGCTCACCGTTGGGAATATTCTATCATGGACTGGCTGTCTATCTCCTGCTGGCCTTGAATCTCCATCACAGCCTGATCAGGTCTGTGCTCGAGAGCTTTTCCTGGGTTCCGCCGGGCTCCCTTACAGCGGCCTCGGTGCCAATCGCCCTGGGGCGCCTGGGGCTCGAGGTTGGAGGAGAGCTCTTCCTTGCGGCCCTGGTGCTGGCCCTGCCCATTCTCCTTTCTCTTGCGCTGGTAACGCTGGCCCAGGCTGCGCTGGGAAGAGCGCTTCCCCAGGCCGAACTGTTTACCCTGGGCTTGCCGGTAAGGCTGCTGGTCGGAATGGCGGCGCTCTACGCGTCGCTGCCGGTCTCGGTAAGGTATGTCGGCGGGATGCTGCGTTCGGCAGTGAGGGATGGAGAAGGTCTTCTTTCGAGCTGGAGCGGCTGATGGCTTTCGGAGGTAATGGATAAAAAAGATGTCGTCGCATTGGGATCAGAAAACTGAGAAGCCTACCGAGGCAAGGCGCCGCCTTGCCCGGGAGCAGGGGCGCGTCGCGGTGAGCCGTGATCTTGTCGCGGCCTTTTCCCTGCTCTGGATTCTTCTGGCGTTTCGCCAGTTCGGAGGTCCGTTTTTCGAGCGCGCCACGACCAGGGTCGGTGAGCTGCTGCGGGAAGCCTTTGTCGCGCAGAAGCTCACCTCGTTTACGGCGCCTCCCTTCCTCCGGGAGCTTCTGCTGGAGACGGCGGGCTTCCTGATGCCGGCCCTCCTGGCGATGCTCGCGCTGGTGCTGATCTCTAGTCTCGTTCAGAGCGGCTGGGTTTTCAGGCCCACCGCGGTCTCCCCTGACCTCGGACGCCTGTCTCCGTCCGCCGGGTGGGGAAGATTTTTTTCTTCAAGTTCCTTGGCCTCGGGTTTCTTCGCATTGGCGAAGTGCGCCTGGCTTGCCGGTGGACTCTATTGGGCGGTCGTCCCGCTGCTTGCCGGCAGGGACGCCGTCAGCCCGCAAACCCTGATGAGCAGTTCGGGTGTCGCCGGTGTGCGGCTCGGATCGGAGTATCTTCTCAGCTCCGCGGCCGTCCTGGTTGCCGGCCTCATCGCGCTTGGAGCTCTCGACTGGTTCTACCGGTGGTGGAGGCTCGAGCGAGAGCTGATGATGACGAAGGAAGAGCTCAAGGAAGAGCTCGCCCGGCAGGAGACGCCCGAGATCATACGCCGGAAGCGCCGAGGCCTGGCGAAACGCCTGGTGACCGCGGCAGCCGCGGGTCGAGGGGGTGTTGAATGAGCACACAGGATGTTCTGAGGAATTCAGGCGCCTACAGCATCTGGGGGCGAATCAAGTCACAGCCCGATCTCTTCTTTGGCGTGATCCTGATCTGTATTCTCATGGTCATCCTGGTGCCGCTGGCCCCGGTGCTCGTCGATTCGCTGTTGATTCTCAATATCACGATATCACTGCTGGTTCTGATGAGGGCCGCCTCCGTCACGCGTCCCCTCGAATTCAGCGTCTTTCCATCTCTGTTGCTGGTGGTGACGTTTGCCCGCCTGTCGCTGAATATTGCGACCACGCGCCTGATTCTCGGCAATGCCGCCGAGGGTCCGCTGGCTGCGGGCAAGGTGGTTCAGACCTTTGGCAGCTTTGTCGGCGGTGACAACCTGGTGGTCGGCTTCGTCATTTTTACAGTCATCGTGCTGGTCCAGTTTGTTGTCATTACCCGCGGAGCGACGAGGGTTTCGGAGGTGGCGGCCCGATTCCAGCTCGATGCCATGCCCGGGAAACAGATGAGCATCGATGGAGACCTTGCGGCCGGTCTCATCGATCAGGAATCGGCCAGTGAGCGCAGACAGGAGGTCGGTCGCGAGGCGGATTTCTACGGTTCGATGGACGGAGCCAGTAAGTTCGTTCGTGGAGACGCGGTGGCCGGAATCGTCATCATGCTGGTGAACATCATCGGCGGTCTCGGGATCGGTATGCTCTATCACGGCATGAGCGCCGCCGGCGCTCTTGAGGTCTTCGGACGGTTGACCATTGGCGACGGGCTGGTGAGCCAGGTTCCCGCTCTGATGGTCTCGATCGCGGCGGCGCTTCTGGTGACACGGAGCGCAGCCAGCGAGCAGCTCAGCACCGATCTCGGCCGGCAGGTCTTTTCGAGTGACTGGATCCTCTTCACCGCGGCGGGCTTTCTCTGGTTGCTGCTTCCTTCCGGTCTTCCGGTCCCGATGCTGTTGATAACCTCGGCGGCTTGTGGTTGCTGCGGCTTCATTCTTCGCAGGGAACGGATAGAGAAGGAGGCCAGGGAACGTACCGTGCTGCAGAGCGAGGAGCTGGACCAGGCGCGTGTGCCCGTGGTTGATGTGAAAACATTGATGAAGGTCGAGACACTCGAGCTGTTGATCGGCTTTCACCTGGTGAGCCTTCAGGATCGCGACCGCGGCGGTGACCTGCTGGAGCGGCTCGCCTCGATGCGCCAGAAGCTCGCGCTGGAGCTTGGGCTGCATGTGCCATCGGTGAAGGTGTCAGATTCAAAAGAGATCGGCTCCCGGGAATACTGTTTCAGACTTCGCGGGACCAGGCTTGGAACCTGGAGGATCATTCCCGGAGGCAGCCTCGCGCTGCAGAAGGATGAGGAGCGTCCGGCCGGCTCGGGAGAGCTGCCCTTTGATTTTGAGTCCTCCATTGACCTCGCCGATGGTTCGGGTTTCTGGATTCCGGACTCCATGGAGGAACAGGCCCATGAGGCGGGTTGCCAGCTGGTGAGTCCGTCCACCGCTATCGCTCTCCACCTGGAGGATTGCATTACAGCCCACGCGGCCGAGCTGCTGACCTACGAGAGGGTCTCGCAGATACTGGCGGACCTCAAGGAGAAGTCGCCCTCGCTGGTTGATGAGTTCGTGCCCCAAACGGTAAAGATCGGACAGCTCCAGAAGGTTCTCCAGGATCTGCTCCTGGAGGGAGTCTCCATCAGGGACACAGAGACTATTCTTGAGAGGATCGGAAGCAGCTTTGCGGAGGACCTTCGGCATGAGCAGGTGCTCTGCGAGGTGAGGAGAAGCCTCGCGAGGGCGCTCGCTACTTCCAAGCTGGATATCAACGGAAAGCTTCATGCCATCAAGCTCGATCCCGAGCTCGAGAGACTGATTGAAAACTGTGTTACGGAAACCGTTGATGGGGAGGTGCTCGACCTTGGCACCGAGGCTCGTGAACAGATTCGCGTGCGGACCTACGAGAAGCTTGTCGAGCTGAGGTCCGAGGGTCACAAGCCCATCCTGGTATGCAGCTCGAAAATTCGGAGACATCTGTGGGAATTATTGGGAACGCGGGTAGCGAGGCTCTCGGTGCTTGCGTATGAAGAAGTCGGTGAAGATATAAAGATCGAGATTCATCGTAGCGTGAACATAGGTAATGTTCCGGTGAGTTCGGCAGCTCTTCAGGAGTGAGTGGAATGAGTGAACAATTCGAGCGCTTCCAGGGACGCACCATGGGTGAAGTGCTGGAGAACATCCGCAGGAAGTTTGGCCACGAGGCCATGATCATGGGGTCCCGTAAATTCCGCACAGGCGGATTTCTCGGCTTTGGCAGCAGGGAGATGGTGGAGGTCTATGTGGCCGATACCACGGTCCAGGTTGAAAGCCTGAAATCAGGCAGAGGAGCTTTTTCCTCTCCCGCGCGTTCTCCGGAGCCTGTCCGGGAAGTGGATGAGACCTTGATCAGCCGGCCTCCCATACGTGAACAGGAACAGCTGGAGAAGCTGCAGGCTGATCTCGGCAGGTTCCACAGCAAGCTGAACGAATTGCTGATGCGTCCGGGCGAGGGCTGCTCCATAGCGCATCCTTTTTTGCGGGAGTGTTACGATCTGCTGGTGAGCTACGAGATCGAGCCGAGGATCGCCGAGGCGATTGTCGCGCAGATCGAGGAGCAGAAGCTTCCAAGCGGCTTCCCTGCCAAGGACAGCGTGGACCTGATTGTCCGGTCACACCTGGCCAGGCTTTTCGAGCCCAATCCTCCCATGGCTTCAGGGGATGGGCCGCGGATCATTTTCCTCATCGGCCCGACCGGGGTGGGAAAGACGACGACGATAGCCAAGCTCGCCTCTCGAGCCAAGGTGAACCAGAGAAGAAAGGTCGGCCTGATTACGCTGGACACCTTTCGTATCGGGGCCGTCGACCAGCTGAAGCAGTACGCGGACATCTTCAAGGTCCCCGTTCACGTGGTCGAGCAGCCTCCCGATCTTGTCGAGATGGTTGAGAAGTGTTCGACGGCGGGGGATGAAATCATATATATCGACTCGGCCGGCCGCAGCCCCAGGGACGAACCAAAGATGTCTGAGCTCAGGAAATTCATCGATGTCCTGCCGGAGGCGGAGATTCACCTGGTGCTGAGCACAACGACCCAGCCCCAGACGATCGCGAACATCGCCGAGCGGTTCGCCCCGATGTCTTTCGACCGGGTGATCCTGACCAAGCTCGATGAGAGTGTGGCCCTGGGCTCGCTTGTAGGGTGCCTTCTGGATATCGGGAAGCCGGTTTCGTATGTGACGGATGGACAGAATGTTCCCAAGGATATCTTCCCGGCGGATCCGGAGAGACTTGTCGACTTTGTGATGAATAAGCAGCAGGTATGAGCGCAGAAAAGCCAAGAGACCAGGCCGACGAGCTGAGAAAGATGGTTGAGCGGTCGAAAGACTGCGACCGGGTCATCGCCGTCTCCAGCGGCAAGGGCGGGGTCGGGAAGAGCAACATCAGCGTTAATCTTGCCATCGCCCTCAGCGAGCTCGGCCAGGAGGTTATCGTGGTCGATGTCGACATCGGGCTGGCAAATGCCGATGTGATTCTCGGGGTGAGGCCCCGCGGCGATCTGAAAGATGTCCTGGTCGGAGATTGCGAGGTGGAGGATGCCCTCACTCCCGCTCCGGGAGGGATCAAGTTGCTGGCGGGGACGCAGGGTGTCGAGACGGTCTCCGATCTGGATGCGAGCAAGAGAAGATTTCTCGTCCGGTGTTACAGGAGACTGACCGCTCTCGCCGACTTCATCATCATCGATACCGGCGCGGGAATTACGGGGAACGTGATTCACTTCGCGGCGACCGCCGATGAGCTCATTGTGGTGACGACTCCCGAGCCTTCCGCGAAGCTGGATGCCTACGCAACCATCAAGACCGTCCACAGGGAGAAGGGCCATGGGCGAATCAGCCTGGTTTGCAACAATGCCGAGACCCTGGCTGAGGGAGAGCGAGTCGGAGGGAGGATCAGCCAGGTTGCCAGGCAGCATCTCCAGGGATTAAGGGTCGAGCAGTTGGGGACCGTTCTCTGGGACGAGAAGGTCAGGAAAGCCGTGCGCCAGCGCAAGCCCTTCCTTCTGCAGTATCCCGATTGCGAGGCCAGCGACTGTATCAGGAGCCTTGCCCGGAAGCTGGTCCAGGAGGCCGGTAAAGCTGGAGGATCAAAATTTATTGATAAATTTGCCGCTGCTACGGAGGTGGAGTGAAAGATGGATTGGAATGCCAGATTGTTGTCTATACGCCTTGAGAGGACGGTTTGGCAGGTTAGAGTTTCTGGTGAGGTTGCCATGGTCGAGGCGGGCGAAGGTCGAGAGGAGATCAGATCTGATTTCCGGCCTAAAGTTCGGGCCGAGACCGGCCGATAAAAGTTCATGGTGACTATAGCCACCGACAGGTGATTCTGCGCGTGAGCAAGTCACGCTAGAAGTGAAGGTTGATGCCGATGCGAAAGAAGGTTGATCCAGCTACGATTCAGATGTGGAGGGAGTACAAGCGTACTGAAGATGTAATCCTCCGCAATCAGCTGCTCGAGAAGTACCTGCCCCTGGTGCGGTACATTGCCGAAAGAATGCTGGCTAAGCTTCCCCAGAATATCGACGTAGAGACGCTTCAGAGCGCAGGGGTCCTGGGTCTCCTTGATGCCGTGCGCGGCTTTGACCCCGAGCGGGGGGTTAAGTTCGAGACCTATTGTTCCACGAGAATCCGCGGGTCGATCCTTGATGAGCTCCGAGCGCTCGACTGGGTCCCCAGGATTGTTCGCAGCAAGGCCAATAAGATTGACAGGGCGTGGAAAGCCCTGGAGACGAGGTATGGGCGTAATCCATCTGACGAAGAAATGGCTGTTCAGCTCGAGCTGACCCTGCCGGAGTACGAGGCGATGGCTCGCGAGGCCAGCGCCGTCACCATGACCAGCCTCACGTCGGAGACGAAGGACGATGATGGCTCCAAGTCGATGCGCAAGCTCGACCTCCTCGAGGATAAAAAGGGTCTCAACCCCGAGGTGGAGTTGAAGAAGAAGGAGGTTACCGAGTTCCTCACGCGGGGCCTCAGCCGTAAGGAACGCCTGATCATTCTTCTTTACTATTACGAAGAGCTGACCATGCGGGAAATCGGCGAGGCTCTCGATCTCTCCGAGTCGAGGGTCTGCCAGCTTCACTCCCGGATCATCCTCCGGTTGAAGAGCCAGATGCAGAAGTTCCAGACCGAGCTGATGTCCTAGGCCGCTGATCTGACGATCGCTACCCGGGGAAACGGTGGGTCCAAATTGATGCTCAAGTTAGGTTTCATTGCCGAAAGAATGCTGGCTGAGATGCACCGATAATTGAGCTCCCCCTCTTAGGTCTCCTGGCTCTTGATGACAAGTAGGGTTTGATTACATAGGGGAGGCCGCGTTCAAAAAGAAGGAAGTTCGCGAGTTCATCACGCGAAGGCTCATAAAGCTGGAGGATCAAAACCACCAGTACCGGCTGATCATTATCCTGTCCTGCGGCGAGGAGTTGACCATGCGGGAAATCGGCGAGGTTCTCGATCTTCCCGAGGCGAGGGTCTGCCAGCTTCAGTCCCGGATCCTTACTCTGGCTCAGGTTCCATCTGGAGAGGGCCCTGCCAAAGCTCCTGGTTTCCCGGTATCAGCTTCAGCTCAGCCCTTTTCTCCGCGGTGATAGAGCTCCATCACCTGCCGGTGCAGCTCCTTAATCGGGAGCTCCGCCTTGCCGGCGGCGCGCTTGAGATCCTCATATTCCGGTGATGCTCCGACCTCCTCGCCTTTGTGCCGGGCAATCTTGATTCGTACGGTTCCCCATGGAGACTCGATCTCCGTGGTTTCTCTCTCGAGCACGATCCGCTCGATCTCGGTTCTTCTCACCCCGATGGTGGTGCTCTCGGTGAAGAGGACGTCGGCGACTTCCTTCTCCAGGTCAAGGGGGCCGAGAATCGAGATCTTGTGGGCCGGCCGGGTTTTTTTCATGAGGATCGGGGTGACGTATACATCGAGGGCGCCGGCCTCGAAGAGACGGTCCATGAGGTGCCCGATCCACTCCGAGCTCATGTCGTCTATGTTGGTTTCGAGGAGCAGGACCCGGTCTCTTCCGGCTTCTCCCTCGGCTGTCTCGGCGAGGAAGACGCGCAGTGCGTTCGGGGTCGTTCCGGGCCGATCATCTCCGGCGCCCAATCCTATCGCGGTAAGGTTGGCTGGCGGCATCGGGCCAAAAGCCTTTGCCAGCGTCGTCATCAGGGCCGCTCCGGTGGGAGTCGTGAGCTCCGCGCCGCTGTCAAGCTGTTGGACCGGGAAGCCCTTCAGGAGCTCCGCGGTGGCCGGCGCGGGCAGGGGCATTCGGCCATGCGCTCCTTTCACGAAGCCGGTTCCCACTGTTACCGGCGCGCAATAGACCTCCTCGATACCGAGCAATTCAAGGGCCAGGCAGCTGCCGACGATGTCCACGATCGAATCGACCGCTCCCACCTCGTGGAAATGGATTTCTTCAATGTCGACGCCATGGACCCGGGCCTCGGCCTCTCCAAGTCTTTTGAATACGGCTTTCGAGTTTTCGCGGGTTTTCAGGGGGAGTTCGCTGGAGTCGATCAATTCGAGGATCGAGCTCAGGGCGCGGTGGGGTTCTCCCGGCGAGGGTTGTGTTGCGGCGGCGTGCGAGTGCGAATGTTCATGGCCGCTTGCGTGGGCGCTTGCGTGGGAGTGCTCATGGGAATGACCGGTTCCAGGCTCCTGGTCGCTGGAGAGATGATCTTCGGCGAGCATGATTTTCAGTCGGGTGCATTGGAAGGCTCCCCTGAGAACGGTCTCTCGCTCAATCGAGTAGCCCTTGAGCGGAAGCAGCCGGAGGGTTTCGCGGAGCTCTTCGATGTCGAGCCCCGCGTCGACAAGGGCTCCAAGGGTCATGTCGCCGCTACAGCCGCTGAAAGGTTGAAAATAGGCGATTTTAGTCATTTGGCAGGTGCCGGGAATTCATCAGGGTCGGTAAGGCGTTTATTTTCTGCTATGAATGTATCCGCTTGGCGCACTTTCTCAAGCTGAAGTATACTCTTGTATGGACGGGTTTGAGGGTTGCTGGAGCCTGCTGACGGCGCTCTTGGAGCGGATGGTTCCAGGTCGATTAAGTTTTTGTTATATGTATTGTTAGGTTCACAGGTCTCAGCTTGTGCAGCCTTGACACTGTTGGAAATGGATGTCTATAATCATAGGTTGAGATTCCGGTAATAATACGAGAGTCTCTACCTTGTATCCCTGATTTAAGCGACCTCTACTGGGAACAGCTTCGAGACGTGCTGATTGGGTTCTCGAAGTAGAAATGATCTGAGCCAGCGTTGGCCTGTCGGTCTTCGCATGATCGGCAATGATGACTTTCAAGAGGTTTTGTTCACTGGTTTGTCGCTGGATCATTTTTCTTTATTGAATTGGTATATCGATTATCGAGAGGCGATGGTTCTGGTACCAGAACTCACACGAAGCTCCCGGAATGGGATCTTCAACCTCTCATTGGCAGAAGAAGAAAGGTTTTCACGGCTATGTCGTGTAAGAAGCTGAACTCTTGGGGGCCTAAGGTTCCGGTGGCTGTAAGAAGCCTGTTCATCACCGCATTGCTGCTTGCTCCTCTCTCCGGCGCGATCGCCCAGGATGAGGATGGCCTGTTGAAGCAGGGTTTCTCCAAGTTCCAGGAAGGCGACATCGATGCCGCCATCTCCGAATTTGAGAAAGCTTTCGCGGAGAATCCGACCAATGACCAGGTCGCCGATTTTGTTGAGAAGGCCTCGGTTGCCAAGATCTATCGCATGGTCCGCAGCGAGAACCCCCGCGTGTCGGGTATCGGAGTCGAGCTCCTGAGGATCTCCACTCTGGTGATCTCTCAGCGCGGCGAGGACAGTGAGGTTCTCAAGACCGCGGTCGATACGGTTTTGCAGAGTGAGAATGAACAGCAGCTCAGGTACAAGATCCAGTACGCCTACCAGCTTGGCCGCAATCTCGTACCTCTTCTGATTCCCTATCTCGGTGATGGAGAGATCGCGGTTCGCGCCCTGGTGATGAACTGGATCGCTCGCATCGGTATGGATGCGCTGCCTCCTCTGGTGGCTGCCTGGAGGCATTCGGATGGAAGAATTCGAACCAATGTCGCCGCTTTGCTGGGCGCCAGGTCGCTGAGACACCCTTATTCACTCGGGTACCTCAAGGCCCTGGCCGAGACCGATGAGCTCAAGGAGGTTCGCGACGAGGCCGTCTCCTCGCTGAACGCCATACTTGCCGATCTCGATGGGTCCGGAACGGTTGATGATGCCAAGGCCTATTTCCTTCAGACCGCACGAGATTTCTATCTCAAGCCCTACCGCAATCCTTTCGACAACCGGAAGTATTCGCCCATGGTCTATGATCTTGTGGATGATCAGGTTGTCGGCACCAAGGTCGTCGGTTTCCAGATGAGTGAGCAGATGGCATCGCAGTGTCTTCTCGAGTCGCTCAAGCTTGATCCAAACTATACGGCTGCCCGCGTTCTCAATCTCTGTAACGATGCGGCCAGGATTGTCGAATACGATGAGAATGCCGGCTGGTATTCCGCCCAGGAGGGCTTTGAAGATATCAAGGCTGTTCTCTCGGGCCAGAAGCCTTATAACGACCAGGTGGTGAGAAACCGTCTGCTGTCCTCTCCTGCGCCGGTCCTCTATGCCGCGATCAGGCAGGCGGCCCTTGATGGCCGTGGCGAGGTCGCTCGCAAGTTGATTCGCTCGGCCCATACGATCGGTTTCCGCGAGGAAGTTCCGGCCGCCCTGGTTGAGGCTCTCGAGGACGAGAACTCTCGCCTTGTACGGATCGCCGCCGCGATCACCCTGGCCTATTGGAATCCCGAATCCGGCTTCGACGCCGGCGAGCAGGTGATCTCGATTCTTTCGAACGCGGTCGTCCAGAGTGGTATCAGGACCGTGGTCAAGGGCATGGGCAACAAGCCCCTTGCCAATCGCTTCGATGCGCTTCTGCGCAGCAAGCTCAACATGGAGAGCTATCTTCACGAGACGAATGTTGAAGAGCTTCTTCACACTCTCAGGAAGTCTCCCCCGGATCTCGTTCTCGTTGATGAGGAGATCGGTTACGCCACCGTTGAGCGCGCCACCTCTCCTATCAATACGATCGTCAACGAACTGCGGAAGGACTACAGAACCGTCGATGTGCCGGTGGTCGTAGTCGTCGAGCCCGGCCGAGAGGAGAAGGCCAAGGAGTCCTATGAGAGTGACGAGCGGAAGGTCTGGGTCGTTGTTTCGAATATTGGAGCTGTCGCGCTTCAGAAGGCGGTTGTTGAACCGATCTTCGAAGGCAAAGATGATTCCAAGACCCTCGCGACGCGACTCGCCTCAGAATCCGCCCAGGCGCTTTCGTATCTCTCTTCGGTACGTACGGACATGCCCGTTGCCCAGGCCTCCAACTCACTTGGCCAGGTTCTTACCAACCGGCCTGACAGCGTCAGGATTCCCTGCCTGGATGCCCTCGGTAACATGAAAGTCACCGGGCTCCTGGGCCAGATTGGTCAGGTCTTTGCTAACCTGGATAATTCAGCGGCGGTTCGCAAGGCCGCCATGCTTGCCATAGGCAAGGCGCTCTCCGTTTCTCAGAAAGCCACTGACGATGTGTTGCTGATCATCAAGAAGGGTTGCACTGAGAACGATTCCGCCATTCGCCAGGCTGCCTGGATCGCTTTCGGGCGTTCGGGCGCGAGCGCGGAAGACCATCTTGCGTTGATCCAGAGCGAGGCCTCCGCTGACGGAGCAGCCGAAGAGGCAGAGGAAGCCGAGGCGATTGAAGCGGAAGCCGAAGAAGATGCTCCCGTTGAGGATCCCGACAGCGACGACCTCGACCTCGATGGCGATATTTGATTAAGCCTTGGCCCTCAAGACTTCCTGTCCCTGTTGCGGTAAGCCGTTTTCTGCTCCCGAGGATTACGCGGGCAAGAAAGTCAATTGCCCCAAGTGTGATCATCGTTTCGTCCTGAAGACGCGGGAGCAGGCTCTCCAGGAGGCCGCTGATCTCGAGGCAGAGAAGCTGCGGCAGTTGGAGGACCGCCGGAGGATCAAGCTGATCGAGCGCGAGGAGCGTAAGCATCGTGATCGTCGCGCGTCGATGCCGTACTACGAGAAGTTCCAGACCGGAACCAGGCCCGTACGCAATTACGATCCGCGTTCCGGTCCCGGGTTTTTGAATCTCAGGTACCTTGCGGATCTTCTTCTGATCGGCGCCTACGCGGTTCTGATGCTGGCTCTCGCGGGTATTGGCCTGACGGTCTATCTCAAGTTTGCCGGCGTGATCAGCTCAATCGTGATTCTCAGCATCATCCTGATTGGCTGGATCCTGGTGGGTGGGGTTCTTTTTCTCCTGCTTAAATATCTCGCTGAGCTCGCGCTTCTGATGGCGAGCCTGGGGGATCAACAGAATGATGTCGTCCGGCTTCTTCTCGATCTGAGGGACAATACGGATGTGGACTCTTCAGAGCAGGGCTGAGGGGGTGTCCAGATTTTTTACAGTTCACCAGGCGCCGTCCGGTTTTTTTACCGGCATTTATCCTGAGGTCTCTATCGCGTTGTTTGCCCCGGGTTGTAAATACTTTGCTGGTCTGGTAATATCGAAATTCACGGAGAACGGCGCTGCAGCTTCAGCTACCTGTCCCAAGCAGTTGAATGTGGCTCTCCTCCGTAAAGCAGTTGGAAGCCGTTTCTCGGCTGAATTGAGGCACTCGAAGAGTGAAACCAGGTATGAATCCCGGTAATCAGCTCCCCGATAACACTGATCGTCCCGACGGCAGGCCCGAACCTTCTGGTGAAGGAGACGGGGCGGACGCCCGATACATCAAAGGTACGGAGTCTGTAAACAAGTTCGGGAATGGGAGCGAATACACGGAACCGGTTGAGGCAGTGGTCGAGTCTGCATCTGATGTGGACTCAGTTGATGTGGACTCAGTGACTCCGCCAGCCGGTCCCGCGAGAAAAAGAGGCCTCCTGGAGAGATGCTACAGGAGCGCGGTCGCAGAGATTGTGGTGCTCGTCCTGCTGGCGTTCACCCTGGCTATGACGACCAAGACCTATGTTGTCGAGGCCTATGAAATCAAGGGGCGCAGCATGGTCCCGACCTTTGATGATGGTCAGCGCGTTGTCGTTCTGAAGCTGTTCAGCGATATCCAGCGCGGCGATATTGTTATCTTTTCTTCGCAGGATGATCCCGGCAAGGACCTCATTAAGAGAGTCATCGCTTTGCCGGGAGAGCGGATTCAGATCAGGAAAGGTCTTGTCAGAATAAACGGAAAAGTACTTAAGGAAGGTTACCTCGAGGATAAGGATTACGGCCTCTACGATGCGGAGATCGATGAAGAGGTCGGGTTGGGTCAGATCTATGTCCTTGGTGACAATCGTGATGACAGCCATGATTCAAGGCGTTTCGGCAGCGTGTCCGGGGAAAGTCTGAAGGGCAAAGTCGTCGTTCGCTGGTGGCCGTTTCACGAGGTAAAAACTTTTTAAATTACTTTGAGTGAGTCTCCTCGGAGGCTTCAATAGCGGGTCTGCCGTTAAAACGAGGAAGACCCGTTTACCCGCGTTCCATTGCCTGGCTCTTTGGCCAGGTGGTCTCTGTGTGGGCTTGAAACGTAAGAAACATCAATCAGAAGTGAAGTCAGCCGGGATTCGCGGAGCCGAAATCTCCGGCGGATTTCAGGCAAGTTAATTACCGGGAGCTACCCTTGAACAAGAAGTCTGTCGGCCAGATCCTCAAGGCAAAAGGGCACGTCAACGACGCTCAAATAGATAAGGCGATCGAGTACGCCAAGAACGAAAGCTGTCGGCTTGGAGAAGCTCTCGTGAAGACCGAGGCCTGCTCCCAGGAGGAGGTCAGCCGCGCGCTGGCTTCTCATTGGGGGTTGCCCTATGCGAATCTCGCCACGGCCGAGATCAAGAAAGAGATCATCGCGCTGGTCCCCAAGGACGTGGCGATTGAGAACAACATCGTTCCCGTCACCCGCAAGGACGGGACCCTGATCGTGGCGATGGAGTCGATGGACCTGATGGTTCTCGACAACCTGCGCTTCCTGCTCAACCAGCAGGTTGAGGCGGCGATCTCGACACCCAAGGACATCGAGGAGTCGCTCGATCACTATTACCGGCTCACCGGGGATCTCGGCGACGTCATTGGCGAGGGAGATGATAGCGTACAGGTTGGCCGCGGCGAGTATGCCGGTGAAGATGGAGAGTCCGACGATGCGCCGGTCATCAAGTATGTCACCCAGCTGATCGCGAACGCTCTCAAGGAGCGGGCCAGTGATATTCATATCGAGCCATTCGAGAAGCGCGTGCGGATTCGCTATCGTATTGACGGCGTCTGTGTTGAGAAAGAAAATCCGCCCAAGCGTCTGCAGGGACCGATCCTCTCGCGTATCAAGATCATGTCGAGAATGGATATGGCTGAGAAACGCAGAACGCAGGATGGCCGTATCAAGATCAAGTTGCACGGCAGGGCGATCGATCTTCGAGTCAGTGCGCTGCCCGCCCGCCATGGCGAGAGCATCGTCATGCGTATTCTCGACAAGGAGAAGGGCCTGGTGGATCTTGAGGAGCTGGGCTTCCATGAAACGGAATACGAGCGCTTCAATAAGATCATCAAGCGCCCCAACGGAATCTTCCTGGTGACGGGGCCGACCGGATCTGGAAAGACGACAACGCTCTACGCGGCGTTGAAGAATCTCAACCAGCCGGATGTGAAGATCATCACCGCAGAGAACCCGATTGAGTACAACCTGACGGGGATCAACCAGGCTGAGGTGCGTCATGAGATCGGCTTGACCTTCCAGCGCATTCTTCGCGCCATGATGCGACAGGCTCCGAATATTATCCTGGTGGGTGAGATTCGTGACCATGAGACGGCGGAGATCGCCATCCAGGCGGCCCTCACCGGGCACCTTGTCTTCAGCACCCTGCATACCAATGATGCTCCTTCCGCGTTGACTCGTCTGATCGATATGGGCGTCAAGCCCTTCCTCGTTGCCTCAGCGGTTATGGCTATCATGGCGCAGCGCCTCATCCGGCGGATCTGTCCCGAGTGCCGCCAGGAGGCGGAGGTGTCGGAGACGAACCTGAGAGCCATTGGTCTTACGCAGCAGCGCCTGGCCGAGGCGACCGTCTATGAGGCCGTTGGTTGCCCGGTCTGCAGCAGTTCGGGCTACAAGGGGCGCCAGGGAGTTTACGAGTTGATGGAGATGTCCAATGACATCAGGGAGATGGCCTTCCAGTGCAAGCCAACGCTCGAACTGCGCGCGAAGGCCAGGAGCGAGGGAATGGTGACCCTCCAGGAGGACGCCGTAAGGAAGGTGCTCGCTGGAGTGACGACCGTTAACGAGGTCCTGAGAATTACTCATCGCGAAAATTAACAAAGGCTCGGCGGGTCTTGGGCCCGTCTTGACAGCCGCCAACAGAAAAATCGGAGAGAAACAGTGGATGGAAAGATGATTGGCCAGATCTTCAAGGAGATGGGTCTGGTGACCGAGTACGACATCCAGCAGGCTCTTGCCAAGCAGAAGGAAACGGGCGAGGCGCTCGGGCAGATCCTGGTGGGTACGGGACAGGTCACCGAGGTCGATCTCAGCCGCGCCCTCGCCGAGCAGGCGGGGCTTGAGTTCATCGATCTGGAAAAGGTAGAGATTCCTCCCGAGGTGATCGAGCTCGTCGATCACGCCACGGTTGACACCTTCCAGATCATGCCGGTGGAGTTTGATGGAAGCACCCTGGTGGTAGCCGTCAGCCGTCCGGACAATCTCAGCGTTCTCGATGACCTTCGCTTCAGCCTGCCGGAGGTGTCGAACTTCAAGGCCAAGGTGGCGAATGAGGATCAGGTCAAGAAGGCTATCGAGGTCTACTACCAGGACGGCGGCAGCAATATGGATGAGCTGCTTGCCGGTGTCGGAACGGCCGCCATGGAGGGTGGTGAATCGGATGATCTTGCCCAGCTGGAGGCCGATGCCAATGCCGGACCGGTCGTCAAGCTTCTGAACATGATCCTCCTGCAGGCGATTCGTGATCGCGCCGCGGATATTCACCTCGAGCCTTTTGAGCATGAGTTCAAGGTTCGTTATCGCGTCGATGGCGTCCTCTACGAGATGATGCCGCCGCCGATTCACCTGGCGCGTTCGGTGATTTCCCGTGTGAAGGTTATGGCGAATCTTGACATTGCCGAGACCCGGCTGCCCCAGGATGGACGTATCGAGCTCAATGTTGGCGGTAACCCGATCGACCTTCGTGTCTCCACCCTGCCCACGATGTACGGCGAGAGCGTCGTCATGCGTATTCTTGACCGGACCAACCTGGCCCTTGATCTCGAGAAGCTGGGATTTCGCCCTGACGAGCTCGGGGCCTTCAGAAACCTGGTGGCCAAGCCAAACGGGATTATCCTGGTTACCGGTCCGACCGGTTCTGGAAAGACGACGACACTTTATTCGGTCCTCATGGAGGCGAATTCAGTCGACGTGAAGATTATTACGACCGAGGATCCTGTCGAATACGATCTTGAAGGCGTTGTCCAGGTCCAGGTCCAGGAGGAGATCGGGTTGACCTTTGCCGATTGCCTTCGCAGTATTCTGCGTCAGGACCCCGACAAGATTCTCGTGGGTGAGATTCGTGACATCGAGACCGCCCAGATCGCGGTCGAGTCTTCCCTGACCGGGCACATTGTCTACAGCACGCTGCATACCAACGATGCTCCTTCCTCCGTGACCAGGATCCTGGACCTTGGCCTGGAGCCCTTCCTCATCGCCGCCACGCTGGAGGGTGTTATTGCCCAGCGGCTGGCCCGCAGGACCTGCGTTCAGTGCAAGACTCCCTACGATCCGACTGAGCAGGAACTTTACGAGCTGGAGCTGACGGCTACCGAGACCCAGGGCCGGGAGTTCTTTTTCGGCAAGGGGTGCAAGGCCTGCAATGGAACCGGCTACAGGGGGCGCGTTGCTCTTTTTGAGATGATGCTGGTGAACGATCGTCTCAGGGATCTGATTATGAACGCCGCCTCGACCGCCGAATTGCGCGCGGCTGCCAGGGAAGATGGCATGAGGACCCTGAGGGATAGCGGATTGCTGCACATTTACGATGGCATTTCCACTATCGAGGAGATCGTCAAGGAGACCATTTCAACGGTCTGAGGCCTGCTCAGCGACTGTGAGGTGTTCGTTCGGTTTTGCTTCCGTCTTCAGATTGTCTGAATCGGATAGCTTTCTGATTTTGGTGTTTTCAGATTTTTTGGTTATCATTGCGCGTTCGGAAAGCGATAAATGCATTCCGGCCCCTGGCTTTTCGGTCTCTCTCAACTTCGGGTCGCCGTTTTGCCGGGTCCTTATCCGTAAGAAATAAGTAAGACAATCAAGTAAGTATGGTGGGGTACAGGAGGGCTTATGCCCGTCTTCGCGTTTGAAGCAATAAAAAACGATGGCCAGAAGGTCAAGTCCGAGGTGACTGCGGAATCCAAGGACGAGGCGATCAAGAAGATCCAGGGCCAGGGCCTTCGTCCGACAAGGATCACGGCCCAGAAGGAAGAGTCCAAGAGCCGGGCCGTTCCCGGCGTTGAGAAGGCTCCAGCCAAAAAGAAGGCCGGGCTGTTCGCGCGTGGAGTGTCATCCAATGACATCGTTACCTTCACCACTCAGCTTTCGACCCTGCAGGATGCGGGCCTGCCGATTGTTCGAAGTCTCAAGATCCTCGAAGAGCAGCAGAAGCCGGGCCGGTTCAAGGACCAGCTTGAGGAGGTTTCCAGCGAGGTCGAACAGGGAAGTACCCTCTCCGAGGCCATGGCCAAGTATCCCAAGAGCTTTGACAAGCTCTACATCAGTATGGTGAAGGCCGGCGAGGCTGGTGGAGTGCTCGACGTCATCCTCAGGCGTCTGGCCGGATTCATGGAGAAGTCCCAGAAGCTGCGTAAACAGGTCAAGGGCGCGTTGATCTATCCGGCCGCGGTTATCACCGTGGCTATTCTCATCCTCGTGGTCATCATGCTTTTCGTCGTCCCCGCGTTTGAGAAAATGTTCGCGGATATCGGTCAGGCGCTGCCCGCTCCCACCCAGCTGCTGCTGAGTACGAGCCAGGCGATCCAGACCTACTGGTACCTGATTCCCCTGATCCCCATCTTCCTGATGGTCATCATGAAGCTGATCGCCCGGACCGAGACGGGTGAAAAGGCGCTCGATGCGTTCAAGCTTCGGATGCCGGTCTTTGGAAATATTATCAAGAAATCTTCTGTAGCCAGGTTCTGTCGTACCCTCGGTACCCTGATCGCTTCGGGTGTACCGATCCTGGAGGCTCTGCGGATCGTCAAGGATGCCGTCGGCAATGTCATCATCTCCAATGCTATCGAAGACGTACACGGTAGTATTCGCGAGGGCGACACCATCGCTGACCCTCTGCGGTCCTCGGGAATTTTCGACGAGCTCCTGGTGAACATGATCGACGTAGGAGAAGAAACCGGTGAGCTCGACAAGATGCTCATGAAGATCGCCGACAATTACGAGGCCGATGTCGATGTTGCCGTAGAGGGAATGTCGAGCCTGCTTGAGCCGTTGCTGATTGTCGGGATGGGATTGGTGGTTGGTTTCATTGTCATCTCCCTCTTCCTGCCCCTGGTCTCGATCATCAAGAATATCGGATAGCGGTTGACGGGAAGGCGGGGCAACTCATCGAGAGTCGGGATCGAGATTCCGGACAAGGTCTTCGCGCCGGGGCGTCGGGGGTACGCGGTCTTCGTCATGGCTTTGACCAGCGCTATTGCCCTGATGATGCTGGCGGCCATCCTCGGCTTCTTTGTACCAGCGGTCGAGGAGCTGTTCGCGCCGGCACAGCTGCTGCTCGACATGAGCCATTACAGGTGCCGGGTCATACCCATGATGGCGCTGGCGCCGGTGTTGTTGATATTGAGCCGGCAATCATTCTTTCGGAACGGGCGGGAGAGAGGATGATCCGGCCGATCTCGATTGGCGTGACGATTACGGGAGCGGTAATTGTTGTCGGCTTTCTTGTCATTTCGCTCATACTGCCCATGATATTGATCCTCAGGAATAACCATTGAATAGAAAAAAAAGTAAATCAGAAAACAACAACCCCGAGCCGCGGCCCGGGGATCGGTCGCCCATTCCAGACGGCGAGCTCATCTGTGACGAGCTCCGCCAGGGGGGCGGCGGTACAGCACGTCGATTGGCGAAACGCCTCGGGGTCACAAAGGCCCACTACAGGGACTTCAGGGCCAGGCTCTACACTCTCCAGGAGGAGGGTCTCCTGGTCCGGGTGCCATCGGAGTCGAGCGGCAAGTGGGAGCTTCCCGAGAGGACTCCCCTGCGGGTAGGCCGGCTTCAGCTCGATCGCAGGGGATCAGGATTCTTCCGGCCCGCGGACAGCTCCGAGGATGATATCTTCATTCGATCTTCACATCTCGAGGATGCTTTTCCCGGTGACCTGGTGCTTCTGCGGCTGACCTCTGCCGCCCGGGGCGATCGTCTTGGGGAAGGCCGGATCGTGGAGGTCATCGAGCGCGGCCGGAAGTTGCTGCGAGGCACCTTCTGGAAGGGAAAGGAAGGCGGGCTGGTCGCCTGCGATGATCCCCGCATGCCCTCGGATGTTTTCATCTCCCAGGATGGCATCCAAGGGCTGAAGGATGGCGGCAGGGTCCTGGTGCGGCTCACCACGGGTTCCCGAGGCCGGTTCCCCTATGGCGAGGTGGCCCTCGTTCTGACCAATGAAGACAGCCTGGAGGCCGATTTCGAGGTCGTCAGGGCGGAGTTCGACCTGCCGGTCGAGCATGGCAAGGGAGTTGTCGAGGAGGCGACGGCCCTTCCCGCGGTCAAGGATGGCGAGGCCTGGCCGGATCGCAGGGATCTGAGACAGCTGCGAACCTTCACCATCGACCCGAAGGATGCCAGGGATTTTGATGACGCGGTTTCCCTGGAGCAGCTCGCCGGTGGTAAGCTGCGCCTCGGGGTCCATATCGCGGATGTCTCCCACTATGTTCAGCCCGGCTCGCTGATCGATCAGAGCGCCGAGTTTCGCGGCACCTCCATCTACCTTCCCGGCAGGGTCATCCCGATGCTGCCGGAGCGCCTGGCGAACGATCTCTGCAGCCTGCGCCCGGATGAGGACCGCCTGGTGAAGACGGCCTTCCTGACCTTCTCGAGCTCGGGAGAGCTGCTCGAGACCGAGATCTGCCGCAGCGTCATCCGCAGCCATCGTCGTTTCACCTACGGCGAGGCGCTCGCGATCCTCGACTCACTCGAGGGCAAGGAGGTTGACAGCGCCGAGCTCCCGCCGGACCGGGAGGAATACGAGGAGATCCTCGCCCGTATGGCGTTCCTGCGAGATTCTCTCAAGGATGCCCGGACTCGCCGAGGCGCTCTCTTTCTCGATCTGCCCCAGCTGAAGATCCGGGTTAGCGAGAATGGCGAGGTCGATGGTGTCGACAGGGAGCAGGGGGATCCGGCGCATTCTCTTATCGAAGAATTCATGCTGGCGGCCAACGAGGCGGTCGCCCGCTACCTCATTGACCAGGACCTGGCGATCCTGGCGCGGGTGCACCCCGCGCCTACCGATGAGAAGCTCGCGGATTTCCGGGAGCTTCTCGGAGCCCTGGGTTTTGAGCTCCGCGCCCGCCCTGAGGTCGGCGACCTGCAGCGGCTGGTGGACCAGGTGGCCGGCGGCCCCCTCGCCGTGACCGTGCAGATCGGTCTGCTGCGAACCATGGGCCATGCCGAGTATACGCCGAAGGCGGATCTCCACTACGCCCTCTCAACCACCGCCTATTGTCATTTCACCTCTCCGATTCGCCGCTATCCCGACCTGGTGGTCCACCAGGTGCTCGAGGAACATCTCAAGGGTCTTGATGGAGGCCGGGGCATGACCTCGGCGCGCAGGGCGCATTGGTCGCAGAAGGTCGATGGGGTCGCTCCCCATGCCTGCAAGACCGAGCGCCGGGCGGAGGATGCCGAGAGGGCGATGCAGGCGGCGGCGCTGATCCGCTTCCTCTCCCCGCGGCTCGGAGATGAGATGGGGGGAAGTATCATCTCGATTCACGCCTTCGGTTTTTTCGTTCGGCTCGACGAGCTTCCGATCGAGGGGCTGGTGCCGGTGGCGACGCTCTCGGCCTATTATGAGTTCGATCCTTCCACCCAGACCCTTGAGCCCGCGGGTAAGGCAAGGGGCCAGGGTAAAGGCCGCGGCCGCTCCGGAGGCAATGCCCGATCGCGGGGCCGATCGCGGGGCCAGGGAAGAGGGGGCCGCTCAGGAGCTCCGAGCTTTCGTCCCGGCCAGCGTGTTCGGGTTAAGCTTACCGATCTCAACTCCGCCTCCAGGCAGATCAGCTTTGAGCTTGCCCGGTAGGCTCCCGGGCTGAAAGATAGAAGGCTTCGATTCAAACCCCGGAGCGTGAAGATGACGGTGTCCTGTATTCTCTACTGCTGCCTGCTTGCCCAGGCCGATGGCGGGTGGGAGCTCTCCGGTAAGACCGGCGGCTCTGAAACCCGGCTCGATGCGCTGCTCAGAGAGCTCTCGACTTCCAGAAAGCTGGCGCTTGAAAAAACCCGCACAAGGTTGGAGCTGACTCCCGGCAAGCTGTCCATTCGCTGGGCTGTTCAGTTGCGCCGGTCCGGGGAAGGCCTTGCAGCCGTGAAGGCCGAGGCCGGGTGGACCGAGGTGGGGAAGAAGGAGGTCGTCGTAACGATACCGGCCTGGAGGTACCTGGCCTTTCCTGCAAAGGTTCGCCGGGTGGTCGTTCACGAGGCCGTGCACGCCGTGATGGCCTCCAGGATGGGTACGGCCGAGGCCTACCTGGCCGTTCCTGCCTGGTTCAGGGAGGGGACAGCTCTGCTGGTTTCGGGGGAAGGGCCGGAAAGAGTCGATGACCGAATTTCCGCGACCCTTCTGAAGGGAGGCTCTTCCGCTGATTTCCTGGCGGGAGTGACCGGAGGACAAGTCTATCCGGCGGAGGGCTATCTGTCGGTTCTCTGGATTGAACAGCGGCTGGGGACCTCAGGATTCCGAGAGTTTCTCTCCCGTCTGGCGGAGGGTGGAGTTTTTAAGACCGAGCTTGAGAAGCTCACCGGTTTACGGCTGCCAGGACTTGAAAAAGCCATGCTGCGGGACGCTGTACGGCGGATCTCCAGGCGGATCTCAAGCCCCTCTGAGCGCCTTTTCAAGCTCGCTCTAAGGCAGGCTCAGGACGGCCATTATGATCGCTCACACGAGAGCCTGAGCGCCCTGGGGGGCAGTGGAGAGAGCCTGGCGGTCCGTGATTCAGCCCTTTTTCTGCATGCGAGAATGCTGGTCGAAGAAGGGCGCTATTTGGAGGCTGCCGGGCAGCTTGAGGGCCTGCTGCGGAAGGGGTACGAGGTGCCCTGGGAGCCGGAGATTTTCGAACAGCTTGGCCGCTGTCGAGCCGGAATGGGAAAGCTTCGGGAAGCCATGCTGATCTGGAAGATGGTGGCGGAGCGCTTTCCCCACGACAGCGCTGTCCAGAGACGTATTACCGCTTTGCTCGACAAGCTGAAATAGAGGGAGCGTTCGCCTTCCGGGTTCTGCTTAATCGAGGCGGCTCCTTGGGGTATCATTGACGAACTTTACCGGACCAAGGATCTGGCCCAAGGTGCTGGAGAATGACCGGAGATTAGGTTTTACTCATAATGCTGGTATCTTTGTATGAGGCCGTCAGATGTGTCGCGGCGGCCGCGCCGGGCATCAGCCCGCTGGAGTACCGGCCCGTTTAAGAAAAATTTTCGAGGTTGAGATGTCTTCGTTTAAACCCAAAGAAGAAATGAACCTGGCTGAGCGTTTCATGGCCTTCATCAAGGCGAATGAAAAGGTCTTCTGGGTGTTGCTCCTGGCGTTTTTAGGTTTCAGTTTTGCTTTCGGAACGCAGATCGCAAGCGTGATGGGCCCCGGCGGTCCAATGGTCACGGTTGGTGACAATCAGGAAATCTCCAGGTTGGAGTTCGATATCGAGAGCAAGGCCCTGAGGAATACTCTCAGGATGTCGAGCTCGCTGTTCACGATCGAGCCGTTTTTTCCGACCATGGCGCCCCAGCCGAAGTACAGAACGCTCTACCCGGAAGAAAAGGACCCCGAAGGTAATATCCGCAGGAGGCCTCTCAACTACCGCGAGTTCCTTCTCTTGCGAGGCGCGGCCTTAGACCAGGGTCTCAAGATTTCCGATGCCGAGTTTGATGCGGCTTGCGGCGAGATCTGGAAGCAGGTCTATGCTACGCAGAAGGTTAATGACGCGGATCATCTCGGGAGGAGAGGGATCCCTCTGCCCCAGGGAGGGCAGATGGATTTCAGGTTCCTGCAGGCGCAGAAGGCTGAGAAAGAAAGAATCATCGCCGAGCTCAACAAGAAGCACAACTTTGATAAAATGCGCGACTTCCTGCAGCAGCGTTTCGCAGACCTCCTGTCCGGCCGCGGAATCCCGCCGCGAGTCCCGGACCCCGAGTTTGTTGAGGGCGATGAAGAATCTGGAATCGCTTTTGATAATGGTAAGACTCAATTTCAGGCGAGAGACTTCAGGGCTGCAAAGGCCAGCTTCCAGCGCTCCCTGACTGGAGCGAAGGCGACCAATGACAGCAGCATCATCTCGCTGTGGATCCGCAGCTGCAGGGGAGAGCCGCTCATTTCGCTTCGCGCGTTCGATAATAAGCTGCGAGACCTGCTCCTCATTGCCCGGCTCGATGAGCTCATCAGCTCCAGGGCCCAGGTCTCAGATAAAGAGGCCTACGATGAATTCAAGAAGCTGCAGCACACCCGGAAGTTTGACTGGGTCAAGCTGACGGCGCCGGAAGAATTGTCGAAGAAGGTCAAGGAGTCGATTACCGAGGAAGAGCTCGAGACCTATTTTGATGAGAACAAGGCCTCTTATAATTCCGACACCCGACTGGGCTTCAAATACCTGACCGTTTCTATCGAGGGTTTTCTGAAGGAGGTCGACACGCAGGTGAAGGAAGAGGATCTTCTCATCGCCTACGAGGCTGACAAGGGCTTCTATGCCCGCTCCGGCATTCGGGCTGACGAGGGCGTTTTTCAGCTTCTCAATGCCGAGGAGATGAAGGCGCGTGCCGAACGGATTTACAAGCCGTATGAAGAGGTGAAGGACAAGGTGCGGGAGCGCCATGTACGCAAGGCCGCCTCCAGGAAGGTCAGGGAGTTCGCTACCAAGATCAAATCGCGTCTCTATCCCGGGAAGGCCGCTGGAGAGGAGGTCATCGAGCCTGACAAGCCCCAGGTCTCTTTCGAGGAACTGGCGGCGGAATACGAGCAGGTAGAGGCGGGGGAGATTCCCTTTGTTACCCAGGCTGATGCGGAAGAGGTCATGGGGGAAGACGGCGAGGGCATCTACAGCGGAACCAACAAGACCACCATCGACTCCTGGTTCGGCGTCGCCAACAGGGAAGGCAGGAATTCAGGCAACTACGCCATCTCTGCCAGCCAGACGAGGAGCCTGAAGAGCCCGAAGTATATCTATGAGGACATCGAGGGTGCCACGACCCGCAACATAGCGAGCTTTACCTTCTTTTCCGATGTCGACATTAAGTCACCCGGAGAGCGTACTTTGGATGAGGCGCTCGAGGATGTCACCGCGGATCTTCACAAATCGAAGGTTGTCGAACTGCTCGCCGATGCCTGCAAAGAGAAGGTTGAGTCGCTCAAGGACACTCCGGAAAAATTCGCCGATCTTGCCGGAAGCGAGATCGAGGTCGCCTTCGACGAAGAGACCAAATTCAAGTCAACCTTCGGTGAAACGGAAGACTCCGGCGGAGCCTTTCTTCGCAGTAACGGGTCCATCCTGGTTCCCGGCGAAGAAGATGATGATGGAAATGTCGTCGACGAGCCCCACCCTTCCTCCTCGGCCCTGGTGAGCGCCGCTTTCAACATAACCGAGGAGCCGTCCAAAGATGGCAATCAGCCCGGCGGGCTTGCCTTCGCCTCCGACAATAAGGAGAGCGCCTGCTTCATTGTGCGTTATGTCTCACGGCAGAATCCTGATCCGGCTGATTTCGAGTCCAGCCGCCCGCGCATTGTCAGAACCCTGAAGGGCGTGAAGGAGAAGGATGTGTTAGAGAACGAGTTGGCCGTTTTCTGGAAAGCGGCGGGCGATGAGGATGCGGATGGAGTTTTCAATTCTTACGATAACTGCCAATTCACGCCCAACCCAAGCCAGGTCGATACAGATCTCGATGGCGAAGGAGACGCCTGCGACAAAGATGACGACAATGACGGGATCGTAGACGAAGAAGATAATTGTCCGGTCGCGGCGAACCCGGGCCAGGACGATAGCGATGGAGATGGGGTGGGGGATGCCTGTGATAAGCCTGAGCCGACGACTCCGGCCGCGGCTGAACCCAGCGCGGGCTGAGGATCCTCCCAGGCGGTCCGTACGTTCGTTTAGAACTCCCGCATGATTTCTTCGAGACCCGCATCGATCTCGTCAGCGCAGCTCCTGTAGCCGTTGATGTCGAGGCCGATGGGGTCGCTGATGTCCCGTTCGGCCACCAGGAGGAGCTTGCGCTCCATCTCTTCCGCGGGCAATTCACAGCTCGCCGCAAGAGCTGCGATTCCCATCTTGTGGGAGCTGGTGAGCGCGTAGATCCGGTCGGCCTCCTCGAGGATCTCCATCGACAGCGGACTCGACTGATGGGATTCGATGTCGCAGCCCCGCTCCTTCATGACGTCAACGGACTCTTCGCTTGCGCAGCTGCCGCCGAAGGCCGAGGTTCCGGCCGAGAGGATCCTGTAGCCCAGCCCCTCGAGCTGTTCGACCTCCACCTCCAGCTTGCGCGCGAGGCGCTTCTTGAACAGGGCCTCGGCCATCGGACTGCGGCAGGTATTGCCGGTACAGACGAAGAGCACGGTGGCGCCTCTGGCAGCGGCCTCGAGCTCTTCAGGGCTGAGGCAGCCTTCGCGGAGCACCTCGAAGCCGCCTGGTTTCATCCGGATGACGGTCGAGGCCTGCTCCAGCGCTACCGGCCCTCCGTCAAGGATACCGTCAATTCTTCCCTCGAAGTAGCTCCTGACCTCTTCGGCATTGATGGCCGGGGCGCTGCCGGCGGGATTCGCGCTGGGAGCGAGCAGGGGGCCCGAGAGCTGTTCCAGGAGGGCGCGCGCCGTGATGGAAGCCGGGACCCTGAAGCCTGTTGTTTCCGCCTTGCCGGGATCGGAGGTGGGAAGGACGATTGTCAGCGGGCCGGGCCAGAATCGTTTCATCAGCCGCTCGGCAGCTATCGAGGGTGACGTGCAGCGACGGATGGCCTCACGCGCATCCGCGATCAACAGGGTGAAGGGCTTTTCGTCCGGACGATCCTTCAGCTCTTTCAGCTTCTTTGAGGCGTCCTCTCTTCCCTGCAGAGCTCCGAGTCCGTAGACCGTCTCGGTCGGGAATGCGAGCACTCCGCCGTTTTCGAGAATCCCTGCCGCCTCAGCGATGGGCTCGGGTGCCGGGGCTGTCGAGTCTACTGATATCCAGGTAGTCATGTCAGGAGCCACTTCAGATGGAAGCGGCGATAATGACAAGCTTATTCACCTGACTTTTGTCCCCTCCCGGATCCCGGGCATGAGAACACCCCCTCGATTTTTTCGGGACCGGAGAATAATTTTTCCGATGAGCGCGCCGGGGGCTTTCGAGGGTCTTTCATCCGTTGTCCTGTGGGTTATGATAGGCGCTTTTCACCGGGGGAGGTTTCTCCATGTCTCTGCTTGTTGTCGGTTCCGTCGCTCGCGATACGATTCGTACTCCTCACGGGGAGATCGAGGACGCGCTGGGCGGGGCGGCCGTTTATTTTTCTCTCGCTGCCCGCAACTTTACCGAGGTGCGGCTGGTCGGAGTCGTTGGAGACGACTTCGGAGACGGCGACATCGAGCTGCTGCGGTCCAGGGAGATTGATCTCGCCGGGCTGCAGATCGTCGAGGGAGGTAAGACCTTCCGTTGGAGCGGGGAATATTCAGAAGATATGAATTCCCGTGAGACTCTCGCGGTCGAGCTCAATGTTTTTGAGCATTTTGAGCCGGTTCTCCCCCCCGACTACGTCAGCTCGAAATTCGTGTTCCTGGCTAACGCATCGCCGGCAACCCAGCTCAGCGTGCTGGAGCAGGTCGAGTCACCTGTTTGCGTCATGGCTGACACGATGGATCTCTGGATAGACATAGCCCGGGATGAGCTGGTGGAGCTGCTCGGGCGTATCGATGGGATCTCTCTCAACGATTCCGAGGCGCTCCAGCTGACCGGCTGCCGTAACCTGATCGATGCGGGCCAGGCGATCCTGGACATGGGACCGGCCAATGTCATCGTGAAGAAGGGAGAGCACGGGGCTGTTCTCTTTACGGCTTCGGGCGTTGTCGCTCTTCCGGCCTACCCGACCGGCAGGGTCGTTGATCCGACCGGCGCGGGAGACAGCTTTGCCGGGGGCCTCATGGGTTCGCTCGCGCGGGATGGCTCCGTCGATGAGGAGAAGCTCAAGGTCGCCATAGCGTACGGTTCGGTGGTGGCCTCTTTTACCTGCGAGGGTTTTGGTACCGTCAGGCTGGCAGAAATTGGCGAAGACGAGATCAAGGATCGCTTTTTGAAGTATTGCGAGTCACTGCAAATCAGTAGATGATTCATGTCATTAATTATCGCCTCCATGGCGCGGTGGAGCTGTCAGGCTCCCGGCGTTGAGCGGGGATCGGATGTCCCGGGGATTTTGTTTGAATGAAGACCTCTGAAGTACGCGACAAGTTTTTGAATTATTTCAGCGACAGGGACCACGCTGTCCTGCCGTCGAGCCCATCGATTCCGCATGGAGACAAGACGCTCCTCTTTACCAACGCGGGCATGGTGCAGTTTAAGGATATCTTCACCGGGCGCGAGGAGCGCTCGCATCCGCGCGCCGCCACGGTGCAGAAGTGCGTACGGGCCGGGGGCAAGCACAACGATCTCGACAATGTCGGCTACACCAGCCGCCACCTGACCCTCTTTGAGATGCTGGGCAACTTTTCCTTCGGGGATTATTTCAAGAAGGAGGCCATCTCCTTTGCCTGGGAACTGATCACCGAGGGCTACGGTCTCGACCCCGCCGGGCTCTGGGCTACCGTCTTTCGGGAGGACGATGAGGCCTGGGAGTTGTGGAAGGAGATCTCCGGCTTGCCGGATGACCGGATCGTGCGCCTTGGCGAGAAAGACAACTACTGGAGCATGGGGGACGTCGGTCCCTGCGGGCCCTGTTCCGAGATCCTCCTCGACCGGGGAGACGCCTTTGGAGAGGCCGATGTGGAGAACGGGGAGCGCTTCTTCGAGCTCTGGAATCTTGTCTTCATGCAGTTCAGCCAGGCGGCGGATGGAGAGAAGACGCCTCTTCCGCGGCCGAGCATCGATACCGGGATGGGACTCGAGCGCATGGCCATGGTCATGCAGGGTGTGGATACAGTCTACGAGACCGATGTCCTGCGCGGTCTCATCCGAGAGGTCGAGAAGCTGACCGGCGTCGCGTACGACCCCGGCGAGAAGGGAGTCCCGCATCGGGTCCTCGCCGACCATGTTCGGTCCCTGGCCTTCTGCCTGGCCGATGGGGCGGAGATTTCCAACGAGGGTCGCGGCTACGTTCTCAGGAGAATTCTCAGGCGCGCCGCGCGTTACGGACGCAAGCTGCATGCCGAGGGCTCCATCCTGAACCGCCTGGTGAGCGTGGTGGTGGACAGCATGGGAGGCGCCTATCCCGAGCTCGTCGACAACCAGGAGTTTATCACCGAGGTGGTCAGGAGCGAGGAGGACCGCTTCGGGAAGACCCTCGACCGTGGAATAGAGCTCTTCGAGAATGAGATCGGCAGGATGTCGGGGGCCGGCGAGAAAACCGTCAGCGGAGAGAAGATGTACCTGCTCTGGGACAGCTACGGATTTCCGGCTGACCTGACCCAGAGAATGGCGGAGGAGGCAGGTTTTGGTGTCGACATGGAGCGCTTCGAGGAATGTATGGGAGAGCAGCGTGAGCGCAGCCGCCAGGCCTCGGACTTCTCCGTGACCACGAGCTTTGATTCTCTGCCCGAGACGGAATTTGTTGGCTACGAGAGCCTGGGCTGCGAAGGCGAACTGCAAGCTGTAGAGGAGGCGGATGGTTTGCTGCAGGTCGTTCTTTCCCGTTCACCATTTTATGGTGAGAGCGGTGGGCAGGTGGGCGACCAGGGGGTGATCTCCGGCGCCAACTTCCGCCTGGCTGTGGAGAACACCCAGCGCGATGGCGGTCGTATGATCCATGTCTGCAGGCTGGTTGAAGGAGAGGCGGGAGAGCTCGCCGCCGGGGCTGCCGTCAAGGCGGAGGTCGATGCTGCCGCGCGCAGGGCGACCGAATGCAATCACTCCGCCACCCATCTTCTTCACGCGGCCTTGCGGGAGACCCTGGGCGAGCACGTCCATCAGAAGGGATCGCTGGTCGACCCCTCGCGCCTGCGTTTCGACGTCACCCACTTCAGCGGTATCGAGCCGAAGGAACTTCAGCGGGCGCAGGAACTCGTCAACAGCCAGGTGCGTGCGAACCTGCCGGTTGAGATCAGCGAGATGGATAAAGATGAGGCCATCGAGCAGGGAGCCATGGCCTTCTTTGGCGAAAAGTACGGAGACAGGGTGCGGGTAGTTCGAATGGGAGATTTTTCCGTCGAGCTCTGCGGTGGAACGCACGTTTCCCGCACTGGGGACATCGGATTTTTTACCCTGACGAGCGAGGGATCGGTTTCCTCCGGTGTGCGCCGGGTAGAGGCGCTGACCGCCGGGCAGGCCGAGGGCTGGTTCGATGGCCGGGTTCAGCTCGTCGATGACCTGTCGAAGCTGCTGAAGGTCTCCTCCGACCGGGTGGAGGAGAGGGTCTCCCGCCTGCTCAAGGAGAACAAGGAACTGAAGACGAAAGGACCTGCTCCCGCTCCAGCGGCGGCCGGCGACCTGGAGAAGAAAAAGATCGGCGATATTCTTT
Organism: Planctomycetes bacterium UBA1662; assembly: GCA_002320775.1. Classification (GTDB taxonomy): domain Bacteria; phylum Planctomycetota; class UBA8108; order UBA8108; family UBA8108; genus UBA8108. The sequence goes on from DCKY01000042.1 coordinate 59,394, forward strand.
TCGTTTCCGGGATCTTTGATGGTCTCGACGGAAAGGGCCTGCGGGATTGTTTCGATCGGGTAAAGAAAGAATCCGACAAGGTTATCGCTGTGCTGATCGCTCCCGGGGAAGGCAAGGTCCAGGTGTTGGTGGCCGTGACACCCTCGCTGACGGCGGAGGGTTGGAAGGCCGCCGATGTTTTCCAGGCCGGGGCGGAGCACATTGAGGCCAGGGGAGGGGGGCGGCCGGAGATGGTGCAGGCCGGCGGAAAGAACCCCGAGGGTGCCAGGGCGGCCCTGGAGGCCATGGAGGGTCGTGTAGGGCAGGGACCAGGTGAGTGAGACGGATTTCTTTTCGGTCCTTGGGCATCGCTTGACATCGTCTCCCGTGAAAACTAAAATGGCCCGATTATATTTTGAGCGGAAGATGCGATGGCACCTAAACGCTTCATTTTCAAACAGTTAAAGACCTATTGAATCCGGTGGAATTATGGCAGTCCCAAAGAGACGCACATCCAAGTCTAAAAAAGGCATGAGGCGGTCGCATCACAGGCTCACCGTGCCTTCCCTGGTGAAATGCAGCAATTGCAGCACCATGAAACCCAGGCATCGGATCTGCCCGGAATGTGGTTACTACCGGGGTAAAGAAGTTATCGCGGCTGAGGACTTTCTCGCTTGAGACTTCCGATTGCGGTTGATGCCATGGGCGGAGATCGCGCTCCCGCCGCGGTGGTTCGTGGGGCCTTGAAGGCAGTTGAAGAGATGGAGGGACTCCGGATCGAACTTGTCGGTTCCGAGCCCGAGATCCTGCGTGAACTGGAGGCCGCGGCCTGGGAGGGGGATTCCATCACGGTGGTCCCCGCTTCCGAGACGGTTGGCATGGGTGAGAGCCCGGTGGAGGCGGTAAGGACCAAGAAAGATTCCTCCGTTTCCGTTGGCCTGAAAAGGGTCCGCGATGGGCAAGCCTGCGCCCTGGTCAGCGCGGGAAATACCGGCGCCAGCGTGGCGGCCGCCTCGCTCTTGCTGCGAACTCTGCCCGAGGTCAGGAAGGCCGGCATCGCCGTGGTGTTGAATGTCGGCGTCAAGCCTCTCATTCTCATGGATGTCGGGGCGAATGTTGAGGCCCGGCCCAAGCACCTGGTGCAGTACGGAGTTATGGCGAGTCTCTACGCCTCGAGGATTCATTCGGTGCAAGATCCCTCAGTCGGCCTTCTGAATATCGGCGAAGAGAACGCCAAGGGGAATCGTCTGACCAAACAGACACACGACCTCTTCCGTGCCAGCGATGTGAGCTTTCACGGTAACGTGGAGCCGGGGGAATTGTTCGGGGGGGTCTGTGATGTGGCTGTCTGTGATGGTTTTACCGGAAATATCGTTCTCAAGCTCGCCGAGGGGCTGGCGGAGCGTCTCTTCCTGATGTTTAAGGACGGCGCCAGCCAGGTTGTTTCAGAGCTTGTCGATGCCGGGGATGTCGGCGGCGGGAAGCCCGATACAGCCGTTTCGGATCTTGTTCAGGCGGCCTTTGCCAGGCTTGGAGACACGATAGATTACGCTGAGTCCGGCGGCGCGCCCCTGCTTGGCGTCAACGGTACGGTTATTATTTCTCACGGCCGCAGCGGCCCCAAGGCCATCAGCAACGCCATCCGGATGGCGAATAAAATGGCGGAGGTCGACATCAATAGCGAGATCGTGCAGAATCTACGCACGCTTTCGAGCGAGCCCGAGCCGAGCGAAGAAGCCGGCGCTGCGGACTGCTCAGCGGATTGAAGTGGAGCTTATTAAAGGTAGATAAGATGTACGAGTGTCGCATAGCCGGTACGGGTAGGTATGTTCCGGAGAAGGTCCTGACCAATACGGACCTGGAGAAGATCGTCGAGACCAGTGATGAATGGATCATCAAGCGTACTGGTATTCGCGAGCGCCGAATCGCCGCGGAGGATCAGTCAACCAGCGATCTCGCCCTGGAGGCCGCGCGGATGGCTCTCGACCGGGCCGGGATTGCGGCTGAAGATCTCGACGCCATCATCCTCGCTACCCTGACGCCCGATACTTATTGTCCCGCCGGCGCCTGCTATGTGCAGAACCTGCTTGGCGCGACCAATGCCTGTGCCTTTGACCTCAGCGCGGCCTGTACGGGTTTCGTCTATGGAATCACCGTGGGCGCAAGCCTGGTTCGAACAGGGGTACATAAAAACGTACTCGTTCTCGGGGCCGAGACGCTGTCGAGGTTTATTGATTACACAGACCGCAACACCTGCATCCTCTTTGGAGATGGGGCGGGAGCCGCTGTTCTTTCGAGAGCGGAGGAGGGAGGTGATTCGAGGCTGCTCGATCATTACCTGCGCTCAGATGGAGGCGGCACAGATCTCATCATCATGCCGGGGGGCGGTGCCAGACGGCCCTCCTCTCATGACACGGTGGATGGGAAGCTGCATTTTCTCTCGATGCAGGGCAACGATGTCTTCAAGTTCGCCACCAAGAGCATGCAGACCCTCATCGAGACAGCCATCGAACGCAACGGGCTGTCGGCCGACGATCTTGACCTCGTTGTTCCGCACCAGGTGAACTCACGTATCATCGACACCGTTCTTCGTAAGGTTGATATTCCCGAGGAAAAGATCTACCTCAATCTTCAGCGATACGGCAACACCTCCGCGGCCTCCGTTCCCATGGCTCTGCATGAGGCTGTAGAGGAGGGGCGGATCCAGGAAGGAAGCCTGGTCCTCCTGGTGGCTTTCGGGGCAGGCCTGACCTGGGGTTACAACCTGGTTCGCTGGTAGGCGGGTATCGTTTCCAGCGGCAGGTCGACGGCAGTGGCAATCCAATAGACACAGGAACCGGATATGAACGTTGAGCGTGAGAATAGCAATTTCGCCTGTCTCTTCCCTGGCCAGGGTGCGCAGGCTGTCGGCATGGCCGCTGATCTTTGCGAAGCTTCCGGCCGTGCGCGGGAGGTCTTTCGCCGCGGAGGCGAGATCCTGGGTTTCGATGTCCTGGCGATCTGTTCCGATGGCCCGGTCGAAGAGCTCAACACCACCCGGGTGAGCCAGCCGGCTATTTTTCTCCATTCGATGGCGGTTCTCGAGGCTCTCGCCGAGCGCCGCGGTCTGGAGGGTAGCTTCGGGCAGGGCCTGGCCGCTTCGGCGGCCTCGGGCCTGAGCCTCGGAGAGTACTCGGCCCTGGTTTTTGTGGGCGCGCTTCAATTTGAAGATGCCCTGAAGATCGTGGGCAAGAGGGGAGAGTTTATGCAGGAGGCCTGTGACGAGAGCAGCGGGACGATGGCCGCTGTGGTCGGCATGGACGCGGCCGAGCTTGAGGCGGTGGTTTCATCCGGGCGTGAAGATGGCCTCGTGGTGGGTGTGGCAAACTATAATTCTCCAGCCGAGATGGTGATCTCGGGGACATGCGAGGGTGTCGAGGAGTGCTCGCGGAGACTGGAGGCGGCCGGGGCCAGGAAGGTGGTCGCGTTGCGGGTGGCCGGCGCCTATCACTCGGCCCTCATGGAGTCGGCTACCAGGAAGCTGCAGCCCTGGCTGGCAGAGCTGGCTATCTCGCCGCCGCGGCTGCCCTTTTTCGCGAATTATTCCGGTACCCGAGTGGATGATCCGGAAGAGATCCGGGAGGGTTTGCTTCGCCAGATCGAGAATTCGGTCAGGTGGGAGCAGTGCGTGCGCGGTGTCCTGGGCCTGGACTGCTCCACGGCGCTGGAGTTGGGGCCGGGAAAGGTTTTGCGAGGCCATGTACGGAAGATTGATCGAGAGGCCGTTGTGGAGTCTATTGGCACCCTGGAGTCTCTGGACAACCTGGCGGGTGTTCCTGTATAGGATAGGGCCAGTTCAGAGTTGTTGATTTTTCCGGAAAAATGAATCGATGAGCGAATCTTTACAACATCTCAAGGGGCAGGTGGCCATCGTGACTGGAGCGTCACGGGGCATCGGCCGTGCGATTGCCGCGGAGCTTGCTTCCGAGGGAGCGAACCTGGTCCTCACCGCCCGGGGCGTCGAAGGTGTCGAGGCCGCGGCTGCGGCACTGGCTGAAGACCATCCGGACGGGCGGTTTTTGCCCGTGGGCTGTGACGTTTCAAATTGGGACAGCGTCAGCGAGCTGATTGACCGGACTGTCGAGGAGTTCGAAAAAATCGACTTCCTGGTCAACAACGCCGGTATCACCCGGGATAACCTGGTGATGAGAATGAAGAAGGAAGAGTGGGAGGATGTTCTCGCCGCCAATCTCACAGGGGTTTTCAACACCTGCCGGCTGGCCGCGCGCCAGATGTTGAGGCAACGTTCCGGACGGATCGTTAATATCACCAGTGTCGTTGGACTGCTTGGCAATGCGGGGCAGGTTAATTATGCCGCCAGCAAGGGCGGGATCATCAGCCTGACCTATTCACTTGCGCGCGAGATGGCCTCGCGCGGCGTTCTGGTGAATGCCGTGGCTCCCGGTTTTATCGAGACGGATATGACTGCGGCCATGCCCGAGGCGGCGCGTGAGGCCATGGCCGAGGGGATTCCCCTGGCCAGAATTGGAAAACCCGAAGAAATTTCGTCGCTGGTAGCCTTCCTGTGTGGCCCCGGTGCGAGTTATATTACTGGAGAAGTTATTCGCGTGGATGGCGGGCTTGCCATCGGTTGCTGAGGACTGGGTCCGAGGCGACGGCATTATCCTGCCGGTTTTTTTTGGAGAGAGATACAGTGTCTGATATCAATGCAAAGGTAGTAGAGATTGTTGTTGAGAGGCTCAATGTCGGCGCCGACACGGTGACTGCGGAGAGCAGCTTCATCAACGACCTCGGGGCTGATTCCCTGGACATCGTGGAGTTGGTGATGGAATTCGAAGAAGCCTTCGATATGACCATCCCCGATGAAGATTCGGAGAACATCCGAACGGTCGGTGAAGCTGTAAGCTATATCGAGTCGAAGGCCGATGGTGGCGGCGGAGA
>DCKY01000031.1 GCA_002320775.1 Planctomycetes bacterium UBA1662
GGCATCGAGCTCCCGGCACCAGCCGGCGACGGTCTCATCCCGATCTCCCTCGCCCGAGGACTCAGCAGCGGCATCATCGGCTCCCGTCTGCGTCTCCAGCGGCGCCACCGCCAGGACCTGGTTGATCTTCCGCATCACGGCCAGGGCTTCGTGGGGGTTCTCAGGCATCCTGGACACCGAGGCCCAGGGAAGCAAAGCGCCGAGCGCGCCGGCGACATTCAGGTCATCGGCCATGCTGGAGAGGAACTCGGCGAGCACCGGGTGGGAGTTGTCCACCTCGGCGGCCTCTCCCCCAGCCTGCTCCTCGAGCTTCGCGGAAAAATCGTTGAGCCTGCGAACCGCGGTCGCGGAGTCCTGCAGCCCCTGGGATGTGAAGTTCATGTTCTTGCGGTAGTTGGTCTTGGTGAGCTCGTAGCGAAGCACCGCGGGATGAACCCTGGCCCCAGTTGACTTTCCATCGAGCACATCACGAACCGTGTAGAAGTTGCCCTGGCTCTTCGACATCTTCTCCCCCTCCACCAGCAGGAAGCGCACGTGCATCCAGAACTTCGCGAAACTGTCGGAGCCGGTGGCGCCACAGGACTGGGCGATCTCGCACTCATGGTGGGGGAAGATCAGGTCCTCGCCGCCGGTGTGGATATCGATCACATCGCGCTCGAGCTTCGCGCGCGCCATCGCTGAGCACTCGATGTGCCAGCCGGGGTAGCCCTCGCCCCAGGGAGAATCCCATTTCATGATATGAGCGGAATCGGCCTTCCAGAGCATGAAGTCCGCAGGGTGTTTCTTCTGGTCCTGGTGTTCATCAAGGACTCTCCCCCCCGCTCCGCTCTGCAGGTTGTCAAGGGTGTTGCCGCTCAGGCGCCCGTACTCGGGAAAGCTCTCTACGCTGTAGTAGACCACTCCATCATCGGCTACGTAGGCATGTCCCTTCTCGATAAGGTCTGCGATCATCACCTGCATATCGCCAATATGTTCGGTCGCATGGAACATGCGGCCGGGATATTCACCGGCGACCTTCAGGCCAAGCTGACGTCCATCCGAGAGAAAGGAGTCGGTGTAGAACCTCGCCACCTGGAAAGGGTCGGAAGGATCATCGACGGCCCCCTCCTCCACCTTGCCGGATTTCTTGTCTTCTTTCAGGCGCCGCCCGGCCAGCTCCATCTTGTCTTCGCCTCCGCCATCGGCGACAGCATCCTCAGTCATATGCCCCACATCCGTGATGTTCATAACGTGGATCACATCGTGGCCGGCCACCTCGAGAAAGCGCCGCAAAAGATCGCTGAAGAGAAAGGATCTGAAGTTTCCAATATGGGCGTAGTCGTAGACCGTCGGACCGCAGCTGTACATCCGAACAGTTCCGGGCTCCACGGGCTCAAAATTTTCAACGGTATTGGTAAGAGAGTTGAAGAAGCGAATCTGCATGATCAAAACCAGTCTGGGGATTTGCGCCGGCCCGGCCGGCGGCTAAAAGGCTCGGGGGATTTTCATCTGCCCGGCAAGGTCCGTCCAGAAGTTTTCGTCTCCAGGAGCAAGATGCGGCGTCCGCCTCCGAGCTGTGAACCGCCTTTATCCGAAGGTTCTAAAGCCATCTCCGGCGGCCTATTCCGGCGGCGATTCGAGCTTCGCATTCGAAGAGTGCCGCTGGGCATCCCGGGAAGTCTTCTTCTCGAGGTTGCGCTCAAAAGCCTCACTGAGATCTACCCCGGTCTGGTTCGCGAGACAGATCAGCACGAACAGCACATCAGCAAGCTCATCACCGAGGTCGAGCCCCTCCTCTCCGCTCTTGAAGCTCTGGTCTCCATGAGTGCGGGAGAGAATTCGGGCCACCTCGCCCACCTCCTCAACCAGTTGAGCAAGATTCGTCAACTCGGAAAAATAGCGCACGCCAACCTCTTCGATCCAGCGATCGACACGGGCCTGGGCATCGGCAAGGCTGATCGCCCCCGCTGGTCCCTTGCTCTTCTCAACAGGATCACTCAATGACTCTTCTCCGAAAAAAGATTTCCAGCGGTCTTAACATCAGGGGCTGTCAATTTCCACAACAGCCGCCAGGCTCATCCTCTTTCTCGGCATCGGCCTCCCCGCCTCCTGCGCAGCAGTCGTGCCCCTCATCTTCATCTCCCCCCTCCGCCCCACTCAGAGCTTCGACGCTGAAGACGCTCCCGACCACCTCCCGCGGCCCCCTGCGCAGCAGCGAAAACAGGAAGAGACCGCCAAGGATCCACAGGCACGTCCAGGCGAGATAGTCTGCGGAATGATCATGGCCGGCCTGCGGGTCGAGCGCCGCGAAACCCGGGAAGAACTGGTTCACCGCAAACCCGATCGTCACAGCGAGAGTCGCCATCATGACACAGAAAAAGACGGCTGTCTTCCGTCCATGCAGATCGGAAATGACCCCGAAGGTCACAACATTGGTCGCCGGGCCGGTCAGGAGGAATGCCAGGGCCGCCCCCGGAGAGACCCCGCCGGCCAGCAACACCGCGACCATGGGAGTCGCCCCGGATGCGCAAACGTAGACCGGAATTCCAAGCACGGCGAAGAGCGCGACCTGCAGATAGGGATCGCAGTCGACAAGCCAGCTGTCCCGCACCAGCGGGCCGACCAGGGCGGCAACGGCGAGCCCTACAAGAACCCAGGGACCGGTGTGGTCTACCAGGGTGCCCAGCCCGGTCTTGATGCCGCCACCCAGCTTGTCAAGTAACCCGCCCGCCGCCCCCTCGGCATCCTCTGCAGCCGCAGCTGAATTCTCCGGCGTCCTTGAGGAGATGGTCCGACCAACGATCACGGCGACGGCCAGCGCGAGAACAGCGGCAGCGGCGATCCGGATCAGGGTAAATGGCCCGCCCAGCAGCGGCAGCGACAGGAGGATAGCGTCCGTCCCGAGCTCCGGGGTCGCCACCAGGAAGGCCAGCGCCGCGGTCGCCGGCACACCGCGCTCGACGAGCGCCCGGTACAATGGCACCACCCCGCAGGAGCAGACCGGCAATGGGAGTCCGACAGCCACCCCGCGAAGAGCCTGGCCGGTTAACGATCCGCCGCCAAGCCAGCGCACGGAGGATACCGGCAGGAAGACCGCAACCAAGCCGGCGAGGGAATAGCCCAGCAGCAACGCGGGAGCGCTCTGCAGGGCGAGAGCGAGAAAGGAAGGCCAGAATTCGTCGTGTTCGCCGGAATGAGCGTGGCCGCCGTGCTCGCCGGTGAGCAGGAAGACGACCAGGGCCAGGCCCAGGAAGCCTCCGACCCCCGAGGCGCTGAGCGGCACCTTTCTTCCAGCGGCCGGCGGAGCTTCCTCGGGAGCGGCGCCCCGAGACCGGTGCAGGACCACGTGGAAGAGGGAGCCCGCCACGAGTGACTGGAACCAGGCCAGCCCCTTGCCTGAGAGGCCATCCAGAAGTCCTGCCCCGGCGAAATATCCGAGTGCCGTCAGAACGGCCAGCACCCCCAGCAGGAGCATGGCGGCGCCGCGTCCCCGCGACCAGCGAACCAGCCACCAGACCGTGAGCCCCACGGGGAGCCGGTGCAAAATCACCGCGAGAGGAAGCAGCCCGGAATCAGCCCCGGAGCTGCCGAGATAAACCCCGTCCAGCATCGAATGAATGAGCAGGCCGAGAAGGCCCAGGTAGAGCGCCGCCCGGTGAAAATGTTCACCCAGCCTGTGTGCTCGTCTCTCGATGACTGTCGGCAACCCGACGCCCAGGACGGCAAAGACCACGCAGGGCCACCCCCCGGCCTCGAGAGCCTGCGGCAGAAAATCAAGCAGGATGATGCCGCCCATCGAAACGAATACGAAGCCGTCAAGAGCGGTAAGCGCCTGCGAGCGGCCCCGGCACAAACGGTAGATCACCGGAACCGCGCCCAGGATCAACACGCTCCAGAAAAGATAAAGAAGCTCTGTTTCGTTACCTGTCATAGACCTGAATCATCTTTGTCCGCCGGAGCATACCCTGAAAGGCCTGATCATACACTACCTGACCTGCCGGGTCTCAGCGGGAGGGAACAAAGGCCATCGATCCCTGCACGGCGTAATTACAGGTACAACCGGAGCTGCCCTCGGGAATAAGCAGGAGCCCCCCGGCGGGAATCATGTTAATCCAGCACCCCGGCCGGCTGATATCGGTAACCTTGTCGTGGACGCCGCGGGAGAGATCGAAGAACGAGGCCGTTCCATCGCGAAAGAAGAGGTTTGACAGAGAGGCCGAGACATTGCCGCAGCCGCCGCGCTTCGTTTTATTCCATTTCCACCCGCTGACGGGCTTCCCGGTGCGCAGCTCGTAGGCGAAAGGCTCGGCGTAGAGCACCTTGCCGATGACCACGTGGCGATGATCCTGCTCACCGTGGCTTCCTCCCGTCTTGACCCCGGTATCATGGCTGCGGGACCACAGCTGCCTTCCCGCCGCGGCATCGAACGCCGAGAGGTCGTAGCGCACGGTGCCGGCCTCGTTACGCGAACCCGAGAGAGCCAACACGCCGCCGGAGGAGCTCAGGAAGAGACAATTCCTCACCCGTAGCTGGCCCAGGGGTTTTCTCCAGCGAACCTTTCCATCCGTGGTGGAGAGACAAACAAGAGCCGCGCCGCGCGACAGTAGCTGATCCAATGTGTAGCGGTCAATCGGCCCGTTCAGGGTCGCCGCATTACCGCTCTCGACAAACCAGGCGCGCCCCCCGGAAACAGCGATGGTTGTGTTGATGACAGCCCCGAGTGACGGCCGGTAGAGCCAGGAGCGCTTGCCGGTCTCGGGATCGATACAGAAGAGGGAAACGCTGCAGACAATCGCCTTGGAGTCCTCGTAAACATCAAGAATCTTTCCCCTGCCGATCTCCGTTCTCAGGGATCCCGGCCGGGCCGCAGACCCGAGAAGCTTCCCGCCCTCGCTTGAGATCCAGGCCCAGTGACGCTCGGAGCCATCCGCGCCGGCCGGAGCCGGATAGCTGCCTGCCTGCTCGCCTGTATCAAGCTGAAGCGCGAGACACTCGGCGCCCGCCGTAACGTAGAGAGCCTTGCTGGAGACCACCATATTGCCGCTGTCTCTGACCGCTCCGATGCGTCGGGTCCCTGAGATGGTCTTGTCCCAAAGAGGCGAACCGTTGTAGGAATCGGTGGCGATGATCCTGTCATCCCCCGAGAGGAACATGCGGCCATCCTTGACCAGCGGCGCTACGGTCCGGTGATGCCGGTCGACAAGATTGCGGGGACCCGGCCGCCCGAACCACTGCAGATCAAAGGGCCCCTTGACCAGCTTATCGCCGCTGCAGATCGTATTGCCCGAGTCTCCGTACATATGACTCCACTCCCCTCCGCCCTTCAGAGCCTGGGTACGAAGAGAGGCCCACGTTCCGACATCCCGCTCATGCCTCTTCCAGCCTCGTCCCGCTGAAGCGAGCAACCTCTTTACGGCCGAGAGGGCCTTGCCGGATGTTCCCCCGACAAGAGCGACCCCGCCACCGGGCTTCAGAAGCTTCTTTACGGCTGCTAACCCGCCCGGAAAGCGTCCTTCAACGAGGCTTCCCTCGAAGACAACGAGGTTTGCCAGGTAGTCGGCATACCCGAGCTCCGTGAGCGAGCCCACATGGACCACAGCCCGGCCATAGAGCCCGGCCGCATCGAGCCTGGCACGAACCTTCGAGGCCGTCTTCTCATCGGAGCAGACCGCGATCACCTGGAGACGGGTACGCCTGGCCAGTTCCAGGGCGAGATTCCCGTCAACTGAATCAAGGACGAAACAATAGCCCCTGTCCATCCCCGCGAGTGCGAGAAGTTCACCGGCCTCCGCCTCGTAGGGACGATCCTCAGCCGCGGCCTCTCTGCCTGCCGTCGGCTTGCCAGCGCTGGAGCGGGCCGACCTGGCCGGCCGAAAACAGTGAATCCTGCCTCTGTCGGTGCTGACGAACAGGCTCCCGTCGGCAATCGCGAGCGACCAGGCCGCGCCATCCACCGGCGCCTCCCAGAGTTTTTTTCCATCGGCAGCAGAGAACGCCGCCACCCTCCCCCGTCCTCCGGCATAGCGCACCCCCGCGGACCCGATAAGGGAGAGGTTAAAATCCTGCGAGATCACGCTGAGGCTGGCCGGCGCGCCCTTACCCTTGCGCTTCAGGGCAGCGACAAAGGCCGCCGGAGAACGCCCCTGGGAAATCGAGATCTTTTCACCCTGTCTAGCCAGGTATCCCTGTGGCGAGACCGAAACCTCCTTGCGCGAGACAATCTTCCCGGTCCGGGCATCCAGGGCGCAGTAATAAACTCCCTGCCGGGGAAATAGACCTGCACAGCAGTAGAGACTTCGTCCATCGACCATCACGCTCGACCGAACCGGCCAGACGGAGATGATCCTCCCATTGCCCGGAACGCGGCGGCGGCGCGGAGCCAGCCGGCGTTTCCATTGAAGCTGGCCGGAATCCGCATCGAGACAATAGACCCGCCCATCATCCGACCCGAAATAGAGCATTCCATCGGAATAAGACGGCGCAAGCCGTACGGGACCCTCGGTGAAGAAGCTCCAGCGTTCACGTCCGCTCGCAGCGTCAAGACAGTAGACCTTGTCATCCGCGGAAGAACCGAAATAGATGTTCCCGCCCCCGGCAACCACGTGGAAGGCCCTGTCATAGGTTACCCTCGCTTTCAGATCCTTCTTGTTGTTCCAGAAGTCCTGCTTTGCAGGCGGAGGCCAGGCCGGCCGGGGCCCCTGGTCCGCCCGGTGGACCCAGGACGCCACCAGCGGCGGCTTCAGAACCTCAGGGGTAACCCCGGTGCGTTCATTGTCGTGCAGGTAGGTCGGCCAGCCCGGACTGGACTCAACCAAATCGCGCGCGCCGGGAAAGAGTCCCCGGGTTTCCTCGAAGCGTTTTCGCACCTCGTCGTCGCCGAGCGCCCTGGGCCACAGGGAGACCTCCCTCAGGCTGCCCGCAAGAGAGTGGAGCTCGTCGTCATCCTGGTAGGCGCCGAGCACAAGAACGCCCTTCGCGGGGTAATTGATCGAGCCGGACTGGGTCAGGCCGGAGGCCGCCATGCGTCCATCCACATAGAGCTTCTGCACCTTGCCGTTGTAGGTCCCGACAACGTGGTACCAATAGCCCGGCAGGTAGTCGGACGGAGCCTTCAGGTAGGTCAGCTTTCCATCTCCATCATCGCTGCCTGCGCTGGAGAGACAGAAAAAGAACCGGCTGCCGTTAATTCCGAGGCACCAGCCCTTCTCGAAATTACCGTTATCCTGGATCGCCGAGATGATGCCGCCCCATTCACGCGCCTCGCGTACCCGGACCCAGGCCTCGACGCTAATGGAACTCTCTGGAAGCGTCTTCCCATCCAGCTTTTCGCTGAGCAGAACCCGGCTCTTATCACCGCTGAGCTTGAGCGACTGGGGCTTCTCGCTTGAGAGCGCGGTCTTACCGAAGATCCGCCCGATGAGCTTCCCGGCAGTAGGACGCACTCGGGAAGAGCGGACCTGCTTGCGGTCGAAGGTCCACCGGCCCGCAGGCTCTCCTTCATCTCCCGCTCCGCACCACGCAGGAAGGAAAAAGATACCCACAAGGATCGCTGTCGCTATTTTCAGGTTAAAACACATCTTGGATTCTCCGCCTACGCTCTAAAAATAGCTGCGCGGCCGCTCTTTGGCGACAGGCATTTGTCCCTTTTGCGCGTCCCACGACAGCGCGGCGTCATCAGGCAGGCGCGATACGAACTCCGTTCTTTCCCGCGCGCTTGACATCGAGGCACATCTGGTCGGCAAGCGCCAGCATCTCCTCGGCCTCATCGCAGCTCTCCGGAAACGCGGCGCAGCCAATGCTCAACGTGACATTGCCCGGCTCATCTTCCCCGGGGACAGAGATGTCCGCGACCGCGAGGCGGATTCTCTCCGCCGTACGTCCCGCGTCTTCGGACCCGGTCTCCGGCAGGAGAACGGCGAACTCATCGCCGCCGAAGCGGCACACCACATCTGCCTGGCGGGTCGTGTCCATCAGCATCCGGCCAACCTTTCTCAGCACCGAGTCTCCCTCGACATGCCCGCAGCGATCATTCACCTGCTTGAAGTTGTCCAGGTCGATGATAAGCATGCTGAGCGGATGAGAGTACCGCCTGGCCCTGCCCAGCTCCTCACCCAGCCGTTCGTTAAAATAACGTCTGCTGTGAACACCCGTCACCTCATCGATGTTGACGAAGGTCAGGATGCTCTCGAACTCCGCCCGCGCGACCAGCCGGGCCCCCTGCAGGATCTTCTCAACGGAAAAGAGATAGTCAAGCGCCGCTACCCGGAAGCCCACCTCGCGTTCGAGAGTCTGCTCCAACTCTTTTTTATGCTCGGTGATAGCCGCCCAGATCCGAACGGCCTCCTCAAGCGGAAAACGCCGCCAGGTGAGCTGGAAAAGCAACTCGACGTAGAGGTTGTCATCCGAACAGGAGAGCGCGGATATGATCTTCTGCAGGGCCTCGGGCGAATCCAGATGCCGGTCCTTACCGAGGATCTCCAGCAGGTCGATTCCCTGCGCCTCCAGTTCCTTCAGTTCCTTTGCAAGTGACATGCAGGACATGATAAGCCCGCGATGCCATCTTTTGAAGTACCCCGATGAATCCTAACCAAACAGAAGCCTAACCTCTGAACATAAAAAAACAGCCGGCGCGAACGCCGGCTGTTAACCCAATTCCCTTCCGGGACACTCACCCCATGTACGAGTCCGTCTGCGTCTGTCTCAAAGATCTGCCACGTAATCCAGCACATCTGCCACAGGGTATGGCTTATCGAAACAGGCGACGGTGCCCTCGTAATCAATCTTCTCTTTGCAGTTATCTGCGTCCTCGCCACAGACCATCAGCGGAAGCGAGACTCCCTGGCCGGTGAGGTATGAGAAGAACTCGGTACTCTCTTCGTTTATTGTTTCAGAGTGCATAACGATCAGATTCATCATGCGGGTCGACAGGACGGTCTTCCCGACGTCCTTATTGAGCGCGATCTCCAGCTCAAACCGATGATTGTCGAACAGGTTCCTCAGCTCGAAGCTGGTTTCCTTGGACTCTCCAAAAATCAAAATCCTGCCGCGATCCATCCTGGCACCTCGGGAAATAGTCTCTGCGTGAACGCCGCGGAAGCGAAAGACGACTTTCTCACCTCCGCCGGCCCCATCTGTCCGTTACAAACAGGTTCCAACTGTATCGGCGGGATCCGGCAGGATCTTCACAGCTTCCTTGCAAGGCCGCATCCGAGGCCGAAGATGGCACATCCCGGGTAGATATCAGGACCTTGGAATTCCCCGACAGGGTATTCAGGCCGCCTGGTCACAGCCGAGTAAACGCATGACCTGCACCATGGAGGATCGCAGCTCGCCCCGGTTGATGATCCGATCGACAAAACCATGTTCGAGCTGGAATTCCGAACTCTGGAAGCCATCGGGTATATCTGACTTGATCGTCTCTTTGATCACCGTGGGGCCGGCAAAGCCGATCAGGGCTCCTGGCTCAGCAAAAATCACATCTCCGAGAGCCGCAAAGCTCGCCATGCAGCCGCCCATGGTAGGGTTGGTCAGCACCGAGATGAACAGGCCCCCGCAGCGGTCCAGTTCAGCCAGGGCCACACTGGTCTTGGCCATCTGCATCAACGAGAGGACACCCTCATCCATGCGAGCGCCTCCGCCTGAACCGCTCACGAAAATAAAAGGCTGGGACAACTCCCGTGCCAGGTCGATTCCTCTTCGAATCTTTTCGCCAACCACCGACCCCATGCTGCCGCGCAGGAATCTCGAATCGCTCACCCCGAAAACAACCGGGATTCCATCCATCTTCCCTGTGCCGACCACACAGGCATCTGAGAGCTTGGTGAGCTCCTGGGCGCTCTTCAGCCTGTCTTCGTAGGAGCGCACCGCGACGAAATCAAGCGGGTCAAGAGGATAGAGCTCGGTGAAACGCTCCTCAAAGGTACACTCATCAAGGAGTGAATCGATTCGCTCTGTGCTTGAAATCTCAAAATGATAATTACATTCAGGGCAGACGTTCTGCATCTCTTCAAACTTCGGCTTGTAGACCAGCTTGTTACAGGAGGTACACTGCATCCAGAGATCAGGCATCTCCTTGCGCTTGCGCTGGCCGCCTGGTTTTTTTTCGGTTTCCTCGGGGGTCATTTTCAGCTGCCTGCCAGTCTTAAAAGTTCACGGGTCGCCTCGGCCGGATCTTTCGAGCCGAAGATTGCACTGCCGGCGACAAAGACATCGGCGCCAGCCTCCCTGCATTCCACTATGGTGCTACGGTCCACGCCTCCATCAACCTCAATATTTAATTTCTTTGGCTCCGGGAAGGTTTCTACCTCCTCGCGGATCCTCCTGACCTTAGCCAGGTTCTCACCGAGAAAAGCCTGCCCGCCGAAGCCGGGATGGACGGTCATGATGACCACCATATCGAGCCGCGGCAGGACATCAAAGATCTCCTCCACCGGAGTTCCCGGGTTTACCGCCAACCCCTTGCCGACCCCCTTCTCTTCCAGGCGGTCGAGCAACTCGTTAACATCGCCGTTCGCCTCGATGTGAAAACTGACATGGTCGGCTCCGGCATCGACAAAGGAATCGATATACTTCCCCGGATCAGTGATCATCAGGTGGACATCAAGAGGGAGCGTAGTGACTGCGCGCAAGGCCTCGACAACGATCGGCCCCATCGTCAGGTTGGGAACGAAGTGTCCGTCCATCACGTCAATGTGGACCTGGGCGGCACCAGCCTCCTCGACTGTCTGGACCTGCCCTGCGAGCCTCGCGAAATCGGCGGAGAGTATAGATGGTGCAATCCTCGGAGTCATAACGATGGAGTTTAGGTGTACCGGGAAAAGCACGCAAGCTCTGACGAAAAAAAACGAGGCGACCCTGGCGGGTCGCCTCGAGACGACTGAGAGATTGGACGAGTCTGGGCCATCCTCCCTACAGGCCCATGGAAACGGGTTAACCTGCCAGCTCGGCTGCCGGATTAGCGCCTGCGGCCACCGGAGGAAGAGGCGCCGGAATCAATCGGACTGCTCGTAGCGTTAGCCTCCGAAGCAGCCGAGAAGCGGATGATGCCGGACTGGTCGACGAAGAAGTGCCGGTCGCCATCGTTGCCTTCACTCACGGGATCGGCCTTGCAGGACCAGGTGCTGCCGTTCTTGGAGTAATCAAAGGTGTAACCGGACTTCTGGCCGCCGCCCAGGACACTGTCGATATACCCGGCGGTAGTAAGACCGTCCAGGTCATCCGAGTAGTTCTGGAAACGGGTACGATACTGTTCGTTAACCGTCGTGAGGGTCCTCAGCGAACTGATCGCCGAAGCCTCGTTACCAGCCTTGCGAGCATTCAAGAGGCTCGGGATCGCGATGGCGGCGATAATCGCGATGATCGCCACAACAATCATGAGCTCAATAAGCGTAAAACCTTCTTCTCTGCGCATCGTTTTCATTCTTCACTTCTCCTCTAAAGGACTTTCCTTGACCCGTCGAATCCAATTCTCGACGAACTGTTAAACAAACTCTCACGCGCCCTCCCCCCTGGACGCTGCCAGACCATCTGGCGTCTGCTAACCCAATGGCAAGGAGGGTGCCGAACCGGTGAAGAAATTCCTGGTTGTTCGCAAGTAGCTACGCCACAAACAAATACAAGAACCTGTTCGAAATAAGCGGCTGGACTCCGTGCCAATAATTGTCACTCCGAATTGCCAATTACCGGCGTATTTGCCGCTGACCGCCATTAGGCGGTGCCCGAATCAGCCATATTGACCACTCTCTCACTCTGCCCTACACTCTCAAATCAAGCATTCCTGTCCCGCGCCCGTGTGGAAGACAAGGTTTAGAGAGATCGGTGATGGTGGTTGTACAAAAGAAGACCTGGAGTTCACGCGAAATTAACGAGACTCGTTGTTCTGAACTCGCGCGAGAAGCGGGCTGTTCTCCCCAGGTTGCGGCCCTCCTGCTGAGCCGGGGGATCGACAGCAGCGAGAAGGCTCAGCGGTTCCTCCATCCCAGGCTCGTCCACCTCCTGGACCCCGGAGTTCTCCCTGAAATTGACAAGGCGGCCGAGAGAATCAACAGCGCCATCGCGCAAAACGAGAGCATCTGCGTTTTCGGCGATTATGACGTAGATGGCGTCACCTCGACCTGCCTGCTGCTCAATTTCTTCCGGCAGGTCGGCAAAGATGTCACCTACCGCCTGCCGGACCGGTTCAAGGGAGGCTACGGACTCAACTGCGATGTGATCAGAGAGCTGGCCAGCGACGGGGTCCAGCTGTTGATCACGGTCGATAACGGCTCATCTTCACAGGCCGAGATCGCTCTTGCCGCGGAGCTGGGGGTGGATGTTGTCGTTTGTGATCACCACCAGCCCTCGGAAGATCCGCCCAACCCCATCGCCCATGTCAATCCCTGGCTATCAGAGGATGAGAGCGTCTTCAAGGAGCTTGCGGGAGTCGGCGTCACCTACAAGCTGGTCTGGGAACTGTGCCGATGTTTCACCCGTCAAAAGAAGCTCTCTGAGGAATTCAGCAACTTCATGCGGGAATGTCTCTGCCTGGCGGCCCTGGGCACCATCGCCGACGTGGTGCCCCTCCACGGAGAAAACAGGATCCTCGCCAAGTTTGGGCTCCAGAAGCTGAGGGAGTCCAGAAAGCCTGGCATCAGCAAGCTGGTAAACGCCGCGCTCAAGAGGGATGCCTCGCGAGACCACCTCACCAGCGAGGATGTCGGTTTCAGCATCGGACCAAAGATTAACGCCGCCGGGCGGCTGAGCAATGCGGACTACGCCCTGCGACTCCTCATGGCCGAAGACAACACCCAGGCGGATGAATTAATCCAGGTTCTCGACCGGGAAAACAACAAGCGTAAAAAGATCGGGGCGGAGATTTTCGAAGATGTCTGCAATCGCATCGAGACCGCCTTCGACCTGGACAAGGAAAAGATCATCGTCCTGGGAGATGAGGCCTGGCATCCGGGAGTGCTGGGAATCGTCGCTTCGCGGGTTGTCGAAAAATACTACAGGCCGGCATTCCTCTTCTCCATCGAGAAGGGAATCGCCAAGGGGTCCGCGAGATCCATCAAGGGCGTGGAGATGTGCGATGCCCTCACCGAATGCGGAGACCTATTTGAACGTTTCGGCGGCCACGCCATGGCCGCGGGAGGCACCCTCCAGGCCGAAAAACTGGACGATCTGCGAGCAGCCCTGAACGAAATCATCGACCTCGACCCTTCCGGGATGGTCCCTGAAATAGAATTTGACTGCCAGCTCGAGCTCGAAGAGATCGACAACGCCCTTCTCTCGGAGATAGCCCGCCTCGAACCCTTTGGCGCCGGCAACTCGGAGCCTCTCTTCGCCACGATGGATCTCGAGATTGTCGGCTCGCCGAAGCTGATGGGGAAAGACGGAAGGCACATCTCCTTCCATGTCCGCAAGAAGGCCCGCGGAAAAGCCGCGCTCAGAGCTGTGGCATTTTTTATGGGAGACCGCTGCGAAGAAATCAGCCGGGGAAACCGTATCTCGCTTCTCTACCGCCCGAGAATTAACTCCTGGCGCGGAAAGTCAAAGATCGAGCTCCACATAAAGGATCTGCTGGTCCACGAGAGCTGAATTTAGAGCAAAAAAAAAGGGGACGCCTGCCGGCGCCCCCTCGCGATCGTTGATTACTTCAACTTCTCCTCAATGATCGGCTGGAACTCTTCGGGAATGACGTTCTTCTTCCTGGCATAGAGATCCCGCGCGGTGTCGACATTACCCTCTTCCGCGTGAGCCCAGGCGATGTAGAACCAGGCAAGCCCCTCTGGAACATCCCCTCCCTTCGCAAGCGCTCTCTCAAACTCGAGCCGGGCCGCTCCCGCGTCTCCCTTGAAGAGAAACGTCAATGCGAGGTTGAAGCGCGCCTGCCCGGTATCCTCCTGGGCAAGAGCCTTCTCAAGAACGCCCTGGGCCCGATCCAGCTCATTTCTCTGGATGAGAACGGCTCCAAGATTCATCTGGGCCGACATATTGGCGGGATCTTCCTCCAGGGTCTTTTCCAGCAGACTGAGGATCTTATCAGAGTTGGCCTCCGGATCGACATCGTTCAACAACATGGAAAGCCGGAAGGTTGCCTCTGAATTTTTCGAATCCAGTGAAACAGCCTTGTCGTAGTCGCTGATGGCGGCCTGGGCAAGCCCCGCAAGTTCCGCCTGGGCAGCCGCTTCAACAGGAGCTCCGGACAGGGAGAGCTCATTGTAGCGATCCCTCCAGGCCTTCTCCTTCTCAACGGCTGAATCCATCACGATCCGGGATTCCTTGAGAACTCCGTCCTCGGTCTTTGCAAACCCCTCGATCCGGAAGCTGCCGGAGATGTCCTCGCCGATCAGGTCAGCACCACGGTAGAGGCTGACCCTGAGAGCGAAATCATCATCAGAAGCATCCGGCAGCACCCACTCAAAGCTTGCCTGGGTCGCGATGGCCGGCTCCTCCCGGAGAAGCTCCCAGGCGCCGGAGTCACCGACCCTGTATTCAAGTTTCATGAGAAGATTCTCAGGCGCTTCAAGCGCGGCCTCCTGCAATGTCCAGGCAATCTCCTGCTTGTCAAAGGCCTGGAACACACCGCCGCGCGCCATGGTGTCGAGCCGTACGGCGCTCTTCAGCCTCCGGGCGCTGAGAAGCCCATGACCGACATTGCCCATGGCATCTCTTGCCGAAACGCGGACCTCAAGCTCAGGCCAACCCAGCGGCACGGTAAAATGGACCCCATCTTCAGCAAAGGCGAGGTCGTCTACAGTGGCCAGTTCGATCCACTCCTTGTTCTCTTGCGGAGCACGCCCCTCAAGAACCAGGGGACCCTCGCAATCAGAAGGATCAATCTGGACCTGCAGGGTCGCCGGCAGGCCAGCCACCCAATCAGCCGCCGGGTCCCCGATCGCCACGAGGGGAGCGCTATTGTCGAGCTGGAACATTCCGAGGCTCTCGCTCCCGACGCCTGGAGCCGCGGCGACATTGCCAAGACTGTCCGTGGCTGCAAGATAGAGATCGAACTTCTTCTCGGCGTTTGCCTGCAGATCAAGCGTAACGGTAAAGATTCCTTCGGAACTCTCTGTGTTGACCCTGGCGGGGGGCACATTGTTCCAGAACTCCTCGCCTTCGGCGCGCAGGAAGGCCTGTACGCTTACGGGTTCAGCACAGCCCTCATCAGTGAGTTCGACCTCGAAGCTGAAATGACCGCCGGCGAGCTGCGGCAACTCCTTACAGGCGGCTGTCGGGGCGCTGGCATCGATGCCGAAAAGGGGGCTCTCAAAGCTTAAAGATCCCGTCTCGACACCTTCATCCGGGCTCGCAGGAGCGCCGACCACAAGCCGCAGCCTGCAATCCGCAAGGGTCATCTCAGGAGCCGTCCACAGGATGACGCCTTCCTCTACAAGCGCATCCCCAACCGCTATCCAGGAATCTTCAGCTGGAGAATAGAACTCCAGCATGGTCTCGGCCTTCGGGTCAAGTGCCTCAGCGGCTGGCTCTTCGCGAACCTTCCAGGCTACCTCGATTTCATCTCCGGCCAGCAGACACTCTGTCTCAGGCGAGACGAACTCGAGAGCGGGAGGCAGCTCAATGACAACCTCGGGCTCTTCAGGCTCTTCAGGCTCT
>DCKY01000137.1:0-321 GCA_002320775.1 Planctomycetes bacterium UBA1662
CCGAGGTAGAAGTCGAGGAAGCCGTCTCCGTCGAGGTCGCCGAAGTTCGAGCCCATCGGCAGCATCGGGAAGTCCAGTCCGGCTGCGGCCGCGGTATCGGTGAAGGCGCCCTTGCCATCGCCTCGGTAGAGCCGCGCCGACTCGTATTTTCCTGGTTTTCCAAGCAGGTGCCGCGCCTGGTCCTGGGTCTTGCCATCGTAGCTCGAGGCGAAGATGTCGAGGTTGCCATCGTTGTTGTAGTCCCAGAACCAGACCGGAAAGCTCTTCAGGGGCCTTGTGACTCCGGCCTCGGGGGCGATGTCGGTAAAGGTTCCGTCACCG
>DCKY01000137.1:680-16813 GCA_002320775.1 Planctomycetes bacterium UBA1662
CAGGTTCGAAACATAGAGGTCCTGGTCGCCGTCGTTGTCGATATCTCCCCAGGTGACTCCCTTGGTAAAGCGGGAGTTCAACACCCCGGCCTCCTTTGCCACATCCTCGAAGACGCCGTTGCCCGTGTTCCTGAAGAGCTGGCAGGGCGCGGCCAGGCTCTTCGAGGTTTCGTTTCCAATGTAGAGGTCGAGGTCGCCATCGTTGTCGTAGTCGGACCAGCCCGCTGTCTGGGTCGGGTAGTGCGCCTCAGCGAGGCCGGCGGAGAAGGTGACGTCTTCGAATTTCAGCCCTCCGAGATTCCTGATCAGGGAGTTTGGATGGCGTCCCCTGGCGCCGAGCCAGGCGCCGCGGAGCACGAGAAAGTCCAGGTTGCCATCGTTGTCGTAGTCTCCCTGCACGAGGTTGAGGCCGCCGAAGAGCCCCTCCAGTCCGCTGCCTTCGGTCTTGTCTTCAAAGGATTTCCCGGCGGAGCTGATGAACAGTCGAAGCTGACCGCCTGGCTCCCAGGTGGAGCTCAACACGTCAAGGTAGCCATCGTTGTTGAAATCGTCGATGATCACTCCTCCCGAGCAGTTGAAACGGTCGAGGCCGAGCCGGGGAGCCACGTTCTTGAACCGCGGTATTTCGAGCTGCGAGCGAAAGGCCGATTCCGGGATGAGATAGGGCAGCGGGACCTTGGCCGGATAGCCGTCAATGGTCATGTAGGCGATGTTCAGCAGCCAGCGGGAGGCCATGTAGATATCGCTGTCAGGAGGCAGCAGCTCCATCACGCGTGCGAAGTACTTGATGGCCTCCCGGGAGCCTGTCGGGTCCGTATGGATCCCGCCTCCCTGGATCGGCAGGATGCAGCTCTCCGGGGTAAAGCGGGCGCAGCAGTTCAGGGTCTCGCCGCGGCGCATGTGTCCGACGCCCAGCCGGAAGATCGTTTCAGCCGCGTAGTCACGGCCGATCCGGGAGCCTACCCTGGGCAGGAGGCCGACGGCCGCCTCCAGCAGCTTGATCCCTTTTTCCTCGTTGCCGGCCCTGAGCTCGGCGACGCCCGCGAGGCGGTAGAGCTTCCAGCGGTTTTCCAGGGGAGAGCTGTCGGGCAGCTGCTTGAGCTGCTCGCCGTAATTCCGGGCGAGGCTGTCTCCGTAATATCGATTTTCAGCGCGCGCGATCTCTGCGTATTCACCGAGCAGGCGAACCATCCTCTGGTGCCCTGACAGCTCGGAGTTGTCCTCCGCGGCTGGCTTGTCGCCGGGAGCGGGTTGTTGGGGGCCACAGCCTGAGATGGCCAGCAGGACATACAAGGCAAGCGAGAGAAGGGGAAAAAGGCGAAGGCTCATATGCTCTTATCGGTTATCTGACGGGCAGCCTGAGCGACATTCGCTTGTCGCCCCGGAGAATTTTAACGGGGACGAGGTCTCCCGCTTTTCGCTTCCGGAAGATGTGCACGAGGAGTTCGCTTTCGGTGAGTCGCTCGCGAATTCCATCGAACTCGATGACGATGTCGCCCTTGCGGAAGCCGGCGTCTTTCGCCGTCCGGTGAATTCCGTACTGCCCGACATGTCGGACCCACAGGGCCATTCCCTCGAGACCTCTTTTCTTGCGGTCACCATCCCAGGCGTCTTCCAGGCGCATTGCACCAAACCCCATACGCCGAAGCGGCCAGGTGCTTCCCCGCCAGGAGATATCAGTGCTCTTTCTCCAGTCGGCATCGAGTTCGAGCTTCAGCCGAATTGTTTTTTCAGCCCGTTTCACCACAGCCGTGAGCCTGGCCGGGGCTGGAGCGTTGTGCAGGACCCACTGGATGTCCGCTGTCGACAGGATGGGCTGGCCCTCGAGCGACAGGATCCGGTCTCCGTGGCGGAAGCCGGCCTCATGGGCCGCGGAGGCTGGGGCAGCATTTACGACCAGGGCTCTCTCGGCCGGGGAGAGCTGCAGCCCCAGGGCGCCGGGCAGGGGCCAGGGGTAGAGGATCTTGTCGGGAAGCGGGGCCTTCTTCGACCTGAGAAGCTCTATTTCCGCCGCATTGATCATATGACAGTGCAGGCAGCTCTGGGCGACCTTGCCGCCGTAGTTGAGCAGGGGGGTGTACCGCTTGAGGGTGGGGTAGCGTTCGGGGTTCGGAAAGCGCGGCTTTCCTCCCTGCTTGCCCGCAAGAGACTTTCTGTTGGCCGGGAAGTCCGCGTGCAGCTCGAGGGCGCCTTCGAGCGCGCCCAGCAGGCCCTGCATGGAGATGTCACTCTCGGGCTTCTCCTGGCTGGAGCGTGTCCCATAGCGCCCGTAGATGGTCCGGTCCGCGTTCATGAAGAAGGCGGCGAAGGTGAGGTCGTAGTCGAATTGAAAAAGCTCCAGGTTGAGGGAGTTCCCCTTGACCACCCGTACGCAGACGAACTTATTCAGCAGCCGTTTCAGTTTCAGGTTCTGGGGACGTGCAACCTGCACGTCGAAGCCTTTGCAGGCGTGTCACGGGATTCAGCGAAAGACGATCAGCAGCGGTTTGGAGGTTTTTCGGGCCAGCTCGAACCCCTTTTCCACATCGTTGTAGATCCACAGGTCCGAATCGCGCATCTCGCTGAGGTCGTCCCGCACCAGGGTGTCGCGGTCTTTTTTGTCTTCCGCGGCGAGGGCTCCGGCAAAGAAGAAGGCCGAGGCCGACAGCAGGAGAGTGAGAGCGAGTTTTCCAGTCATCTCGATTCCTCCGGGTTGGTTCCAGTCAGGATTCGCTGCAATCCAGTACAAGCTTACCAAACTGCTGGTGGTTCTTCATGCAATCAAGCGCCTGGTTTCCATCCCGGAGCGCGCAGGTGCTGTCGATGACAGGGCGCAGTTGGTGGGTTGAGATGAACTCGAGCATGGCCTCCATCTCGGCCCGGGTACCCAGGGTGGAGCCGATGATCCTGACCTGTTTCCAGAAGAGCCTGAAGAGATCGAGGCTCTCCGGGGCTCCCGTGGTAAATCCGTAGCTGACGATTCTGCCCGCGGGCCGGGCGAGCTCGAGCAGGCCGGCGTAGTCGCTTCCGCCCGCTCCATCCACGATGAGGTCGAGCTGGCCGTGGCTGGCTCGGAATTCTTTCGCCCAACCCTTCTCTCGGTAGCTGACCCCCGCGCTCGCGCCCAGGTCGAGGGCGCCCTTGATCTTTTCTTCGGATGAAGAGGTAACGAAGACCTCGGCTCCGGCGGCGATGGCGAACTGGACGCAGAAGAGTGCCACGCCTCCGCCGCTGCCGGTGATGAGCACCCGCTGCCCAGCCTGGAGCTCTCCCTGGGTAAAGAGCGCCCGCCAGGCCGTCAGCCCGGCGATGGGTAAAGCCGCCGCCTCGAACATGTCCAGGTGTCCGGGCAGTGAGTGCAGTTGGCTCGGGGTCGTGAGCAGATGGGTTGCGAAGGTGCCATCTTCCGGCATCCCGAGCACCTCGAAGTCTTCTCCCTGGGCGGCCGGGTCGTCTCCCCAGTTTTTCGCCGGATGGATCAGGATCTCGCGGCCCACCAGCCCATCGTCGACTCCTTCTCCCGCGGCGGAGACCACACCGGCGCCGTCGGAGCCGAGGACCACAGGCATCCTGATGCGGGGATAGAGTCCCTGGGTGATCCAATAGTCTCTGCGGTTGAGGGAGGCCGCCTGGAGAGTGACGACCACCTCGCCCGGTCCGGCTACGGGGTCCGCGCGTTCCTCCAGCCGCAGGGGCCGCTTGAGCTCTTCAAGAACGAGTGCTTTCATGTCTAATTACCTTTTTGCTCTGGCGAAATTCTATGGGATCCACGTTCCGGGTTCCACAGCCGCCTGTGGTTAGCTCGAAGGCGGCTTCAGCTCTTTCGCTCAAGCAGGTAATGGGAGACGGGCCATTCCTTTCCGTTGTTGAAGCCGAAGAGCTCGGCACAGGCCATGAAGAACATACGCCAGCGCTGGAACCATCGCCTGGATTCAGCTTTCCCGTAGGTCTTCTCCAGTACGGGCAGGATCCTGTCCCGGTTCAGGTCCATCCTGGAGATCCAGGCGTTCGAGGTCTTTTCATAATGGGTCCCAGCCCAGGTCCAGCGATCGACGAGCTCCAGGTTGTCGAGGAAATTCAGGATGAGGTCCTGTCCCGGCATCAGCCCCCCGGTAAAAAAGTACCGTCCCATCCAGTTGTCGGCTCCCTCCGTTTCAAAGGCGTAGGTCGCCGAGCGGTGGGTGAAAATATGGATAAAGAGGCGCCCGCCGGGCTTGAGCCAGGTGGAGACCTTGCCCAGCAGCTCTCGCCAGTTACGCATGTGCTCAAACATTTCAACCGAGACGATCCGGTCGAAGCTCGCTTCCGGATCAAATTCATTCATGTCGCAGGTCACGATCCTGATGTTGGTAAGTTCTCGCTCCCTGGCGCGCCTCTCGATGAAGCGCCGCTGGTCGGCGGAGTTCGAGATAGCCGTGATGTTGCTGGCGGGATACCTCTCAGCCATGAAGAGGGTGAGTGAACCCCAGCCGCAGCCAAGCTCCAGGATGTCGATTCCATGGGAAAGATCCGCGTGGTCGCAGGTCTCCTCCAGGGCAGCAGTCTCGCTGCCGGGGAGGTCGTCGATACCGTCAGGCCAGTAGCCGCTTGAATATTTAAGGTGGGGTCCGAGCACCTCGAGAAAGAATTCCGGGGGCACCTCGTAGTGCTGCTCATTCGATTCACGAGGGGCCGGGGCCAGGGCGGCCTCATTCATCTTCTCGATAAATTCAGCGGTTCTTCGCTCCTGCTCCTCGGTGGTGGGGGCGCTTTCTTCCTTCAGCCTCTCAGCGCAAAGTCGACGTATACCGTAGCGCATGAGAAAGTCCGGGAGCAGTCCTCGCTCCATCGTCTCTATGGCAAGCCGCGTGAGCAGTTCGGACATCAGCCATCCTTCTCGGTGGGCGGCCACGGGAAGAAGGCGTTCGTCGTGCGCTGGTATTCACGGTAGGCGTCTCCCCTGCTGGCGAGGGCCTGGGACTCGGTGAGGGGAATGCCGGTGATCCTTGTCAGGAAGACGAACATGACCAGGGGGGCGGCGAGGCTCCACCACTGCATCTCGCAGCCCACGCACAAGAGGACATAGACCCACCAGTGGAGCCATTCGTAGAAATAGTTCGGGTGGCGGCAATACCGCCACAGACCCGCACGGCAGACGGTCCCTCTTGTCTGCGGGTTGGCGCGGAATCGCGCGAGCTGCCAGTCGGCGACCAATGTGCCCATGATCGAAACCAGCCAGAGGCCGGCGGCCAGCGCGTCAAGCAGGCCCAGGGGCCTTTGTGAATTTGACGAGGCCATCCACATCGGCAGGGCGAAGAGCACGCACCAGCTGGCCTGGAGCTGGTAGAAGACAAACATCTTCAGCTGGAATTGCCGCCCCCATTTTTCCCGCAGGCGGCTGTAACGGCCATCTTCGGGCAGCGTGAAGTTCCTGTAGAGAAGGTAGGCTCCCAGGCGCAGGCCCCAGGCGCCAGCGAGTATTGAGATGAGCAGGCGCCGTCCGGGAGTTCCCTCTCCGTTGGCCGCGAAAAAGATGCTGATGGCTCCGACCGCCAGCGCCCAGATGCTATCGACGATGCCGGCATCGGAGGTCTTGATCTGGACCAGCCAGAGCAGGGCCATGAGCAGCGCGCTGGCGATCCATGCGTAGAGGAGCTGTTCCACGGGGTTCATTTTATTTCCTCGTCAGTGTTTGCGGAGGAGGCCTGAGAGAGCTTGTCTGAGATCCAGACCAGCAGGGGCATCGCCAGCGCCCATTCGACAGCGACACATGCGATCGTCAGGTAGAGTGATTCTCCGAGGTGAAGAGCGCCAAGATGTTCTCCGGCCAGGTAGCTTGGTGGCCCGATGATCCCTCCGAGAAGCGCCGCCATGACGAACCTCCCGGAGAGCCAGTCAAGGGCGGTGCGCAGGATGGCTGCGAGATTGATCCAGAGCGCCAGCATCCAGTAGGTGCTGGGGCTCCCAATTGTCGTGAGGGCCTGTTCACTGAAGCCAAGGATCCCGGTCAGGGCCAACGCTGAATCAAAAAGGTACCCGATGGCCAGGGCGGAGCCGATCAGCAGCAGCTCATTCCTGTAGTCATGGGTGGTGAAAACATAGACCGTGACCCAGGAGAGGATCGAGACCGCGCCAAGCTCAGGCTTGCCGGCCGCGGCTGAGAGTACGCATGCGAACCAGCCGGCCTGGAAGAAGGCCAGGCAGAGGAGTTTTCTGATACCATCCTTGCCCGTGCTCATACCTTGCTCAGTTCTTTCCCTGCGCCTTTCGGGGCCGGGGCTTCACGGAATAGCGGCTTCTGGAGCACCAGCTGGACATTCCCGAGGTAGTTTTCGGCGAAGCCCGCCTCGCAGTAGCTGAAGTAATAGAGCCAGGTACGAATGAACTCTTCGGAGTAGCCCATGGCCCGGAGTTTTTCTGTGTTTCCACTGAAACGAAGTCTCCATTCGCGCAGCGTGGTCGCGTAATGCGAGCCGATGTTTTCCGTCCTGGAGAGCTCCAGGTCTGTCGAATCGCTGACCGCGTTTTTGATGGCGTTGAGCGCCGGGCAGCAGCTGCCGGGGAAGATGTAGCGCTGGATGAAGTCCGCCGAGCGCAGATACTCTTCGTAGAAGTCCTCCGACATCGTGATTCCCTGCAGGGCCATGGCCCCATCCTCCGCGAGGAGGGACTCGCATTTTATGAAGAAGTCACCGAGGAAATCATGCCCCACGGCTTCGATCATTTCGATCGAGACCAGCTTGTCGTAGGTTCCCTCCAGCTCACGGTAGTCTTTGAAGAGGATCGTGACACGGTCATCGAGGCCTCTGCGTCTCACTCTCTCACGGGCCAGGTTGTACTGTTCCTTGGAGATCGTGGTGGCGCTTACCCGGCAACCGTATTTCTCAGCCGCGTGGATAGCGAAGCTGCCCCAGCCGCAGCCGATCTCGAGCACGTGATCATTTTTCTCGATGGAGACCATCTCGCACATCCGCTCAAGCTTGGCGATAGAGGCCTCCTTGAGGCTGGTCTCGGGTGTGTTGAAGATGCCGCAGGAGTAGGTGAGGGTCTCGTCGAGGAAGAGGCTGAAGAAGTCATTGCCGAGATCGTAATGTTCGAAAATGTTCTGCCGGCTTCCGGTCCGGGTGTTTTTATTCCGCCAGTGGTAGAGCCCGAGCAGCTTCCTGGCGAGGAGCGCGAAGCCTTTCTCGAATTCGTTTGAGAGGTTGATGTCGCGGACGAATATTCGCAGCAGGGTTGTGAGGTCATCAGTCGACCACCAGCCGTGTATGAAGGCTTCGGCAAACCCGACTCCTCCTCCCAGGAGGCTTTTTCGGTAGAAATTCGGGTTGTGGACTCGGATCTCAGCCTCCAGGCCGTCGCTCGTACCGAAGACCCTGTGTTGACCATCTTCAACGAAGGTGATCTTGCCGCCCACAATCGATTTCAAGCGTCTGCGAAGAATATTTGCCGCAATCCTGTTGAGCAGGCCGCGTCCCTTAGTTTTAGCCATGCCGCTTGAGTGTTCCGAAGCTCTGTTCAGCTGTCACTGTCTCAGAAACCCTTGTTCTCCGTGTTTTGATGGCTCTGTTTTTGCCGCAACAGTTTGCGACGAAAGCCATTCAATAGAACAGGGACAGGGTACAGAGTACAGAGCCGGAGATCTATGTACAGTAAAAAACCTGTACAAATAAAACTTAGTGCTTTTCTGTCCACTTCGGATGCGGCTGGAAGGGTAACCGTTTGGCCCACAGTCTGAACGCTTGCCAGTAGATGCCCGTTACTACCTGGAGGGTCATGAACGGGTATCCTGTCAGGACACGCCACAAATTCCACCGGTTGATCGGACGGTTTTTGAGAAGCATAGTGGAATCAAAAACTTTTTTTTCGTCTTCAAAGCTATCCATGTGTACGCCGAGACGTTTTCCAGGCTGGGTAAAGTGCCATTCGTAGTCCTGGTCCATTCCCATGAAGGGCGATACGTGGAATTCTTTCTGAAAGCTGAACTTGAGCTTTCGCTTGAGCGGAGCCTGGTCTCGGCAATCGAATACGTAGCAATGACGTTCCCCCCAGGGCGTGTTGTGGACCTCCGCGACGATAGCCTCCAGGCGCTCTCCGCTGCTGTCCCAGCAATAGTAGAAGCTCACCGGGTTCATCACGTAGCCGAGGTAGCGAAGATGGGTCAGCAGGCAGATGGGACCGGTTGGCGTAAAGTCGCATTCCGTCCTCACCAATTCGCGAACGGAATTTTCAAGTGAGGTTGCAGGGTCTCCCAGGTGGTCGCGGCGCCGGAACCAGGCCAGGTTCAGCCGTCTGGTTGACCAGAACCAATTCCCTTTGAAGGCTTCGTCCAGTTCAGACAGGTCAAGGTACAACATGAAGATCCTGTAGGTGAAATCATGCGGTCGGGGGGAAAGCCTTCGATGGCGGACCTTGCCCTCGAAGATGCCGCTTCTCATAGGGAGGTCTCCTCTTTCAGTTTCCGGCAGACCGCAAGGGCGCTGTTAACTCCATCCTCGTGGAACCCGTAGCCCCAATAGGCGCCGCAGAAGGAGGTGTTGTTAGCCCCGGTCAGTTCGCCATGCCTGGCCTGGGCCGCTGCCCTCCTGCGGTCGTAGACTGGATGGTGATACAGGAACTTCCTGAGCACTTTTTTTTCATCGACCAGGCCATCCTGGTTCAGGGAGACGCAGAAGGTCTCGGGGGCCTCGATTCCCTGGAGCAGGTTCATATTGTAGGTGACGGTGGCGCGGCCCGTCTCGCCGGGGAGCTTGCGATAGTTCCAGCCGGCCCAGGCTCTCCGGTTTCGAGGAAGCACCGAGTCGTCCGTGTGAAGGACCACATCGTTTTCCTGGTAGGGGAAGGACGACAGCACCTCGCTCTCAAGCTCACTCGGATCAGCAAGGAGTCTGAGTGCCTGGTCCGCATGACAGGCGAAGATCACCTCATCGAAGGCCTCTGGCTCGTCGCCGGAATGGATGAAGACGCGGTTTTTCTCTCTACGGACCGATTGTACAGGTGTCCCGGTCCGGATCCTGTGGCTGAACAGTCGTGATATCGGTTCGAGGTAGTTCCTGGATCCGCCCTCGATGACGCTCCAGGCGGGCCGGCCGCTCGATTGCAGCATCTGGTGGTTGCTCATGAACTCGGCGACAAACCTGACAGGGAAGTCTTCGAACTGGTCTGCGGAAGCTGACCAGAGCGCCGAGCCCAGCGGGACAAGGTAGTCTTCGTAGAAGGCCGCTCCAAGACCGTTTTCCCTGGCGAAATCCGACACGCTGACATCATCTCCTGTCTCGAGGGCAGAGGCCGCCTTGCGGTGGAATTTCATGATATCCAGGAGCATTCCCAGGAACCGCGGCCGCAGGAGATTTCTTCGCTGGGAAAAGATCGTATTCAGCGTGGTGCCGTTGTATTCGAGTCCGCTTTTGTCGCAGCGGACACTGAAGCTCATCGTCGTTTTCCTGGTGGGGATGCCGAGCTCTCGTACCAGGGAGGAGAAATTGGGATAGTTGAGCTCGTTAAAAACGATGAAGCCCGTGTCGATCGCGTAATTCCCAGACGGGGTCTCAACATCTACCGTGTGGGTATGGCCGCCGATTCTCTTCTCCGACTCGAAGATCGTGAGCTCGTTTTCCTCGTAAAGCTCACGGGCGGCTACGAGCCCGGAGATTCCCGCGCCGATGATCGCGATTTCCATCAGGCGGCGGATTCCAGCTCTCTCTCGACGGACTCCGCTTCTTCCGATTGAAGCGCGTGGAGCTTGTTGGAGCGGGCCTCGGCCATGACGTGCTCCGGTACCGGGCGGAGATTCCAGACGATTCCTACCCAGGAGAGAGACTTCAGGATGTAGTAGGTGACATCGAGTTCCCACCAGCGGAAGCCCTGGCGGGCCGAGCTGGAGTGGTGGTGATGGTTGTTGTGCCATCCCTCGCCCAGGGTGATGAGGGCGAGCAGGACATTGTTGCGGCTGTCATCGCTGGTCTTGAAGCGCCGCTTGCCAAACTGGTGCGACAGGGAGTTGATCGTGTAGGTGCCGTGGTAGACCGCGACGGTCGAGATACAGAATCCCCAGACGAACATTTGTCCGGCGCTGGTGGCGAACCCAAGGCTCTCCAGCAGGGCGCCCGCTCCCAGCAGGCAGCCAGCGAGCAGCACTCCTGCTAACCAGTAGTAGTCGTTGATGAATTTGAGCTCCGGTACCTTCAGCCAGTCGGCGACGTATTTTTCGTCGGTCGGGTTGTGTTCGCGGGTCATGAACCATCCCATGTGACTGTAGAGGAAGCCTTTTTCCCGTGGCGAGTGGCGGTCGAGCTCGGTGTCGGAGGTGCAATGATGGTGCCTGTGATGCGCCGCCCACCAGATGGGTCCGCGCTGGAGAGCCGCGGAGCCTCCGAGGGCGCCTATGAATTGGAAGGCGCGGGAGGTCCTGAAGCTCCTGTGGGAGAAGTACCGGTGGTAGAATCCGGTGATGAAGAACATGCGCGCGAAGTAAAGCAGCAAGGCGCACCCAACCGCGATCCAGCTGATGCCTATCTGCGGAAGGAAAACAGCCAGGCAACCGGCATGGATGGCGATGTAGGGGATACTTCCAATCCAGTCTACCTTGTATTTTTTCGAGTCATCCACCGCGGGTTGTTCCCCGTCTTGGCGACCTTTCGACTCCTGTTGAAGGTCGGAGCCCATCTCTTCCTGTGTGTTTTTCATCTCTTCACTTTGAATTTCTGAAGCTGCCTATGGAGCAGGAAGGTTACCTGCACCTCAATAGATGTGCCAAAAGGGTAACAGTCTGCGAGCGTTCATCATAGCCTCGATAGGATGTAAATGAGAAAGACTGTTCGCCGGGCTTGCCCGGACAGGTGTCTTGAGATTAGCATATATGCGTTGTTTGTAAGCGATCGGCGTCGATCGCGCTGAACCAGGAACATTTGGGAGTTGATTCATGCTTAGACATCTGGGGTTTTTCTCCGTTACGGTTTATTTGTCCTGTTTTCTGGTCTTCAGCGGCGGCGAGCTTGCAGCGCAGGTCAAGCCGGATGTCGTCAAGAAGATCGAGGCGGCTCTTCCCAAGAGCGCGCCAGCCAAGGCGAAGAAGGCCCGCAAGGTCCTCATCTTCACCAAGACCAATGGTTTCCGCCACGGCTCCATCGCCGTGGGTGCGAAGTCCCTGGCCATGCTTGGTGAAAAGACCGGAGCCTACACGGCTGTTCATTCCGAGGATGACTCGATGTTCGAGGCCGACAAGCTCAAGGAATTCGATGCGGTCATCATGCTGAACACCACCGGTGAGCTTTTTCGCCCCCGCAGGCTGCCGAAGGACGCAGCGCAGAAGAAGGCCGCCCTCGAGCGAGAGGAACGCCTGAAGAAGAACCTGGTCGATTTCGTCAAGAGCGGTAAGGGGCTCGCCGGGACCCACTCCGGGACCGATACCTACAAGAACTGGAAGGACTACAACGACATGATGGGGGGAGCTTTTGCCGGACACCCCTGGCATAGCCTTGTGCCGATCAAGAATCTCGAGCCCGATCACGCTGTCAATAAGTGTTTCGAGGGTAAGGGCTTCTCGGTAAAGGACGAGATCTACCAGTTCCGGCTCAACACAGCCCTGGCTACGGACCGCCGGATGCTGCTCTCGCTTGACGGCAGTAAGATGAATCTCAAACGCAACGATGGCCGCAAAGAGTTCTATCCCATCAGCTGGGTCAGTACCTATGGCAAGGGCCGCACCTTCTACTGCTCTCTGGGCCATCGCAACGAAATCTACTACAACCCGGTTGTTCTCCAGCACTACCTCGCCGGCTTCCAGTACGCGTTAGGCGATCTCGAAGCCGAAGGCTCGCCTTCAGCCAAGGGGAAGTAGTCCTGGCGGAGGGTTGAGTGAAGATGGGCGAGGCGAAGACTCCTCAGGGAGTGTTCGCCTCGCTCCATTTCCAGGCCGAGAGGCCATCTCTCTCTCGGATGAAGAGCTGGTCTCCGGCGATGGCCAGGTGCGCCCAGGTGTCCGACTCGCTCACCTTGAAGCTCGAGAGCAGGTCGAACTTTTCGGGAGTCGCGCGAATGAGGTAGAGGACGCCTTTCTGGTCGAGGGCGAGGATCCGGTCTTCCTGGGAGATCATGGACCAGTATTTTCCGAAGCGTTCGGTCGTGGTCCATTTCTTCTCTCCGGTTGCCAGCTCGAAACAGGTGACACGCTGGTTCTTGAGGTGGACATAGGCGTGGCCTCCGATCAGGACGGGACTCGACATGTAGCCCTGGGTCGGATGGTCCCAGGAGCGCCGCGCCTGCAGCTTATTGTCCTTCTCCGAGATGTCGAGGACCATGGTCTTGCCTCCGTAGGTGCTGGTGAAGACCGAATCGCCCTGGAAGCTGGGGCTTAGAATGTTCATTCCCCTGAAGGCCTGGACTTCTTCCGACCAGAGCACGGATCCCTTGACGAGATCGATTCCAGCAAGCTTGGTGCGGGTCTGGACCACCACCTGTTCTCGGCCGGCGAGGGTGGCAATGGCGGGGGATGAGAAGGCGCTTCCCCACATGCCGCCCCCATCTCCAAGCGATTTCCAGATGATCTCCCCTGTTTCTTTGTCCAGCTTGAGGAAGGATGCGGCTGCCTGGACGTAGAGCGCGTCATCTGTAACCAGTGGCGAGCAGACGAAACCGAAGGCGGGCAGGGGGGTGCCCGTTTTTTTCGGGAAGTCTACGAGCCATTTCTTCTTGCCAGTCTTCGCGTCAAGGCAGACCAGGACATCTCTCATTCCGGCGACGTAGAGATTGTCACCATCGAGCGCCGGGGTGGAGCGAATCCAGGATCCGTTGGAGCGTGCGAAGAAGGGGACCTTCATTGCCCCGGGCCATTCCGCCTGCCACAGCTCTTTGCCGGTGTCGCGATCGTATGCGTGAACGATCTCGCTCTTACTGTCCGCGGTCTCGGTGGTGTAGACGGTGTCGCTGCCTGCGATCGGTCCCGAATAGCTGGGGCCGAGCTTGGCTTTCCAGAGCCTCGTGAGAGTTTTTTCATTCACTGCGCCGGGCCACTTTTCCCCGGAACACTTCGCATCGCGGGTGGGGCCGCGCCACTGGGGCCAGGTTGGGCGGTTCGATTTCTCTTTGACAGTTATTTTCTGCCTCCCCAGGCCGCTGGTTTTGATGGTGATGAGAAGGTCGTCGGGTGTGCCTGCTGCACAACCGAAAGCTAGGAGGAGGACTGGTAACATGGCAAAGAGGTGTCCTTTTGGTCGGGGCATGATGATTAGGTGCTGGTTTTGCTGCGTTGGCTTGTGGTTTGAGTGGTTCACTCAACCGAAGACAGGGTATAGTACGTCGATATTTATTGTATAGTAAAAAACCTGTACAATAAAATTTCTATTGTAAGATACTTGTAGTTATTGAAAGTAGTTCTGGGCCCCAGTCTAAAATCTCCAGCCAATAATTTTCCCGTGTCAAAAACAGGTCATGTATCTATAGCGTCGGTTTCCAGGGAGACCGGTATCGGTGTCGAGACCCTTCGACAATGGGAGAGACGCTACGGCAAGCCCATGCCAGTGCGTCTCCCTTCTGGTCATCGGCGCTATAGTCCGGAGCAGGTATCCTGGCTTCGGACGGTCGCGGTGGTTCTTGCGCAAGGCTATCAGCCCTCGTCCATCCTGGCGAAGAGTCAAAAGGAGCTTGAAGGATTCATTGGTGTCGATTCCTGCAGCGAGGGAACTGACAAAACGGTTGCAGAATTCCTGACGCTAGTCCATTCATTTGACGAGCAGGGGATCATTAACAAGCTAAAGCGAGATTCCGCCCGGCTGGGAATCTATAAATTCATCTCCCTGCGTATCGCTCCTGTTTTGAGAGCTGTTGGAATCGGCTGGAGCAGGGGTGAGATCAGTGTCCGGCACGAGCATTTTCTGTCGGCGATTCTCGAAGATGTTCTTGCTGCGATGAGGCGGCAGATAACAGTAAGCAAAAACTCCCCGGTCGTAGTTCTGACTACTCTTACCGATGAACACCATGGCATTGGCTTACATCTTATTTCTCTTCTTTTTGCCGAGGCGGGAATCCGAACCCAATCTCTTGGTGTCAACACTCCCAACGTTGAGATTTTGAAAACAGCTTCTGAAACGAAGGCTTCGGCAATTGCGATCAGTATCTCACTTTCGACCTCTGGACTGGGAACAGAGAGAAGACTCACTGAGCTTCGTGAAGCTCTTCCTACCCATGTGCGTTTGATTGCAGGCGGAGAGGGTGTTCGCCGGCTGAGGAGGAAAATTGAAGGGGTTGTTTTTTTTCCGGAGCTTGAGGAATTTAACACCTGGCTTGGCACCAAGCCATTTGTCGAGGCTGACAAGGCCTGATGGTATTTCGGGAAGTGGGGGCGGAGTCTGTTTCCGGCCTGGAAGGTCCACCCTGCTGAACGTCTGATTATTATAATGGGCGCCACCGGCTACGCAGGCGGGCGACTGGTCCCGAGCTTCACTTAGCCGGGAAAATCAGCCGGTCCGTGCCTCCGGTAAGCCATTCGAGGCTGAAGGCGGCGAGGCAGAGAGCTTTCGTCAGCCGACCGGCCTTTCCCCGTTCATAGAAGCAGTAGATCGTCCCATCGGGACCCACCGCGAGGTCGGTGTAGGCGCTGGGGCCCGCCTCGATGGTCTTCATGACAGGCCAGGTTTTCGCCTCATCGTAGCTCAGCTTCACGGAGACGTTCTGGCGTGCCCGGCTGGCCGGATTGTGGGGATTGGCGAAGAGGATGCGGTTCTTCCGGTGGAGTGGCCGCTCGCTCAGGCGAACGATGCTCCCCATGCAGATCGGCTCGACCAGGGCATCGTCAAAATGATAGCGGCTCCACCCGGAGACTCCATCGGCGCTGATGGAGATGGCCCGTCGCCGCCTGGCCGATTCATTGCGCAGGTTCAGGAGGATGCGGCCGTCCTGGAGCTGGACCGCCACGGTTTCTCCCGGATTGCGGATCTCCGGAATGCCGGTGGCACGCAGAGCTTTTGTCGATGGGTCGGCCGCCACCAATTCGCCGCGCTTCCAGTTGTCGCCGCTGTCATCACTGTAGATGACCGAGACGGCGGAGGGGCGGTGGGCGTGACCCCCGGTGCCGGCCGACAGCCAGACCGGTACGATGAGCCTCCCGGAGCGGGTTCTGAGTCCATGGCCGGGCCCGGTGGCGAGCACCTTCCAGTCGTAGTCCTTTCGGAAGAGCTCAAAGGTATCCGTTATGTCGACCGCCTTGCTGAAGGTCTTTCCATCATCTGTGCTCTTTCGGTAGTAGCAGCGCGCGTATTCGATGCAGTGGAGAAAGTGGATGGCGCCGGCCTTCGCGTCGGGGATCATGACCGGGTTGTTCATGGTCACCTCGCCCGGCTTCGCCAGCCCCTTCTTCAGGGCCACCTCGTTCTGTTGTACTTTCCCTGGAGGCTCGGAGATCTTGCGGGACTTCTCCCAGGTCCTTCCTCCATCGAGGCTCCTGCGCATGCGGATATCGATGGTGCTCCAGTCGCCTCCGCTTCGCGCCTCGCAGAACACGATGATGGTTCCCTTCGGTGAGACGATGACTCCCGGGATTCGGTAGTGTCTGTAGCCATCGGTGCCGGCCTCGAAGAGATTAATCTTTTTCAGCCCGGGCTCTTCGGCCGCGCAGGGGTCGATATTGGCCGACAGCAGCACTCCAGCCAGAATGAAGATTGAGCCCCTGGGCATCTTTTCTTGGTTCTTCCGGGTTCAGGCGGCGTTTTCAGTGGAACCGACCGGTTCCTCTTTTCGCGGCTTTCAGCCACCCTCGAAACGCCTGAAGAGCAGGGCGATCACGGAGCCTGTCACGCCCCAGAGGACGACCGCGTCGATGAGCTCGACCAGGATGAAGGCGCCGGGGTAGCCGTACCAGGTCCAGAAGGGAACCATGAAGGCGGTGAAGCCAAAGAGCGCGAGGATAACAGAGATGCCCAGGCGCCTGCCGAAGCTTTTCTTTCCCATCGCGCACAGCAACGCCGCCAGCGCGAAGGAGCACAGGC
Source organism: Planctomycetes bacterium UBA1662 (assembly GCA_002320775.1). Classification (GTDB taxonomy): domain Bacteria; phylum Planctomycetota; class UBA8108; order UBA8108; family UBA8108; genus UBA8108. The sequence goes on from DCKY01000137.1 coordinate 16,619, forward strand.
AGCAGGTCATGAACTGCAGGATGATGCTCTCGGTCATCGGTTTGCCGCCATCGGGCCTGACCGCTCCGGTGACGAACATTCCCTTCGGGATCTCCTCGATCGCGGCCTGCCTGGCCTTGGCGGCATCTTCGGCGGAGAGCCCGGTGGTGTCAGGATAGGGCAGGAAATAGAAGCCCGGCCCGGAAGCGTTCTCTT
>DCKY01000137.1:17196-21684 GCA_002320775.1 Planctomycetes bacterium UBA1662
GATTGATGGAGGACAAAGCCGGTCATGAAATTGGCGATCCCCCCGATGAGCCCGGCGAGCATGATTTTTTTCATCAGTGATTCCTGTTTGTTTTCAGGGAAGCGTTCAGAAGAGCTCGCGGATGGGGTTCCCATCGGTGATGAGCTGGCTCAACTCGGCCGGCAGGTCGGTTCGCAGCCGGGTCTCGCTGACATCGAAGAGGGTCTGGAGAACTGTCGCCATCAGATGTTCCGGGGTGTAGGGGGTGGATGACGGATTTCCGCCGATACGGTCCGAGCGTCCGATCACCTGTCCCATCTGGAGTCCTCCGCCGGCGAGCACCAGGGGCGCGAGGTTGCCCCAATGACCGCTGCCGCCGCCCTTGTCCTTCTTGGGAGTTCGCCCCATCTCGGAGGTGATCACCAGGAGGATCTCATCGCTGAGGCCGCGGCTCTCCACGTCCTCGAGGAAGGCGGCGACCGCGTGGTCGAGCTGGGGGCTGAGCGCGTCCATGCCCATCTTGACGGGCGGGTTGTTTCCATCGTTGTGGAAGTCCCAGCAGCTGTCGACGACGGTAACGAAGCCGCAGCCGGCCTCACAGAGCCTGCGGGCGAGCAGCATCTGCTTTCCGAGCAGGTTGGTGGTGCGGTTGAAGTTGTTCCTGTACCAGGGGCCGCCGCGGCGAATCATCTTCATCGGGACGAGCGTGCTGGTGTCGTATTGTTCGAGGACCTTCGGGTCTTCTTTTGAGAGATCGAAGGCTTCTGAGATGCCCCGGAAGAGGACATCGTAGGCCTGCTGCTGGGCTGTGCTGGTGCCCTTCAGCCCGGGAAGCTTCTCGAGCTCGCGGCGCAGGCGGTTGATCTTCGACAGCAGCTCGCGGCGGTCATCGAAGCGCTTCCTGGGGACGCTGAGCTTCAGGTTCTCCATCAGCTGTCCTCCGCCGGCGGGATCGAAGGGCTGGAACTCGGAACCAAGCTTGCCTGGAGTGCAGAAGTAGCGCCGCGTCTGGTTGTAGGTGAAGGCGCCGCTGGGGGTACCCAGCTTGATGTCAGGGTCAATCGTCTCGGGCAGGATGATCGAGTTGGTCGGTATGCCGGTGTCCGGGTTGAGGCTCCCCGCGGCGCGTGAGTACAGCGAACCCATGGTCGCGTCGAAGGGGTTCCTCAGGCCGTTGAGCAGGGCGGTGTAGCCGTTTTCGTGCGAGCCGCCGGCGGCCCCGATTTTGAAGGAACGCACGACAGCCATCTTGTGGGCCAGGCTGGCCATCTTCGGCAGGCCGCCGCCGAAGTAGACGCCGGGCAGGGAGGTCTTCACCTTGCCTGTGACGCTGCGAATCTCGGACTGGCCATCGGGCTTGGGGTCGAAGGTCTCGATCTGGGGCGGCCCGCCCTGCAGGAAGAGGAGGACGACGGATTTCTTTCGCAGGCTCGTGGCGGCGGCGGCGTCGAGGTTCGAGAGACCGAGACCTCCAAGCGCCAGGCTTCCAATCTTCAGAAAATCGCGGCGGCCGTACGGCGTGGATTCAGAAATCGAAAACATCTATCCCTCCCGGCTTTCAAGGAGTCACTTCTTTTCTCCAGAGCATGATATCTGCAGCCCGGACGGAGGTCAAATTCTTCACTCCGGGATGGGCTCTCTGGCAGGTGGAAAGGCTCGAAAGATCAGTTCCTGCAGTCCTTGACCGTCTCGACGCAGCCGAGCGCTTCGTCCGAAGGACGGGCGAAGGCTCCGCAGACGGGGAAGGGAGCCGGGGGCGGCGCTCCGCCGAGGAAGCTGAAGCTCAGCAGGTAGAGCGCGTCGGTCACCTGGCCGCTGACTGAGCCATCACCATCGGCATCGCAGGCGGCGATGCAGGCGGGGGCCGGGCCGCCGGTGAAATTGTAGTTCAGGAGGTAGACCGCGTCGGTCAGGTCGATCATGGCGTCGGTGTTGCAGTCTCCGCGGATGAAGCGGCCGGCGGGAGGTTGCCGAAGTCCGTTGTGCAGTACGCTCAGCAGTGAGCCCGCCTCATCGTCGGAGCTGAGGTCCCAGAGCATGACGCCGCCGAGACGCTGCTCGTTGACGTAGTCGACCTTGAGGGCGAGGGACTCGGGATCGTCATAGGTGATCATGATGCCGGTGTCCGGGTTGTAGAGCCAGGGCACCTTCGCCTCCTCGTGCCAGTGGCGCGTGTAGGTCGGCAGGTAGTTGTCGACGAGATCCGAGTAATCCAGGACGCCGTTTTCCCAGGTGCCGCTGGACACGCCCCGATGGGCCTGGTGAAGGCCGTTGTTGACGTTGGCGACGCCGCGCCAGCCGCGGCCGTAGAAGGGAACTCCCATCTGGAGCTTCACCGGCGGGACCCCGGCGGAGAGATAGGCCTGGAGAGCGTCGGCGGCGTTGGGACCGGGAATCTTGTTCTCGTTTTCCGTCGCGGCGAAGAGCCCGGCGTTGAAGCCTGTCCGGTCGCTCCAGCCGCCGTTGAAGTCGTAGCTCATCAGGTTGATCCAGTCGAGCAGCGGGTGGATCCCTTCGATATCGATGTTGGCGTAGGTTCCCGATCCGGCCGGGGCGGCGATGGTGAGCAGGTAGGCGCGCTTGTCGGCGGCGCCGCGCGCGTCGATCTGCCGGCGCAGCTCGGCCAGGAGCAGGGTGAAGTTCTCGCGGTCCTCTTCGCGGGTGCGGTTCGAGGCCAGGCCGCCGCTGACGGGGTACTCCCAGTCGATGTCGACGCCGTCAAATCCGTAGCGGATCATGAAGTCGACGCAGGAGGCGGCGAAGCGGCTCCTCGCCGCCTCGGTCAGGGCGACATCGGAGAACCGGCCGGACCAGGTCCAGCCGCCGACGGAGATCAGCGTCTTGACATGCGGATGACGTTCCTTGAGGTTGAGCAGCGCGTTGAAGTTGCCCCGCAGCGGGTCATCCCAGGAGTCGCCCGGGTAGCTCTTCTCGATGTCGGCCCAGCGATCGCCGAGAACGACGTCGCCGGCGGCGGAGATGTTGGCGAAGGCGTAGTTGATGTGGGTCAGCTTCTCCGCCTGGATGTCGGTGACGAAGAAGTTGCGCGCGTAGATGCTCCAGGCCGTGTAGTAGGCAACGATGCGTTTGCCTCCCTGTTGCGCGTTGGCCGGCGTGGCCAGCGAGCCCAGGGAAAACAGTACCGCCGCTGTAAGTAGAAAAGATCTCATGGCTATCCCCGGTCCCAACCCCCGATTTTAATGCTCCTGCCCGTTGAGGGACCAGCCGGGTCCCTGCCAGGTTCTGCATTTATTCAACCTTCTCAGATGCCTGCTGGCAAGGTGTTCTTCACGTCAAAACTGCGGCTTTGGCCCGGGGCGAAAAAGTTGATTTCTTCGGCATTTTCAGTTCTTGACGCTCAGAAAAACCATCCTTAGCATTGATTTTGTGGGAGCCGGATAGGGGCATGTAAGTTTCCGGCTGACCCGTCGGGCAGATAAGTGGGCTTTAAGGGATGGCATCCCCGCGCCGCCTGGCCCATGTTGTTGGGAGGGCAGGAAAGATGATACAGAGAACCTGTATCCGTTTTGTGGTGAGTTTTTGCAGTCTGCTGGCGGCCGGGCAGGCCTGGAGCCAGTGCGAGGACCAGTTTCCCCTGAGCAATACGGAGGGGGCCGGCACGGTCATGTGCCCCTGCTTCGTGGAGGGGGAGGAGGCCGGCGTGGTGCTCGATGTACCGGCGGAGGACTACCCGATCGAGATCATCCGGATCGGCGTGGCCTGGGGCTCGGTGCTCGGGGATACGCCCAATACGATCCAGTCGGCGCTGCACGTCTATGAGAACGGGTTGCCGAATCCGGGCGCGCGCCTGGCGAGTCTCGAGGGGCCCGCCTTCATCGATGGCTTCGTCAACGAGTTCAATCTCGAGGAGCAGGGCGGGGTCCGGATCGAGTCCGGCCCCTTCACGGTGACCATGGAGTTCATGGACACGAACGCTGAGATGCTGACCGCGGCGTCGATGGTCCACGATGGAGATGGCTGCCAGCCAGGCAAGAACGTCGTCAAGGCGATCCCCGGCGGCTGGAGCGACGCCTGCGCTCTCGGCCTGAGTGGCGACTGGGTCATGCACGTGATCTACCGCCCGGTGAATTGCGGCGACGAGGAGCCCGGCGGCGGCAAGGAGCCGGCTGCCGAGCTGTTCATTCGCGGAGATGATAACGGTGACGGCAACGTCGATCTCTCCGACCCGATCTTCAGCCTGACCCACCAGTTCGCCGGCGGTCCGGCGGCCGGCTGCATGGAGTCGATGGATTCCAACGATGATGGCCAGCTCAACATTACCGATTCGATCTTTACGTTGACCCACCTCTTCGCAGGAGGTCCGGCGCTTCCGGCACCCTACCCGGATTGCGGCGCCATGACCGGAGGGGCGAGTCTCGGCTGTGAGACCTCGTCAGAATCCTGCAATTGAGTTCTTGAGCGCCTTCTGGCGCGGTCCCCCGGCGAGCGTCCGCTCGTCCGGAGGATTTCAGAAGCGGGGGGCCCCCGGCTACGGCCGGGGGCTTTTTT
>DCKY01000168.1 GCA_002320775.1 Planctomycetes bacterium UBA1662
TTTGATGACTCACGTAGTGACAGGGCGCTGTGTCGATTGCCGCTACACCGACTGTTGCACGGTGTGTCCGGTCGAGTGTTTTTACGAAGTAAAGGATCTGGCGATGCTGGTGATCGATCCCGACACCTGTATCGATTGTGAGCTTTGCGTTCCGGAGTGTCCGATCAACGCGGTCTATCCCGAGAGCGAGCTGCCCGATTGTTACGCTGACTGGACGGAAAAGAACGCCGAGATCTTTGAGCAGGGAGAGGTTCTCTCTGAGAAAAAAGATGCTCTGGATGAAGCCCTTGATCTTGACGAGATCCAGGACAAGGAGAAAGCTGAAGGTTTCAGCGTCGATGAACCTTCAAAAGCCGGCTGATTTCCAGCCGAGTAGGCAAATAAAAGGTAAGATTCCTCTACAGCCCCTCGGGGCTCTTGACGAAAAAGTAATTAGGTGAGGCCGCCGATGCGGCCCCAGGCATAAACCTTAGAATAGTTAGCCAAGAGGGAAATCCAGATGGCTCATATTGTTACCGCGCGGTGCGTCGATTGCCGTTACACCGATTGTTGTACAGTTTGTCCGGTCGATTGTTTCTACGAGACGAAGGATCCGGCCATGCTGGTGATCGATCCCGACACCTGCATCGATTGCGAACTCTGTGTTCCGGAGTGTCCGATCAACGCCATCTATCCCGAGGATGAACTCCCCGAGTGCTTCGAGGAGTGGGTGGATAAGAACGAGCAGCTCTACGAGGACGGAGAGGTCATCACCGAGAAGGTCGATGAGCTCGAAGGCGCTCTCTCGCTGGAAGAGATCCAGGAGAAGGAGCAGGCGGCGGGACTCGATGTCGAAGAGCCCTCCAAGGCCGGCTGATTCGCCGCGAAGAAACGAAACGATTGCCGGCCAGCGAGTTCAAGCTGGCCGGTTTTTTTATGCCCAGCGTCAAGGAAGGTGAAGCTTGTCCGTGAAGTCCGTCGTCCTGCTCACTGGATTCGAGCCCTTTTCGGGTCAACCCTTCAATGTGTCGGCCGAAGGCATTCGCCTGTTCTGCGAATCCGGCGGCTCGGCCGCGCGCGCAGAGCTCTCCTGGCGAGTCCTTCCGGTTGTTTATGATGAGGCACCCCTGCGGCTCCGGGCAGCTATCGATGAGCTGAAGCCGCGGGTTGTCATCTCGCTCGGGATTTGCGATGAGCCGTGTTACCGCATCGAACGCGTTGCCCACAACCTCGATGACACCGAGGCCGCCGACAACAGGGGAGAGGTGAGACGCGCGCTGAGAATCATCGAAGATGGGCCGGAATCCTGCGCCGCCCCTTATCCTCACGCCGAGCTCGCCCGCAGGCTGGAGGAGAAGGGGCTTCCGTGGCGGTTCTCCGAGTCAGCCGGTGGGTTTCTCTGCAACCATGTCTTCTACCATCTCTGCCATCGCGCGGCCGCCCCTGGAAGCGGTGTCGAGAGCGCGGCCTTTCTGCACGTGCCGCCGCTCGGGGAAGGTGAGGAAACCGGAGACCTGGTCGATGCGATCGGCTGCGCCGTTGATGCTGCTCTCGACAGCCTCTCCTGAAGAGGTTCTCTCAGGACTTCGGAGGCCGGCTGAGCGGCCGGATCTCCAGCCGGCTGATGCAGTTGCCGGCATCGGTCTTGAGCAGGTCGAGGATGGCCTGGCCGACCTCTTCGGGTTTCACCTTCCAGGAGCCGTCGTCGCCCCGGTGGCGATGCGAGTCGCTGTCAACCGAGCCGGGGAAGACCGTGGTCACCTTGATGCCGTGTTCGCGAACCTCCTGGAAGAGGGATTCTGAGAAGCCGGTGACGGCGTACTTGGTGGCGGCGTAGCCGCTGCCGCCGCCGAGGGGATAGTAGCCCGAGATGCTCGAGATGTTCACGATGTGGCCGCTGCCGTTCTCGGTCATTCCCGGCAGCACCGCGCGGGTGGCGTAGAAGAGCCCGTTGAGGTTGGTCTCGACCATGGCATGCCACTCATCGAGTCCGATATCGAGGGCATTTTTCAGGATGACAAGCCCGGCGTTGTTGATGAGCGCGTCGACTCCACCGAGAGCTTCGGCGAGGGCGGCGATGCCCGAAGCTGTTTCATTCTGCGAGCGCAGGTCCACGGTGCTGGTATGGCAGGTGCCTCCGGCGGCCGAGATCTCATCCCTGAGTGATTCGAGCTTATCTCCCGAGCGAGCCAGGGCTCCCACGGCGCAGCCGTCCCCGGCGAGCACCGTCGCGATGCCGCGTCCGATTCCGCCGCTGGCCCCGGTGACGATGACTTTCAATGTTCTTCTCCTGCGGCTTGTTGACGTGGTTTTCCGCCCGAAAGATACAATACCTCGCTCCGGGCTTGAAGGTCAGGGTAAGAATGAGCGGAAAAATACCGGGTAGAGGGCGAGTCCTCAGTATAATCCCCGGCAGACATGGAACAGCAAAAACAGAGCAGGTTCAGTTCGTGGTTGAGCGATGCGCCCTCCTGGCAGTTCAGCGTCTACGCCATGTGCTGGGCTTTCGCCACCTACTTTTGTATGTACGCCTTCAGGAAGCCCTTCGGAGCGGCGACCTTTGAGGGACTCGAGTTCCTGTGGGGGATCAATCTCAAGACAGCCTTCGTGATCGGACAGATTATTGGCTACACCCTGTCCAAGTATTACGGCTGTAAGTACTGCTCGGAGATCGGCCGCAACCAGCAGGCGAAGGCCCTGGTTCTCATGATCGTGATCGCCGAGGCGGCGCTGCTTGGCTTCGCCCTGCTCCCGGGGAATTTGAAGGTGCTCGCGATCTTTATCAACGGTCTCCCCCTGGGCATGGTCTGGGGCCTGGTTTCCCGCTATCTCGAGGGAAGAAAGACAGCGGAGCTGCTGTTCGCCGGCTTGAGCTGTTCCTACATCGTCGCCAGCAGCTCGGTCAAGACAATCGGGGGCTGGGTCATGCAGGCCGGGGTGACCGAGTTCTGGATGCCGGCGACTGTCGGGGCCATCTTTTTCATTCCGTTTGTCATAGCGGTTTTTTTCCTGAACCAATTACCCGAACCCAGCACTGCGGACATTTCCAGCCGGAGTGAGCGCACGGTCATGGACAGAGGCAGTCGTTCTGTTTTCTTCAGGCAGTTCATGGGCGGCATGATCATGCTCCTTGTCCTTTATTTCTTCCTGACGGCCTATCGAGATGTCCGTGACATGTACATGCCGGAGGTCTTCAAGGTCCTGGGTTACGAGGCCAAGCCCACTCTCTTTTCCCAGGCTGATTGGCCGATCGCCTTCGGCATCATGCTGGTGATGGCCCTGCTCAACCTGGCGAAGGACCATCGCCGGGGGCTGACAGCCGTTTTCGCGGTCATGATGAGCGGGATGCTGTTGATGGGAGGGGCGACGGTACTGATGGATCTAGAGGTGATCAATGGGCTGTGGTGGATGATCCTGGTCGGATTTGGCGCTTACCTGGCCTATGTTCCATTCGGGGCTGTTTTATTCGAGCGGATCATGGCCTCGACAAAAGCCGCGGGAACAGCGGTTTTCGCCATCTATCTCAGTGATGCGATTGGCTACACCGGCTCTGTCGGGATCCAGCTGTATAAGGACCTCGGGCAAGCTGAGCTGGATTATTACCAGTTCCTTCGTTTATTCACCTATGGGATGGCCATTCTTGGAACGGTTCTCTTCGCCCTCAGCGGTGTGTATTTTCTGCGTAAAGCGAAGGATGCATCTTTGGCGTTAGAGGGCAAGCAGGAAGCTACCTGAGGCACGGCTCCCGCCAGGTCTATCATTCGCCGCTGAAGTGTCTTCCCCAGAGCACGTGCAGCCGGTCGATCTCCTCACGGGGTATGGCCGCCTTGTCGCTCCAGATGGCCAGGGCGAGCGCGTCGTGGGCGGGTGAGGGGGTTTTCTCCAGGGCGGAGATATCGCCGAGGGCCGCCTTGATGAGCCGGATCGAATTCTCGGTGGCCTGCTGGAGGTTGCCGATGATCTCTTTGAGCAGATCTTCGGGTTGTCCTTCCTCTCGCGGCCGCCAGCAGTCGTAGTCGGT
>DCKY01000156.1 GCA_002320775.1 Planctomycetes bacterium UBA1662
AGTCCGGTGTGTATGCTCAGAACGAGGACACCAAGCCTACAGGAGCCTGGGGCCGCAACCGCTTCATGCCGACCAACTTCGCCTTTCTCGACGATGGCGGCTTCCTGCTGGTCGACGGCTACGGTGCCTACTGTATCCATGAATACGATAAGGATGGAAAGTGGAAACGGCACTTCGGCGGCCCCGGCAGGGGTAAGGGAAAGTTCAACCTCCCCCACGGCATCTGGATTGACAGTCGCCCGGGCCGTAAACCATCGATCGCCGTCTGTGACCGCGCCAACCACACCGTGCAATACCTCGACATGGATGGCAAATACCTCGAGACGCTCACCGGCTATGGCCTGCCGGCCAACGCGGACACCTGGAAGAACCTCCTGGTCATACCGGAGCTGCACGCGCGGGTAACGATCCTGGATGAAAAGAACAAGGTGGTCGCCCGACTCGGCGACGATATAAAGCGAATCAAGGGAAAAGGAGGCGGCCGCATCCGGACCACTCCATCGAGCTGGAAAGATGGACGATTCGTCCACCCCCACGATGCCTGCTTCGACAACGACGGCAATATCCTGGTGGCCGAATGGGTCGGCACCGGCCGGGTAACCAAGCTTGTGCGCATGGGCTGAAACCTGCCCGCGTAAACCAGCAGTCAGACCGCTACTTCGAGTAGGTGATCTTGACGGTCTTGTTGATGAGCCCCCAACCCTTCTGGGTCTTTCCATCGCTCCAGAGGACCTCGATTCCCACGGGTTTCTTCGTCGTACCCAGCCCGAAGTGAAGAACCGCGTCATTCTGGTTACCCTGCCCGGTGGCTCCGTCGACCTGCCGCACCAGGGTCTTTTCACCCAGGCGAATCCTGACCTGCGAACCAATGGCTGAACGATTGACCTTCCCTGCGCCAACAAGGTGGACCTTAAGCCAATTGGCATCCCCACCCGGATTACGGAACAGCTTCCCACCCGTCACGAGATCGAGATAACCATCACCGTTGAAATCAGCCCAGGCGCCCTGGTAGGTCTTCTCTGTGTTCATACCCGCGGCATTGGGGACCTCCTCGAACTTCCAATCCCCCTTATTACGGTAGAGGACGCTCCGGTTTCCTCCGTAAACCGTGGTGAAGAACAGGTCCAACAGGCCATCGTTGTCAAAATCGGCCAGGGTTGGTGAAGCGTAGGATTCCTGCCAGCGAAGCCCCGCTCCCCCGCTCTTGTCCTCGAAATGAAACTTCTCCTTTGGCCCCTTATTGCGCAGGAACTTGGGACGGTCCTGGTAAGCGGGCGGATGACTGAAGTTGCCGACAAAGAGATCCAGGTGCCCATCATTGTCGAAGTCTCCCCAGGATGAACCGATGGTATGCCCCCAGGCGCCCAGGCCACCATCTCCCGCGGTACCGAACGGCGTGGCCACGTTGCTCAGGCCTCCCTTGCCATCGTTCTGCCACAGCAGGTTCGGTTGCAGACGATAGTTGGAGACGTAGATGTCGAGATCACCATCTTCGTCAAAATCGGCCGCGGTAATCCCCCGCGCGGGCTGGAGCTTCCCCTTGGTACGCCAGGACTCCTCAAACTTCCCTTTGCCCAGGTTGCGGTAGATCACATCGGTAAAGCCGGCAACCTTCGCCCAGATCTCATATCCACCGACATAAAAATCAACAAGGCCATCACCATCAAAATCACCCGAGACTGCGCCAAGAGAGATCTTGGTCGGCAGGGGAGGCATGTTCTTGGTGATGTCCTCAAAGCCCTTGCCCCCTTTGTTCAGAAAGAGCTTCCCGACACCGTCCCAGCCGAAGTAATCAGGATAACCATCATTGTCGATATCAGCCCAGATGCCGGCCCCTCCGGCCGGCCCCTTCTCCGCACGCTCGAATTTCTCACCCTTGATGTTTCTCCAGAGCTGCCCCGAAGCCCAGAGGTCAACCCAACCATCCGCATCGTAATCAACCCACGCCGCGACCCCGCCGCTGAGCCCCTTCAGGCCGACAAGTTCCGTAACATCCTTGAAGGAATCGACTGCCGGCAGGAACTGCGGCAACGAAACGGACAGGAAAATAACGAAACCGAACCTCGCCGACCTGGCGAAAGAAACCCGTCCCCTGTTCTCGATCATGATGCTCTCCGATCAGCGAGTTACCTGGAAAATTGAATCCTCAGCCTGCTAAAAAGATAGCTCGAACCAACCTGAAATGCGACCACACGAAAGAGCGGGAACCTGTTAATCTGCAGGCATGCGGGAATCATGGCTAAACAATCCAGTTCGCCTGCGAGAAAATGAGAGCGGCCCCGCATCACCCGCGCGACCCAGGGCGGCCGTGCTCGGAGTTGTCCTGGCCCTGGTTTTCCTCTGCTGGAGGCTCCCGGCCGAGGAAACGAAGGCCCCGCGGCCACCCAACATCATCTTCATCCTCGCCGACGATCTCGGCTGGGCCGAGCTTGGATGCTATGGAAACGGTTTCAACGAGACCCCCAACCTTGACCGCATGGCTGTCGAGGGAATCCGCTTCACCGAGGCCTACGCGGCGGCTCCTGTCTGTTCTCCCTACCGCGCGAGTTTCCTCACAGGACAGTTCCCGGCTCGTCACGGAATCCTCGACTACCTGCGGCCCAATACAGCGAACCCACTGTCAACAGACCATGTGACGCTGGCTGAGATGTTCAAAAAGAATGGCTACGCGACTGGAATGATCGGCAAGTGGCACTTGAGTGGTTACCGCTATCATGGGGCGGCGAGAGAGCTCCGCGCGACCGACCATGGCTTCGATGAGGAGCTCGCGAGCGAGGTCAAGGGGGTCGGCAACGGGGCCAATTTCTGGCCCTACGTCTTCCGCACCCAGCCGATTCGCTGGCTCAATATCCGTGAAAACCGCCTCGGCAAGGATGAATACCTCGTCGACCGGATGAACTACGAGGCGGTTCAATTCATTGAAAGAAACAGGCAGCGGCCCTTCTTTCTTTATCTCAGCCACTACGCTCCCCACTCGATTCTCAATGGCAAGCCCGCTATCGTTGACAAATACAGGCGCAAGCATCCTCCCGGCAAGAGCGTCAGGAAACGCTGCTATCTCTGCCAGGACGCCGGGAAGCAGGGCGATCCCGGCAATCACTGGGCCCCGGATCACAATCCCCATCTCGCGGCGATGCTCGAGAGCATCGATGACGGTGTTGGAAGGATCCTCGCCAAGCTCGAGGAGTTGAAGCTCGACAAGAACACCCTGGTGGTCTTCACCAGCGACAACGGGGGCGAATCCCAGGTTACCAGCAACGCTCCCTTGCGAGGAGGTAAGAGCTCTCTCTACGAGGGAGGCATCCGGGTCCCCCTGGTCATACGCTGGCCTGGAACAGTGCCGGCGGGAAAGACCTGCTCTACGCCGACCAGCAACGTCGACTTCTACCCGACCTTCCTCGATGCGGCCGGGATCGCTCCAGGAAAAAAGCAGAAGCTTGATGGCATCTCGATATTCCCCCTGTTGAAGAATCCCGGGAACGACGGCAGGAAGGAGCCCCTGTTCTGGCACTACCCCTTAGCGAAGCCCCACTTCCTCGGAGGCCACTCCGGTGGCGCGATCCGCCAGGGGCCTTGGAAGCTCATCGAATGGTTCGATACGGGCAAGATCGAGCTCTTCAACATCGAGGAGGATACAGCCGAGGCAAAGGACCTCTTCGCCCGGCGCCGCGAGACAGCTGATGAGCTTCTCAAACGACTCAGGTCCTGGCGAAAAGAGCTCGGGGCCAAGACCACCGTTGGAAAATAACTGGGCCTTTCAGGGCCGCTCATCCCGCCGCGCGGCGATCGCCCGAATCAGCCTGTGCCGGGCGGCCTCGATCTCGTTCGGGTCACGCGAGAAGTCCTTCACCCCGTTACAAATAGACGCGGCGATCGCATCGGCCTCAGCTCTGCCGCCAAGAGACGACAGCTGCTCGAGAAGCTCGAGCTCCTCGAGTCCCTCTCTCAGGAGAGCGAAACGCAGGGAACCAACGGGACCATAAACGTTTTCCTGCCCGGTATACTTTTCCACCAGGTTGCCGGGGTAAAGCAACATTCCCTCACCCGCCGCCGGAGCGTTGCAATGCGAGCGTTTCCACGAGATGGCATCTGCCCATGGATCGCGGACCTCGCGCCAGAGGGTCGTCGCCCAATAGAGCATCCCCCCGAGACGATAGCGCCAGGTGATCCAGGAAATCATCCGGCAATCAGCGGCGGACCGGTCGATGTAGTAATTCGGTTGAGGATAGAGCTGATCACAGCTGATGTACCAGCTCACACGCTCCCCCGCCGCCTGCCTCTGGGCAATCGCCTCCCGGTTCTTGTCCAGAACGTTGCCGTGGACGATCCACTCGCTGCAATAGCCGACCAGCGTTCCCCATTCAGCCTTGTCCGGCAGCGGCTGCTCGGTTACGGCCACGGGGACCTTCGGATCAACTGAATGAATCAGGTCGGCCCAATAGCGAACCGCCTCGTACTCTTTCTTCGTCTGGGGCTCATCCACGGCGCCGGTAAAGGAGAGACGCTCATACCAGCCTGACGCCCTGGCATGGGCTATCACCTGGCGAAGATACTGGCGTACGTATTCCTCGTACTGTTCCTTCGTCAGGCCAGCACGACTGAGACCGGGCGGTCCGGCACCCACGAGGAACCTGCACTGCCCTCTCTCGAAGAGAAACTTTTCCATCCGGGGATCAGTCCATTCCAGCACGTATTTTCCGTCTTTAACCCCACCTGCGAGCCCGATCGAAATGAAGGCCGGGTCCACCCTGTGATCGAGCATGTAGCCGAGATACTCAAAGAAGAGCTCCCTGTACTCATCGCTGCCCTGCTCAACTCCGTGAATCCGGGCGATCTCGCGGCCATAGAAGAAGCCGAACTGTACGGGGAAATGGCGCTCCTTCCCCAGGGTTACATTCCAGACCTTGAGCTCGAGCGCCAGCGTACCGAGCTCTTTCCCATCGGCCTTGACAGTCAGGCTCCCCTCATAAACTCCGGGGCGTTGCCCGGCGGGGACAACGACGTCAACCCAGAGAGGTTGATTTCGAAGGACCGGCCCCCGGCCCCTGTGGGATGAGCGAATGTCAAAAGGCCTGGTAAGGGGAACGAGGGCGTCCGGCCAATAGCCCTTCCTGCCGTTCTTTCCTGAAGGGGCGTAGACCTTGCTGAGGTATTGAAGATAGATCTTGATGCCCTCAGCCGGGAGGCTGGCCTCGCCGCAGCTCAACTCTGAAACCTCAACGGTGACCTTCTTCAGATCCACCCGGTCAGCCGTAACTACCACCTGGAAGGGAACGTGCTCACCACGAACCCCCTCGAGGCGAATCCTCTGGCCCCTGTCATCCCATACCCCGGTATGAGGAAGCTCCGAGCGATGGGTACGCTGGATCTTCTCGGTCGACCCCGCGGCCCAGATTCGGGCTCCAGGCGCTGCCGGGCTGACAGGTTCACGGGTGGCGACGATGCAGCCGCAGAGACCAAGGCAAGCCAGCCCGATCATTGGCAACATGAACAACTTCTGTATTTTCATTCAGTTCAACCTGGCAGGATGGGCTGGAGTTTCCTTAGACAGCACAAGCTTGTTCCCATAGAAGCCTGAAGTCAATGTTCTACCGAGGCTCCCACTGTGCGAGAATAACTGGAGAGAAGCTGCCCCAGGCGGCATCCGAAACGCAACATCTCACCGCACTGGACAACCCCGGATGACTCAGCCAATCATTGAATCCCTGCCCGCCAAGATCGCCGCCTTGCTGATCCTGGCCGGGCTTCTTATTTTTCCACGGACGTCCTCGGCGGACCAGGACTGGCCCCACTGGCGAGGGCCGAATGGAAATGGCATCGCCGTCAGCTCTAACCCTCCACTCAAATGGGACGAGAGCTCCAACATCATCTGGAAATCCTCAATTCCCGGCAGGGGGCATTCCTCCCCGGCCGTCGTCGGCAAGCGGATCTTCCTGACGACAGCGGACGAGAAAAAAAAGGAGCAGTTCGCCCTCTGCTATTCGCGCGAAAACGGAAAGCTTCTCTGGAACCGTAAGCTCTACGAAGGAGGATGGGACTCTCCAAGCATGGCCGGACGCAGCTGGGCCAACTCATCGCCTGCCTGTGATGGAGAGAGGGTCTACCTGGTCTTCTCCCATAAGGGCAAGCTCATCGTCAGCGCGCTCGACCTGGAAGGAAAGGAGGCCTGGAAAAAAACCGTGGGCGACTTTGTCTCCCATCATGGCTACTCGGCCTCCCCGGTAATCTACGGCTCAACGCTGGTTATTTCAGCGGACCACAAAAAAGGGGGTTACCTCGCCGCCCTGGACAGGAAGACAGGAGACCTGCGCTGGAAAACGATGAGGCCGCCTGAACCCTCCTACGTGGCTCCTGCGATCCTGACCGTAGCGGGGCGCAAGCAATTGGTCATATCAGGCTGCAATCTCTTCGCGAGCTACGACCCAGGGACTGGAAAGGAGCTCTGGGCATCGAAGACCACCACGACAGAGTGCGTCGGAACGGTTGTAGCCTCCGGTGATCTCGTCTTCGCCAGTGGAGGGTATCCCAAAAATCTGACTGTCTGCGTGAATGCCAGGAACCCTGAGAAGGTGGTCTGGAAAAAACCGATCCGGACCTACGTCCCCTGCATGCTGACCTTCGAGGGACACCTCTATACAGTAACCGACCGCGGAATCGGCTACTGCTGGGAGGTCTCCACGGGTGAGGAAAAATGGAAGGCTCGCATCGGAAAGAGCTTCATAGCTTCCCCCATCATCTCAGGAGGCCGGATCTACGCGTCCTCGGACAAGGGAACCACACATGTATTCAGCGCCTCTCCTGAAGGGTTCAAACGCCTTGCGACCAACCCCCTCGGCACTGAGATCTACGCAACTCCATCAATCTGCGGAGACAGGATCTACCTTCGCTCTGCGAGCAGAGCCGGGGGAAAACGCGCTGAAACACTCTATTGTATTGGAAGCTCCCGCCTGGAAAAGTAGTCAGGAAAGCCGTTTTATCGGATCCGAAAAGCTTTCAGGCGTGAAGGGAGATATTGGTTAAAAAACCCGCTCGAAATACCCTACAATTGAGTTCGCTTTGAAAGACACTAACTTTCAGGAGACTCTCTTCATGAACGCGAAGAAAATGGTATCCCGACTGACGCAGACTCAATTCACGTTGGTGCTCATCGCCTCCCTGTTTCTTCCCGCCGCACACCTTGCGGCAGAGCCCCTTCCCAGCATCGCAGACTACATTGATGACCTGCTGGCGATGCAGCCTCTTTCGGAATCACGAAGCGGGATCCGAATGGACATCGAGGTTGTCCATGATGCCTACCTCTACATGATGGCGAACAAATATGAGGAATATGAGAACTACGGCTTTGACGAAGACCTGATCGTCTCCAAGCTGAAATCTGATCACGTGAAATACAAGCGCTACCAGAACCGGCTCTTTTTCAGAATCCACATAGCTGGAGAAGGCAGCCACTACGTCATGTTCGCAAAGAAACTCAGCAGCCACCTGGAGGTTACGCAAAAATCCAAAAAGACGTTCTTCAGCAAGCGGACCTACCACATCCTGAAAGAGAAACCAAAGGTCAAGGCGGCGCCCTGGCAGATCTTCTCAAAAAGCAAAACGCGCCTTACCAAAAAGAACCTCTTTGGATTCGACAAGCTTCAAGCCGAGGTCACCTCCCTCAGCCTCAAGGGTCAAAACAAGGAGCCCATCTATTTCAAGCTTAAAGATATCCGGGTGCAGAGAAAGAGCGGGGACCCACACGAGAGCATCAACATTGTATCGAAGCAGGTTGGCACCAAGAAGGGCTGGAATGGACTATTGGTCCCCGGACCCGCCATTGTCTTGACCCCGGGTAATTGGCAAATTCCGCTGCCTCCGCAAGGATTCCTGAACGCTCTCAAGAAATTGGGCTACAAATAGGAACCGCTTTCGCGGGAAAGACGACTCTTTAAATGATAAAAAGACGGCCTTTGTCATCCGGAATGAATACACAAATGAAATTTGCAAATACCCTGGCAGGATTCTTTGCAGCAGTATCCCTGTTGTTCTTCCTCACGATACCCCTGGACAACCTGCAGGCCGCCGCCAAGGATCCCAAGAAAAACAAGAACTCCAAAGCGCGCAAAGCGCCCAAGTCTTCTATAGAAAACTATCTCGTCCGCATGCTGACGATGCAGGTCAAATCAGCAACGAAGAATGGCGTGAAGCTGACCGTCCAGGCCGTACCCGATGCCTACCTTTACTTCATGGCAAAAACATACCGGGACTACGAAGGCCTGGGACTCTCTGAAGAGCTCCTGACGAAAAAGCTGGGAAGCGCCCACACCAGGTACAAGCGTTTTCAAAACCGTCTCTTCTTCAAGATCACCATCACAGGCGAAGACGGAAAATACGTTGTCTTTGATAAGAGCCTGGCAAATCACCTCACGGTGACCCAGAAATCAGAAAAGAACGCATTCTCGAAGCGAACCTACCACCCGGTCAATGTAAGTCCGAAGGTGGATGCGGAACAATGGAAGCTCTTCGGAAAGAGGATCAGCGACTACACCAAGAAAAGCCTCTTCGTATTCAAAAACCTCCGCGCCGAGGTGACATCTTTCAGCATCAAGGATGAGACGACCGAACCGATCTACTTCAACCTTAACGAGATCTGGACTGCCAAGAGCCTGCAGAAATCCGCGGGGAAAACAGCCCTCAGAGGCGGCAGCAGGAGTGGAGGCAAAGGCAAGAAGAAGGGGCGGACAAAGGGCATCCCGAAAAAGCTGCGCGGCGCGCTGGGTTCGGTGACCCCACACGAGCCGGTCATCAACGCTGGTGAAAAGCAGATCTCGGCCAAGATGAGCTTCGCAGAGCTCAAGAAAACCGGCCCCATCGTCATCCTCACTCCTGGTCACTGGGATCCGCCGCTGCCTCCCCAGGGTTTCCTCCAGGTCATCAAGCAACTATCCACCAGATAGAACGATTCTCGGTAACAGGCTGGGATGCGATGCTGAAATCCGAGATTGATGAGATCCTGCGCCAGAGCCTATCCGACCTGAGGCTCAGCCGGTCTGAAAAGAAAGGGCTGAAGGCTGTCCTTGACGATCTGGGGCTGAGCGAAGGCGATTATGGCCAGCTTCGCAAGAGTGCCTTCGAGATAGCGGTAGAGACCCTCAATGATTCACGATCAAGACAGATTGTCGAGTGGCTCGAAGAGCTCATGAAGGTGCTGGTGCCGCGGGGAGAGACAGCCGAAAAGCCCCCCCGAGCCTACTTCAGTCCGGAGGCTGACTGCCGTGACCGAATACTCTCGCTCTTTCACGCGGCCCGCAAGTCGGTAGATATCTGCGTCTTCACCATCACGGACAACCAGCTTACCCGGGAGATCCTGGCCTCGCACTCTCGTGGATTGAAAATCAGGATTGTCACAGACGATGAGACCAGCCAGCATCAGGGCTCAGATACGAAGCAATTAGAGGAAGCGGGGATCCCGGTCCGATTTGATAACGACGAGCAGCACATGCATAATAAGTTTGCTGTATTTGATGGCAAGGCCGTATGTACGGGAAGCTACAATTGGACCAGGACGGCCGCGGAACACAATCTCGAGAACATAGTCGTTTTCCATGACCCTTCCATCTGCGGAAAATTCAGCGGTGAGTTCGAACGTCTCTGGGAGCTCTTTTCCTGACCCGGACACCAGCAGGGTCGTACGCTTCGCTGCCAGGCCGCGGCCAAATGCTCCACCGGGAAAAAACGGCTTTTTGAATCTGTCCCTCTTACTCCTCGTCCTCCTCAGCTCTTCCGGGCTCCTCGCTATTGAGGAAGGTGAACTGAAGGCGACCCCGGCAACCATTCGTCTTCGCGGACAGCTCAGCTCCCAGCAGGTGCTCTTGACCACTTCCCGCGATGGAGTGGATGTTGACCTGACGAGGCAGGCGGAATTTCAGCCAGCCAATGAAGACCTGCTGCGCGTAGATGGGAAGGGAATCCTTACAGCCATTGGAAGCGGCCGGACCGAGGTGGTGATTCGCTACGAAAAGAAAGAGGTTCGCATCCCGGTAGAGATCCTCAAGGGAGAGACCTGGCTCCCGGTCACCTTCGAACAGGACATCCAGCCTGTCCTGACAAAGCTGGGCTGCAATGCCGGCACCTGCCATGGAAAGCAACGGGGACAGAATGGTTTCCAACTTTCCCTCCTGGGTTTCGACCACGACTTCGATTTCGATGCCCTGGTTCGTGAAGGACGCGGACGCAGAGTCTTCCCCGCCTCTCCAGCAAACAGCCTGCTCCTTCTGAAGGCAGCCGCCCTCACTCCCCATGGCGGCGGCAAGCGAATCGCTCCCGCCGGGAAGCACTACAACACCCTGAAGCGATGGATCGCCGCAGGCCTCCCGCGGACTCCGCCCGAGACGCCGAAACTCCAGCGAGTCTCAGTCTTTCCAACCGAACGAATCATGCGCCCTCGCACCGGCCAACAGATCCTGGTGACAGCGCATTATTCTGACGGTAGCTCCCGGGACGTCACCCGGCTCGCGGCCTATCAGTCCAACGAGTCTCCCATCGCCAAGGTCGGGAAAACCGGCCTGGTCCAGGCCGGCCCCCTTCCCGGGGAAGCGGCGATCATGACTCGCTATATGGGGAAATTCGCCACCTTCTCAGTGTCTATCCCGCTGGAGGGAGAGATCCCTGCGGAGTATTACCGCTCTCTCGAGCGCAACAATTTCATCGATGAGCTCGTCTGGAAGAAACTCGAACGCCTGAAGATCAAGCCTTCTCCCCAATGCGGCGATTCGGAATATCTCAGGAGAGTCTACATCGATGTCATCGGCCGGCTCCCCAGTCCCGCAGAGACAAGGACCTTCCTCTCCAGCAAGGATCCCGCCAAACGTCGAGATCTTGTGGACAGCCTGCTCAGCAGGCCCGAGTATGCGGATCACTGGGCCAATAAATGGGTCGATCTCTTGCGGCCGAACCCCTACCGCGTCGGCATCAAAGCCGTAAGGAGCCTGGATCGCTGGGTGCGAAAAAACTTCCGGGAGAACAAGCCCTATGACCGCTTTGTCCATGACCTGCTCACCTCCCAGGGAAGCACCTTCCGAAACGGCGCGGTGACAGTCTTTCGGGATCGGAGAAGTCCCGAGGAACTCGTCACCATGTTCAGCCAGCTGTTCCTCGGCATCCGCCTGGAATGTGCCCGCTGCCATCAGCATCCCTTCGAGATCTGGAGCCAGAAAGATTTCTATTCACTGGCAGCCTACTTCGCAAAGGTCGGACGAAAAGGGACAGGGCTGTCTCCTCCAATATCCGGAAGCGAAGAATACATCTTCACGAAGAAGGGAGGAGAGGTTCGACATCCGAGAACCAACGAGATCCTCCCTCCGAGGCCTCTCTTTGGAGACTCCCCCACCCTCTCCTCCTCACAGGATCCACGACAGGCGCTGGCCCTGTGGATGCTGAGGAAGGACAACGGCTTCTTCCCTGCCGTTATGGTCAACAGGGTCTGGGCAGACCTCATGGGCAGGGGAATCGTCGAGCCGGTCGACGACATCAGAGAAAGCAATCCGCCCAGCAATAAAGAGCTGCTCGACGCCCTGGCACGCCACTTTCGCGAGGTCAACTACGACCTGAAAACCCTGCTCAGAACAATCCTGGCCTCCCGGGTCTATTCCCTCAGCAGTCGCCCCGGCGAACGAAACATCGCTGACACGCGGAATTATTCCAGGCACTACCGTCAACGCCTCAGAGCCGAGGTTCTGCTCGATGGGGTTTGCGACATCACTGGAATTCCTGAAAAATTTTCGGCGATGCCCCCTGGCTCACGAGCCGCGGAGCTGTGGACTCACCGAACAGCCTCTAATTTCCTCGATACATTCGGAAGACCAGATCCTAACCAGGACCCTCCCTGCATGCGAATCGAGGACACTACCGTGGTCCAGGCGCTTCACCTGATGAACGCCCCAAATCTTGACAGGAAAATAAGAAACGAAAACGGAAGAGCCGCGGCGCTGGCCGCCTCAAAGATGTCTCCTGAGGAAATCGTAGAAGAATTGTACCTGCTCGTTTATGCTAGATACCCACAAGACGAAGAGATGCGCGCCGGCTCTAGCCGGATTCCCCCGGCTGGAACTCCTGTCAAGGGGAGAAGAAGCGCTGTCGAGGACCTGCTCTGGGCCTTGTTGAATACCCCGGAGTTCCTCTTCAAAGACTGACGAGGCTACCACATGAAAAAACCAACAAGCCGGAGTCACCAGGTGAATTGCGAGGGCCTGAGCAGGAGAAGCTGTCTGCAATTGGGCCTGGGATCTTTTCTCGGCGGCGGACTGGTCAGCGCTCTTCGCTTCAGAAGCCTGGCTGCCAGTGAGGGCGCAGCCGCCACAGCTCCGACAAGCTGCATTCTTGTCTGGCTGGATGGAGGTCCGACTCATTACGAGACCTTCGACCCGAAACCCGAAGCTCCCAAGGAAATCCGGGGTGAGTACGAAACCATCCCGACGGGAATCCCGGGAGTACGTTTCTCTAAACATATGAAACGACTGGCTGGAATCACCGACAAGCTGGCGATTATTCGATCCATCCGGCATGACCACGGAAACCATGGAGCCGGAAACCACTATATGATGACCGGAGCTCCGACCCGGATCCCAGTGAGCTGCGGCGCCTTCGTCAGCTTCCATCCGAGCCTGGGCTCGGTAACTGCCCGTGAACGCGGAGCTCCCAAGGGCCTGCCTGCCTATTTCTCACTGGGCAGGATGTCCCGCTCCGGCGGCCCAAATTTCCTGGGAGCGAGACACGCTCCCTTTGTCGTCAAGAATGACCCCAACCAGGGATCCTTCAGGGTAAGAGATGTAGCCTTGCCCAAGGGACTCGATGGTGCACGATTTTCAAGCCGCCAGGATATCCGGCGCGAGGTCGACCGGTTCCTTCGAATCCAGAACGAGACCGCTGGAGATCCGGTGGCGGCCTATGACGAATATTTCAGGCAGGGACACGACCTGATTACCTCCGCTCAGGCCCAGGAGGCCTTTGACATCCATCGCGAGCCTTCCACGACCAGGGACCTGTACGGACGCAACTCATTTGGGCAGAGAGCCCTGCTGGCACGACGACTCGTCGAGGCTGGCGTCCCCTTCGTCACTCTCTACGATGGCGGCTGGGACCACCACACCAACCTCTTCAAGTCGCTCGACACCATGCTGCCGCCGAGGGACAGGGCGCTTGCCGCTCTCATCCAGGATCTTGACCAGCGAGGAATGCTCGACTCCACCATGGTTATCTGCCTTGGAGAATTCGGCCGCACGCCCAAGATCAACGAGCGGGGAGGAAGAGATCACTGGTCTAACGCCATGTCGGTTCTCTTCGCCGGAGGTAGAACTCCCGGCGGCCAGGTGGTTGGCGCCACCGACCGCAAGGGCTACAGCGCCTCGAGAAGGGTGCTCTCTCCCGAGAACTTCGCATCGACGATCTACAAGAAGCTGGGAATCGACCCCGGCAAGATCCTCTACACGCCTGAGGGACGGCCTATCCACCTGGTCAGCGACCCGACTCCAATTCGAGAGTTGATGGGCTGACCATCGGAGTCAGCGGCGGCAGGCGAAATAATCACAGCATGAAAATACGAGGGATCACATTCCTGGCGGCCCTCCTTACGACGAACCTGGCCGGCACTGTCACGGCCGAGGGCAAGCCCCCCACTCTCACCGGTATGTTTCCCCAGGGTGCCTGCCGGGGAAACTCCGTAGCTGTCACCGTCTCAGGAGAGTTCACATCCTGGCCCTTGAATTGCTGGATCTGCGATGGCAGGGAGCGTGAGACGAACCTCGTCTGCAAAACGATGGAGGCAAAGGGAAAGCTCACCATCACCGTGCCGCCTGATGCGCAGGCGGGAGTCTACTGGCTGCGGCTCTACAATAAGGATGGCGCATCCGCGCCCCGCCCATTCCTGGTCAGCGAGTTGCCGGACACGATTGAAAAGGAACCCAACAACTCGGCTAAAGACGCCCCCGTCCTTGAAGAGTCAGGGACCCTGGTGCATGGACGACTGGAAAAGAAAGGTGATGTCGACAGCTACGCGGTTGAGCTTGAGGCCGATGAACTCCTCGTCGCCGACCTCCTCGCCAGCAGGATCCTGGCCTCTCCGATGGACGCCACCCTGCAAATCACCTCATCTGCGGGCTTTGTCCTCGCTGAAAACGATGACGACCAGGGGATGGACCCACGGCTTATCTTTCGCGCCCCGAGAAAGGCCCGCTACATCATCAGGGTTTTCTCCTTCCCCTCGAAGCCGAATTCCAGCATCCAGTTCTCCGGAGCAGCAGCCTACATCTACCGCCTGGCCCTGACCACGGGACCCTTCATCGACCGCGCCTATCCCCTGGCCGCCGCTCTTGCCGGCCCCGCCGAAATCAGGCTCGAGGGATGGAACATCCCCGCCGCCAAGAAGCTCCTCACGCTGCAAGCAGCCGTCACACGGGGAGCCCAGTTCCTTAGACTTCCCGGCGGCATCAATTCCGTACCGGTCGAGCGGGATGATGTACTGAGCATCACTGAAGAACAGTACCAAGCATCCGGGAAGCTGCCTGGTTTTGAGAAGACGCTGGTAATCAGCGGACTGATCAGCTCACCAGGCGAGAGTGACTCCTATGTATTCACCTCCCCTGACGCGGACATCGTCGAGGTTTCCGTGCTGGCCAGGAGCCTCGGTTCCCTGCTGGACCCGGTCATCAGCATATTGGATGACGCATCGAAAACAGTAAGCGAGAAAGACGATTCTGAGGGGGGGCTTGACTGCTCTACCCGGTTCACTCCAACCATAAACAAACCCTACCGTATCGAGGTCGGCGACCGTTTCAGCCATGGAGGGCCGCGTTTTTTCTACATGCTGCGAATTGGCCGCCCTGCCAGAGATTTTTCTCTGAAACTCGAATCCGACAGCTTTGTACTCGAAAAAGGCAAAAAGCTGGAGCTTCCCGTCACTGTCGAGCGCCATGGCGGCTACGATGGAAAAATCATCATCACCGCGACAGATCTTCCCAAGGGGGTACGCTCGACCACTGTTGAATCACTCAACGGAAAGGACTCGGCCAAGGCTGTCAAACTGGTGCTTGAGAGTGAGGGCGGCGCCCTGGGAAGTCCTTTCAGAATCACCGGCAGCTCCGGCCTGGAATCCAGCCCCCGGAAATGGGCCGGTTTCCAGGTACCCGGCCGCAAAGCTCGACTTACAAAGGCATGGCTGACGGTAAGAGGCGGTTAGGCTCTTCAGTCGCCTCTTCAACCCTCTCACTCGCCTTCATGAATCAGCTCGATTCCGCAAATCAGCGGCAGCCCGGATTCCTTTCCCAGCGAGTGAGAGAGGGCCAGCTCTAAGCCGGCGCCCACCTGGACACCAGATATTTCATGAACCACCCCAACCCTCCCGTCAGCTCTTCCAGCATCGGGATCCAGTCCATCGAGACTCTTCTTACCCTGCAGGCTGATACTATAGCTGCCGCCAGCTTCCTTCATCGGCGCTCGAAAATAGAGCTTCACCGTAAAGGTTCCCGCGACCGCCTTCGGCAATTTCAGCGACACCCTGTCCAGTCCGCGGTAACCCGAGGCGAAGATCCAGCCGCGCGAGACCGAGCCCAGGCTCCCAGGGTTCTGGCGGAAAGACGAGGCTGTCGGCGGATCGAGCTTCATCTCGAACTTGGGCGAGGGACCGCCAACGATGGGATATTCCAACCAGAGTGTCCCATCGTCGGCGAGCCGATCTCCCGGCGCGCCGAGATTGACTCCCAGGCGGCGGACTGTCTCCTTCTTGATGCTGAAGGTATTGAAGGTCCACATTCCCAGCTCAGGCATGTGGACAAGCCCTAATGAGGACTGGTTCTGGTAACTGCAATTGCAGCTGCGGGTATAGTCAGGAGCGCAAAGGACTCCATCTCCGCAGATAAGATTGGCTGTACAGCTGGATCGAAAACCTCCGAGATTTCCTGTTCCGCTGTTTCCCGAGAGATCGAAGAAACCGGCGGCGGCCGACCGAAAGGTCAACAGGTGCTCGCTGGCGATAGCCGTATTGCAGCCATATTTCCTGGAAAAACCCCATTCGATCTGACGCTGGAGAACCGGGTTAAGCCGCAAATGAGGTTTTCCAGTCAGCAGCTCAAACGCCTTCCCCTGGGCAATAATCGTATCGTGATGGAGAATACAGGGACCATCGTAGGTATCCCGGGATTGCCAGAGCACCTCCCCCGTCTTCCCCCTGTGCGCCATCATATGGCTTCCTTTTTCATCCGGAAGCATGTCTCGCGATGCCCGGCTCGACTGCAGAAGAATGTCATGCTCCGCTGAATAGGAGAGAAAGGTTCCATAAAAGGCGGTCTTCTTCTTCCAGGCAACCGCCCCATCTGAAAGGTTTACGGCCAGCACCCTGGTGCGGTCGATGGCGGAGCGCCCTCTTCGGCGAAGCTTCTTTTCATAAGGCTCCGGAAGCCGGTCTATCGTGAACAGCTTCCCTCCTCCAAGGCAGATCGCGTTGTGCCGGTATGAATTTTCCGCCGAGATTCTCCAGAGCGCCTTGCCGGAATGACGGTCAAACCCTCCCAGGTATCGGCTCGCGGTTCCATCCCATACATTGCTGTTGCCGAGCTTGCCTGTACGCTCTTCTGGAACCGCTGCGCATACTGCATGAAGCAGCCTGCGGTTCAGGCTCTTCAGACCCTCCTTGTCGCCGGAGTTCTCCCCGTGCAGGCGAATCAGCTGCAGCACAGCCTCGAGCTTCTTCGCATTCGCCTTGGACAGGTAGGCCTTGGAGAGCTTCTCAGCCAGTTCATCCATGGCAAGGAGCCGGTTCAACTCTTTGACAAGCCAGGACTTCTCGGTTTGCAGGAACGATTTACCGCCAACCTTGAATCCCTCAACCGACTTGAGCAGATCCTTCAAAGTGGTGAGCTGGGTTTTCTTAAGATCATTTAAATCATAGAGATCAAGGTCAGGCGTAGAAAACTGCATGGGAGACGCCCCAAGAACCAACAGGTCATCACTGACGCTGAGGAACCCAAGGTGGAGAGAGCGCTCCTGCTCTTCCTTGTCTTCAGTTCCGAACTGGATCCGAGACACGACCTTGCCCGTGCCAGGATCGAGCTTGAGGCAGGCTTTTCCATAGAGCACGTAGATCGCATCGCTGGTTGATACGTAATTGCTCCCGATCGCGTTGGCGCCGGGCTGGTGAGCGGTATTGTCATAGGGTTTTCCAAGTCCGGGAAGT
Source organism: Planctomycetes bacterium UBA1662 (assembly GCA_002320775.1). Taxonomy (GTDB): domain Bacteria; phylum Planctomycetota; class UBA8108; order UBA8108; family UBA8108; genus UBA8108. The sequence goes on from DCKY01000156.1 coordinate 17,204, forward strand.
TCCGCCTCCCAGAGCTGCCGGCCAGTGTAGACATCTAGAGCCCTGAGAATATCTGGCCCCTCGATAACAATCCTTCCTCCAACCACATGATGACGCGGCCCATGCCCATGACGCGGCAGCAATCTCGTATTGGAGGCTCCTCCGAACCAGAGCAGTCCGAGCGGCGCCTTGACAAGAGAGTCGCGGGAGATGTTACTGTTGCTCCCGTCCCCATACTGGTGGGTCCAGCTTCCTGTCCGCGCCAGGGGGCCTGGTCTGGAAACCTCAAGCGCGTCTCCCCTCTGCTTGACCTCAGCCCCCTCCAGGGCTCCGGTCTTGATCACGGCGTCAACCTGCGCGCGACTCGCCGAACCTTGGAGGAAGCAGGCGACCCCCCCATAGGGCCGAAGGGATCTGAATACAGCGGCAAGAACCGCTGGGGAGATTTCCCCTGCCGCTGCGCTCCCTCCAATACAGGCTATATTGGCGAAATAGGCTGGCGGAGCCCACTCCTCGACAGTTCCCAGGTGCGCACTTACCCGTTGGCCATAATGCCCCGACTGGACCAGCTTTTCTCTGAGACCCGCGAGCCTCGCAGGATCTTTTTCAAGCACAAGCAGGCGCAATTTCGTACGGGACAAAAGGGCCTCGACTGGGGCAGGCTTCGTCCCGCCCGTCACCAGGCAATAGCCTCCCTCCGAAGAGATGCCATTCAAAAGCTCATCCAGTGCGCCGGGAAGATCCGAGCCTCCCGTAAGCCGGCCCCGGCCTTCGCTTCTCACGACAGCCTTCTTCTTCCTCACAGCTCCGAAACACAGAATTGACCCATCCCTGGTCGTCACCAGGAGACGTCCTCCGGAGCAGCCCAAGCTCCCGGGAACACCCCGCAGCTTCTTCTTCCAGGCAAGCTTTGGACGTTTTTTCCCGGCGACTCCGCCGCGAGGCATGTCAAAGGCGAGCAGGTTTCCCGCGCAGGCGACATAGAGCCTGTCGCCACACCGGATCGTCAAGGTATCAAGAACCTCAGCCCCCTCTTTGTTTTTCAAAAGGGGAAACAGCTCCTGAGAAATCCTCCAGGATGGTCCAAGCTCCAGCTGACGTTTGAGGCCGCGCGGAAGGGTGCTGGCGAGAGTCCTCTTCGGTATCTCTCCATCCACGTTACGCAGTTTCTCTACCTCGACAAGTTTTGCCTTCGACAAGACTAACTCAAATTTCGCGCGGGCGGGGAGCCCACCAGGACCGCCAAGACCGGGCTTCGCGCTGGCCGCCGCAGCCTTTCCATGGAGAGGAATCCGGGTTTCAGTACGACAGGTCCAGTTAGCCGAAATGGGATAGATGGCTGTTCTGCAGATCGTTTCAACAGCCTTCGCTCCTTCCTTCCCCAGGGAAGTCGAAGGGATCACCGAATCCTTATAACTGAGGACACCCGCAAGTACAGTCTTCCCCTTGCTCGTCTTGTATTTATTCGGCTGAAGGTAGCTGATGCTTTCAAGCGGTTTCGGCTCCGCTCCCCGGACCGACTTGCTGAGCCGCTCGACCTTACCCCCTCTTATCGAGATCTCGTAGCTTGCTCCTCGAGCCTCATCTTTCCAGGTAGCGTGGAAATTCTGCCGGTCAAAACGAACCCGTTTTCCAAGCTGCATCGCTCTCAACCGCAGAAGATGCCCATCCTCTTCCTTCACCACAGCAGCTGAGTAGGCGGAGGCTGAATCAAGTGCCGTGTCAGCCCCCAGGGCTCCCTTGATCTTTTCGCCTCCGGCCAGGCCGTATAGCATTCCCGAATTCAGAAAAACGCTCCCTGTAGCCGAAACATGATAGGACTCTTTCTTCGCGTTCTTGGCTAACCTGTAATAGAGCAGGCTACCGGTGCCCTGGTCCAGACAGGCGGGAACGGCTCGACCATTGGGAACAAGCAGCCTGTCGCCAACAGCCGCCAGATAGCCCTGGGGAGCTAGTCCTCCGAAGGCTGGGCTGTTGTGCGGCTGGTCAATGAAAAGCGCCCCTCCCGTATCGTTCGTCCACAACACTTTCCCGGTGACCGCGTCCAGGCAATGAACATAGGTCCCCATAAATGGCCAGATACTGGCTCCGTAGTATACCTTTTGATCTTTCACCACAGGAGCCCCCCGGGCCGGCCAGCTGGAAATCACCCTTCCATTTCCAAGAACCTTGCGGTCTGAAGGTCCTCCGCGATGCCGCCAGAGCAGCTTGCCGGAGCTCGCCTCCAGGCAATAGAGATAGCCGTCATCAGAACAGGCGTACAACCTCCCGTCTGAAAAAAACGGGGCAAAGCGTACGGGGCCATCGGTGAAAAATCTCCAGAGACGAGTTCCATCCTCCAGGCTGTAGGCGCTTACTGAATCGGTAAGCGGTGAAGCGACAAAGACCTTCCCCTCGGCTGAAATCGGCTGGTAGCAGACATCAAACTGCAAACGAGGCTGGTCGGGCCAGGCGGGAGCCAGGGGAGGAAGCTCGAGGCTCCAGTGGAGAGACAGCTTGCCCGGCAGCTCTTCGTCAGTGGTGGCGCTCCTGCGGGCGTCCCCTCTCCAGGCTGGCCAATCAGCCCTAGCCCCCGAAAGACAGGCTAACGACAGGACAAGAACAGCCAGGGCGCAAAGCTCTCTCGATCTTCCACGACCGCCTGGAAAACCCATCTGCCGGTTCATTATCTCGGGCTTCACAGCTTTTCTCCGTTAGCTTCCAGATCCAGGAGGTCTCTCTGAGACCGTTGGAATAGTATCCTGTGAAAACGCCTCCCGCTCAACCATCCTCGTCTGATTTTACCCATCGCAGACTCCGGAATACCGGACGACCGCCCGCCCAGCGGGTGCTGCCGAGGACCCGGTCTCCCCGATCTCCATAATAGGCTCTGAAACCAAGCAGATCGGCAACCTTCCATGACTCGAGCCGCTTGCCCGTCTCCTGATGGATAAAATCACTCGGGGCAAGCCTGACCGTATGCCAGTCGTCCCCGCCCGGTAATTTGACAACCGTGACCGAATCACCTCTGCGGCGCCCCCTGTAGCCCCTGAAGAAGTTCTCTGTGATGACGACAATCAGCTGGTTCGGTCTTTCCGTTCGTACCTCGAAGACCAGGCTCTCGCCGTCTCCTCCTCGCCACTTGGGGTCGGTAATCTTACGGGTCCAGAACTGCCAATGATGCGGGTTGTCAAATGACAAACGATACCAGTCCTGGAACCCACGGGAAAAATCATCGATCAACCGGCTCGGCTCATCCGTCGCCTGCACGCCCCTCTTCTTCAATTCCCCGGGAGAAGCAACCTTCAACATCGAGCTGATCGCGAAAGTGGAGGTCGGACGCGCAAAGGGAACCTCCACCGGCTGTTCCAGCTTGTAGTGGACGTTGGCGAAGGCGAACAGAGGCTGTTTGATTGAAAAGATCGGCAGCTCGGCTACCCAGGATTCTCCTTCCCGGGAAGCCATCGCAGTACGCCAGAACCGGGCGGGTGGATCGGGATCCACCGAGTACATGATATCGACCTTCGCAACTGGACGAGAACTCTCAGGCGTTACGATAAATTTCGGAACCGTGTCGAGGACCAGCCGCGTCGCTGGCACCCGGGGAAACCTGAAGCCGCGCCGGAGATGCTGGTCCAGCCAGAGTGGACGAGTGACCGAAAACTCAGGCGTGAAACGATGGTTGAGATGGGGAGCGAAGGAGTACCGTACAGCCTTGTGCGGAATCAACGCGCCGGTACGGTAGGTGTCATCCATGATCCCATGGAAGTCATTTGTGGAGCCAAGCCAGAGAAGCGGGGCCTTGATTCGAGGGGCGTAAGACTGAAAGCCTAGGGTTGCCCGGAACAGTTCCACGTCTCCATTTGGAACCTGCCTTCTCTTCTCGGGCAGAAGCTTCCAGCTCATCGTCCGAAAACCCTGTCCACCCACCGAGGGAGCAGCCACCTTGACCCTGTCGTCGGTTCCAGCCACATAGACCGTCAGGTTACCTCCCATCGAATGCCCATAGACGCCGAGACGCTCCCGATCAACTTCACGCTGCCGCTCGAGGAAGGTCAGTCCTCTCCTGCCCGCGATGGTCAGCAGATACCAGTTGTTATTCCTTGGCGACTGGAAAGCATCGAGGTACTTCTCTCCCGGCAACAGGTTGGAATAACCGGGGACGTTTTTTTGAGTCGGATCAACTGCCCCCCAGTCCGTGTTGGGTTCGCCCTGCATCGCGCCCTCCATCTCACGCCCTCCCCAATTGATGGAGAGGCACGCGTAGCCTCGACGAGCGTAATACCTGACCTCGTGAAGAAAGGCCCGCTGCCCGCCTCCATGCAGGTGTAAAAGCGCTGGTAACCGCTCTGCATCCCTGGGAAACCCGTAGAAGGCCGCTATTCGAGCTGCCCGGGTCTTGAAGGTTCCGATGTGAAAGGTGACGTAGCGCAGGACGAGGCCATCCTCTTCCCATTGCCGAACAACCCGGACATCCAGGGGCTCGGCGGCCGGATCCAGCTCCGCCCAGAGAGCCTGCACGGATTCCGGGGCATCTTCTTCCGCTGGGGCGAAACCGGCTGTGAACACGAGACAGAAGAGCGCCAAGACTCGCCCAGATAAGTAGATTTTCATTCCACCGGCTCAGATTGTGGTTCAGCGGCGATACAAGACAGGATAGAACCCTTACCTCCGACGAGTTCTCCTGTTAAACTGTTTTAGTAGATATTGCCTTTTGGACCAACACCAGAAAAGAAACTGCTCACGGAGAAGCTTGACCCATGAGGTTTGAATTCTATTCGCTAATGATAGCCGCCCTGATTTCGCTGTTCTCTGCCACAGTGACAAACGCCTGCTCGGTCCCGGTGTTCCGCTACGCTCTCGAACGCTGGCAACCCGACACCTTCCAGGCCCTGGTCCTGCATCGCGGCAGCCTGAGTGATGAGCAGAAAAAGCTCATCGACGCCTTCGAACGAAGTGAAGGAAAGAACAGAGCCAATGTTGAGCTCGTAACCGTCGATCTCGATGCAGCCCCGCCCCCTGAACTGCTCAGCCTGCTCGAAAAACAGAAGGAAACGGAGCTACCCAGGATTCTCCTGATGCCTCCGCCCTTCACCGGGTCAACGACGCCTCTGTGGTCCGGGAAGCTTGAAGACAAGACTTCACTGGCCAGCTTTAATGTACAGGTGGATTCACCTGTCCGCAGGGAAACCGTCAAGCGACTGCTGGCCGGAGACTCGGCTGTTTGGATCTGCCTTGAATCCGGTAACAAAGAGGCTGACGACAAGGCCTTCAAGCTGCTTGACGCCCAATTGGTAAAGCTTGGAAAAGAGCTGAAGCTCCCGGAGCAGACACCCGAAGATCTCGAAGATCCCGACAGCCAGGTTCGATTCGAAAAACTTCCCGTCCGCATAGCCTTCTCAACCATACGCGTATCCCGCGACAACACTCAAGAGAAGGGGTTGATTGACCAGCTGATGAAAACTGAGGATGACCTCCTGGAAGAGAGCGGAAAACCGATGGTCTTCCCTGTGTTCGGGCGCGGCCGCGCCCTCTGGGCCTATATCGGAGCGGGAATCAATGAAGAGAACATCGCGGAAGCCGCCCAGTTCCTGATTGGACCATGCTCTTGCCAGATCAAGAGACAGAACCCGGGTTCTGACCTTCTCCTGACGGCCGATTGGGAAGGCTCCCTCGAAGGACTCATCGAGACAAAGGATGTGGAGCTTCCCCCGCTCAGCGGCCTCGAGGGTTTCACTGTTGACGTTGACGACAGCGGCAGCAACGAGGGAGAGACCGCCGCCGACGTAAAGCTTGTCGCCAAGACTCCGGAGGTTCCCATACCGACAGAGACGACAGCCCCCCCAGCGACGGCTCCCAGTGCTGAGAAGACCGATTCGCCGACCGAGGTTCCGGGCTCTGCGGATGTGGTCGCAGATGGAGCCAGGACGCTCCAACGCAATATCATTCTCCTTGGAGTCGCCGGATTTGCGCTGCTGGCAGGCATTACCCTGCTCGTACGCAAAAAACAATAAACTCACCGGCCAAGCGGAACGTCCAATGAAACTCCCACACCTGATTCTTCGCGAGATCGCCTTCCGGAAAATATCTTTCGCCGCAAGCCTGCTGGCGGTCTGCGCCTCGGCATGCTGCGTGGTCGCATCCTTCGAGCTCTTGAAAGACCATGATTTCCGCACTGAGGAAATTCTGAAAGAGAAGAATCTCCAGGAAGCCGGGCGACTGAAGAAATATACTCTGAAGCTGACAGAGCTCACTCGCAAGCATGAAGACGAAACCCGAAAGACTATGAAGAACCTCGGGTTCAATATCCTCATCCTCCCCCGGGACCAGAACCTCGCTGATCTCTACGCGGAAGACTTCGCCTCGAAGTACATGCCTGAAGAGTACGTCAAGCGGCTGGCCAACTCGAAGATCGTCACGGTAAACCACCTCCTGCCGAGCCTCACCCAGAAGCTCACCTGGCCTGAAAAGAAGCGCACTGTCCTCCTGATTGGAGTGCGAGGCGAGGTACCCCTCATGCACAAGGATCCCAAGAAGCCTCTTCTTGACGCGGTCCCCAAGGGAACTGTTGTACTTGGACACGAGCTCCACCAGAGCCTTGGCCTGAAGGAGGGAGACAAGATCACCCTGATGGGAGAAGAGTTCAAGGTACATAAATGCTATAAGGCCCGGGGAAACAAGGACGACATCTCGGTCTGGGTCGACCTCTCCAAGGCTCAGCAGATGCTCAAAAAGGAGGGGAAGATCAACGCGATCCTGGCTCTTGAATGCAATTGCACTGCTGACCGGCTACCGATCATTCGTAAGGAGATCGCCGGAATCCTTCCCGAGACCCAGGTCATCGAAAGAGGAACCAAGGCAACCGCCAGGGCCGAGCAGCGCATGGCCGCCCGGCGACTGGCGGAAAACACCCTGGCTACAGAGCAGAATCGGACAGCGGAGACTATAGCGGCCAGCAGAAAAGAGCGGAGCTACCACAAGGCCGAGCTGGAATCCTTTACCGCAACACTCATCCCGCTGGTCCTTGCCGGCTGCGCCCTGCTCATCGGACTGCTGGCATTCCTCAATGTCCGCGATCGACAGGCAGAGATCGGGATCCTGCGTGCGATCGGCCTGAAGAGTTCTCAGGTCTACGCTATCTTCCTCATCAAAGCGTTCTTCATCGGCGTCATCGGCTCCCTGGCCGGATTACCCCTGGGACACCTTATCGCCAGCCAGGCGGCAAAGAGTTCGGCGGCGGCACAGGGTGAGCTGCTTGCAGCTGGCGGGAATCTATTTCTGCTCGTGCTCGTAACGACCCCCCTGGTCACCCTGCTGTCAAGCTGGGTCCCCACGCTGATCGCAGTGCAGCAGGACCCCTCGAGCACCCTGCGTGAAACATAGGGAGCTCGGGGGATTCAGACTGCCCGGCGCACCAGGCCTCTCGTGTTGAGATAGTCGAAGAGGAACTCGCCCATACCCGTGCTGGTATCGACAAGCAAGCGCTCGACCTTATTGGCCTGGCAGATCTCCTCGAAGCGGTCATTGAAACGATTGAGAGCCGCAAGATAGGCCTTCCTGAGCTCGGAGGGCTGCATGAGAATCTCATCGGGAACCTCGAGCCCGATGAACTTGATCATGCCATCAAAGTTGAAAGCCAGCTCATCATGATGGAGGACCTGGAAGAGGACCACCTCGTGTTGTTGGTACCTCAACCTCTGCAGCACCTTCTCCAGCTCATCAAGATCGGTGAAGAAATCACTGAAGATCATGATGATCTCTCTTCGTCCTGTACGACCGGCCACCTCGGAAAGACACTCAGACATATCGGTCTTTTCCTTAGGCTCAATCTCATCGAGATGCTCAGTCATACGCTGGACCTGAGCCATCGAGTTGCCGGGCGGGACATAGCCGCAGATCTTCTCATCAAAGGTCGAGAGGGATACACGGTCGCTCTGCTTGATGATGGAGTATCCGAGGGTCGTCAACATCTGGGCAGCGTAGAGCATCTTCTGTTCCTGCTCCTCGCCGTAGCGCATCGAGGCACTGACATCCAGCACCAGGTGGGCGGTAAAGTTGGTCTCCATCTCGTATTGCTTGATGAAGTACTTGTCCCGCTTGTAAAAAACGCGCCAGTCGATGTGACGGGTATCGTCGCCGATCACATATTCCCTGTGACCGGCAAACTCAACGGCAAATCCATGCAGCGGAGATTTATGCGCTCCGGCCAGGTTTCCCATGACCAGACCGCGGGGCTTGACCGGAGTCCCCTGGACCTTCCCCAGGACCTCCGCATCGATATAGCGTGATAGTATGCTCTTTGCCATCGTTACCTACCTCAGGCAGCCGGCTGCTCGTATTCGACTTCTCCGGAAATCGAGTCAAGCAACATATCAATCAGTGCCTCGTTATCGAGTCCCTGCGCATGGGCAGCGTAATTGCTGGCGATTCGATGGCGCAACGCGGGCTTCGCCACGGCGTCCACATCCTCCACGGTAGCGTGATACCGGCCATAGAGCAGCGCCCTTGCCTTCGCGCAAGTCACCAGGGTCAGTATTCCCCTGGGGCCAGCTCCCCAATCGATCCAATTATTGATGAAATCGGGGGCGCCTTCCGCGCCCGGGCGAGAAGTCCTGACCAGCGCGTGGGCATAGCCAAGCACCTGGTCACTGACCGGCACCCGGGTCACGAGATTCTGGATCTCGATGATCTGCTTATCAGTCATGACAGGCTTGATTCCACCAAGGTCTCCAGTCGTCACCCGCCTGGCAATCTCCCATTCCTCTGCGCCGGAAGGATAGTCCACCTTGATATAGAGGAGGAACCTGTCCAACTGCGCCTCGGGAAGGGGATAGGTCCCCTCCTGCTCCAATGGGTTCTGGGTCGCCAGCACAAAGAATGGATCCGGAAGGCTATGAACCGTTCCTCCCGCACTCACCTGCCGTTCCTGCATCGATTCAAGCATGGCGGCCTGGGTTTTCGGAGGGGTCCGGTTGATCTCATCGGCGAGAACCATATTCGCGAAGATCGGTCCCTGCAGGAACTTGTACTCTCGATTCCCCCCCTTGGATTCCTGGATGATGTCAGTTCCAGTCACATCACTGGGCATGAGGTCCGGCGTGAACTGGATCCTCTTGAAGCTGAGCTTCAAGGACTCCGCGATCGAACTGATAAGGAGGGTCTTCGCCAAACCGGGAACTCCCTCGAGAAGGGCGTGTCCGCGCGCGAACATGGAGATCAGCACCTGCTCGATCACCTCATCCTGGCCAACGATGACCTTGGAAAGCTCATCCTTGATCTTGTTGTACGACTCTTCACATTTCTTTACCGCAGCGACATCTTTGCTGGGAATCTTTGCGTCAGCACTTGCCATCATTCTATCTCCTGATACTCCGTCCTTAGAAACGCTCGTTTACTTCACCAATGCCCCGCCTCAGTCGATACTCTCGAAATAGCGGCGAAGCCTTTCCCTGTACCCTCTCGGCGCAGGCCGACGCGAACGCGCGTTGATAGCCTTTCGCAAAGAAGGAGGCAGCTTGCTAAACCATGCTGCCGTTTTCAATTTCCTGTTTTGATTGTTTACGTCGCGGGCACCGGCATTCGGGGTCCGACTATCAGCCTGCTCGATCTTATCAATGACCTCGAGAGGCCCATCCTTCACACCCTGGTTCTCGGCGAAGCTGCCGCCCTTTGAGCTTCCTCCGCCCTTCCCGGAAGGAGAGGTCTGTCCCGGCTGCTTACCCTGGCCCTGCCCTTGACCTTGACCTTGACCTTG
>DCKY01000202.1 GCA_002320775.1 Planctomycetes bacterium UBA1662
GTCTTTGCCTTGAGCACCGTCAGCCTGACGACCCTCTCGCGACTGGCTGCCGATAAGGATGAGCGCGGTTTCGCAGAGACCCTGTCTATGGTCCTGCGGCTGACTCTCTTTATCACGGTGCCGAGTGCGGTGGGGCTCTTTCTGCTTCGCCAGCCCATCGTGTCGCTGCTCTTTAAGAGCGGGCAGTTCAACGAGGAGTCCCTGCGCCTGACTGCCGATGTCTTCCAGTACCACATCCTGGGCCTGTGCTTTGTCGGGCTGGCCCGGGTGTTGGTGTCGGCCTTCTATTCTCTCAAGAACATCAGGACGCCGGTCCTGGCAGCCCTGGCGAACCTGCTGGTCTGCGTTCCCCTGGCCTGGTGGCTTTCCAGCGGTCCGATGGAATACAGGGGGATCGCCCTGGCTGCCTCCGTCTCGTCGATTGTCCAGGTGGTACTCCTGATGGCGCTGATGGGCTCCCAGGTGAAATTATTCGATTTCCGGGGCCTGTTGCGCTCGATTCTCCGTTGTCTCTGCTGTGCAGCCCTGATGGGGACTGCGCTCTGGCCGGCGGCGGCCTGGCTCGAGGGAGGGCAGCATGGCAAGCTGATGCTTGGAGTCTTCGTATTCGGCGTTATTTTTGCCGCCGCGGGCCTTTATTTCCTTCTCTGCCGCATCGCAGGGATGGAGGAAGGCGCAATGTTACTGAGGGGATTGCGCAGGAAGCGATCCTGATTGACAGGGGATCTTCCAGGGTTCCTTGATACCTTCGCCGGAGCATGCAAAATCACAGTATGAGCTCTTCAGAGCAGAAAAATCCCGAATCCGCAGGAGAGGCCTCTCAAGGGCTCTGCAGGATGAGGATCGGCGGAGCAGTCCTGAGCGGTGTTCTCGGAATTCTTTCCTTTCCGGTTTTCGGGCGGCCCTATCAGCTTGACCTGCTGGTGTTCGTGGTTCTTCTGCCGCTTATGCTGGTGGCACAGGGAGTCGGGAAGAAGAGGGGGTTTGCGCTGGGGGGAATCTGCGGGATGACCTTCGTGGGCGTCTCGTTTTTCTGGGTCTGCCATACCATCAACGAATTCACCAACATCGGCACGCTTCTGTCGTTCCTTGTCTACCTTCTCTGGGTTGCTTATGAGACGCTACCCTGGGCGGTGCTGGGCCTGGCCCTGGGGCGCTGCCGAAACAGCCTGCACCTGCTGCTTGTGTTGCCTCTCTGGGTCGGGCTCGAGCATTACTATCCCCGGCTCTGGCCCTGGCATCTCGGTGGGGCCCTGTACGATCGCAGCTGGTTCCTGCAATGCGTCGATATCCTGGGGGCCAGTGGCTTGACGGCGCTGGTGTTCTTGACCAGCGCTACGGCAGCGGCCCTTGTAAGCTGGCGGCGTTCAGTGGAAGGGCTTCCGCGCTGGAGAGTGGTTGCCAGTGGAGTGCTGCTGCTGGCCTGCTGTGTTTACGGTCCATTGCGGCTGGGGTCCATCCAGGCAAGGCTGGCAGAGCGTGAAGGTGAGAGAATCGAGGTTGGTTTTATACAGGGTTTTCTCCATCCGAATGAACGGCGGCAAAGAATGAATGAAGATCCCCGGGAGTATTATTTGAGACTTCGCCAGCTCCTCGAAGGCTATGTTGCAGAAACCAGGTTGTTGATTGGAGAAGAAAAATCATCCGCTGTTGACCTGGTCCTCTGGCCTGAAGGCTCGAACCCTGTTTCTCTTGCCACAGGCCCAGGTGTGGATCCCTGGAGGAACCCCTTCTTCAATCGCCCGGCAGGAGGGAAGATGGTCCGGGATGACTTTAAAATTCCCATGGTGATTGGAGGCTTTGGAGAAGGCGGCTACAACATCTCAATCTCCCTGCGCCGGGATGGGATGGGGAGCATATATAAGAAGAACCACCCGGTTCCTTTTGGTGAGTGGGTTCCCGGCCTTGACCTCCTGCCTGATTCATGGCGAAACAAGCTGCCCGGAATAGGTAACCTCAACCTGGGTACTGACAATCCACCGATGTCTCTGGGCGAAAATACATTCCGTAACCTCATCTGTTACGAAGCTGTTCTGCCTGAATATGTGCGCCAGTCAGCCATTGGCAGTGACTTCCTGGTGAATCTCACCGAGGACTACTGGTATGGGAACACAGCCCATATCGAGCAGCATCGCTCGGTGCTGATTCTCAGGGCGGTTGAGTCCCGTATTCCCGTGTTGCGCTGCACGAATGTGGGGCCTTCGGGCATCGTCGACCTTGCCGGTGAGTTCCGGGGCGGCAAAAAGATCTGGGAAGCCGCCAGCTTCAGCGAGGGCTTTATCCCGGGGAGCACTCCATCCTTCTACAGGAGCTGGGGCCACTGGTTCGCGTTTTTATGTCTGCTGGCCGGTGTGCTGCAGCTCTTCTCCTCCCGCTGGCGGGCTCCATCTCGGGCCTGAAGGACAGAAATTTGCAGAGGCCTGGGCGACTTCGGCAGAATGTTCTCTAAGTGTTTTTCACCAAAGGGGTTGCTCCTCACTTAAGTTGACTTTGGCGGATACGCCTTCTATACTCACTTGTCGATCCTCCTGGCTTTAAATAGTATTTTCAGCTTCAGCACGGGCCGTTCTGCTCGGTCAGGAATTGGCGAGCAAACGGCTGAAACGCCATGGAATTAGGTCTCTCCCAACACCAGGCGATCAAGCAGATCCAGACGCTTTCGCCGCAGATGTATATGTCGATGGAGATTCTCTGTTTGAACTCCATGGATCTGCAGGAGCGTGTCGATACCGAGCTGGAGAACAACGAAACTCTCGAACGTTCCAGTGAGGAAAACACTGGCGGCGAGGATGCTTCCCCGGATCAGGCCGAGGCAAGAGTTTCAGAGGATGCCGACGGATCAACTGAGCCCGCGGAAGATCCTTTCGGGTCTCTCCAGGAACGAATGGAGCGGGCTGATCGCTATTTCCAGGATGATGCTCCGCCATCACGCAGTTCGGCGAGCTACCGCGGGGAAAAGGATGAGAAGCTCGAGGCGATGAGCAATACCGCCGAGCGTTCGATTTCTCTGCAGGATCATCTCGAGGATCAGGTGCATCTGCTCAGCGACGACGAGGTCGCGGCGGCCATGCGGCGCGTTGAGGCGTCCGCGAAGGTGTCCGCCGCCGCGCAAGAGGATCCTGGCGGAGACGCGCCCGAGGCCGAGCTGAATGGAGTCCCGGCTACGTCTGCCGTCGAGGCGCCGATGCGGCTGGATTTTTCAGAAGAGCAGGTGATGGAGATTCGGGAGCTTTGCAGTTCGATTATTTTCAATATCGATGAGCGCGGCTACCTCATGTATTCCCTCGAGGAGGTCAGGGTTTCCATCGAGCCTCCCCCGGAGCTGCTTCTGCTTGAGGTCGCCCTCGAGATTGTCCAGGACCTCGAGCCGACCGGTGTCGGGGGACGTGATATTGTCGAGTGCCTTCTCCTGCAACTGCAGAAGGATCGCCAGGACTATCCCCTTGAAGAGAAGATCATCCGGGAATACCTCTCAGAGCTCAGCCACAACCGGTTGCCTAAGATTGCCAGGGGGCTGGGCGTGGGTATCGAGGAGGTCAAGGACGCGGTGCAGAACATCGCCTCTCTCAACCCACTGCCGGGCAAACTGTTTGGAGGAGATCCTCCCCATTACGTCAAGCCTGACGTCATTGTCGATGAGGTTGAGGGCGCCTACGAGGTCCGGGTCGATTCGAATTATATTCCCCGCCTGAGGATCAGCTCCCATTACCGGGATCTCTATCGTCAGTCACGCAAGGATCCCGAACTGCAGAAGTACCTGAAGAAAAAACTCGATAACGCTGAGTGGCTGGTTTCGGCGATTCGCCAACGCCAGGCAACGCTGCACAAGATTGCCCAGGAGATCGTCAATATCCAGTCGGGCTTTCTCGATCACGGTATCAGCCATCTCAAGGCCTTGAAGATGGCGGATGTGGCTGATCTGCTCGGTGTTCATGTTTCAACGATCAGCAGGGGCATCAGCGGCAAGTACATTCAGACTCCCAGGGGGATCTACGCGCTGAAGTTCTTTTTTACCGGCGGCGCGACGAAGTCCGGCGGGGATGTGGAGGCTCGCGGCAGCGTGATCCAGCGCATCAAGGATTTCATCAAAGAGGAGGACAAGGCCAAGCCCTTGAGCGATATCGCCATTGTGCGGAAATTAGAAGAGGTCGAGATCAGCATCTCCCGGCGTACGGTCACGAAATACCGTGAGGCCGAGGGGATTCCTTCTTCCAGGGAGCGTCGCGAGTACTGAGCCGCCGCCTCCCGTTTTCCTCAACCCCGGAAAGTCATTCTGGGCTAAAATGCCGGAAGGTGGAAACAGAAGAGAAGATCCTGACGTCTATTCAGGGGAACCCCTGAAGCAGGAAATTACCTGCCGGCGGCTTTGCCGGCAGGGTGTGGAGAGTTGAATTCATTGGCTGAGTCGAGAAACCTGATCGAAGTTGATGGTCTGGTGAAGAGCTATGGTCCTGTAAAGGCTCTGCAGGGGATCTCGTTCTCGGTGGGCGAGGGGGAGGTCCTGGGCTTTCTTGGTCCCAACGGCGCGGGCAAGAGCACGACGCTCAGGATCCTGGCGGGCTTCATGCCTGGTGATTCCGGCCGGGTCAGCGTCAACGGCTTTGACGTGGGAGAAGACAGTCTCGCTGTGAGAAACTCGATTGGTTATCTGCCCGAGGGGGTTCCGATCTATCCCGATATGAGAGTTGGTGAGTACCTGGGCTTTCGTGCCCGTCTCAAGGGCATCTCTCGTGCCGACAGGAAGGGACGAATAGGCGCGGCGCTCGAGGAAACCCAGACAGTGGATGTGGCCGGACGTATGATCGGGACTCTGTCGCGCGGCTACCGCCAGAGGATCGGCCTGGCGGATGCGCTCCTGGGCGAGCCTCCGGTGTTGATCCTCGATGAGCCCACGGTAGGGCTCGACCCTGAGCAGGTGCGGCAGTTCAGATCTCTGCTCCAGGAGGTCGGACGCAGCAGGACGGTCATTCTGTCGACTCACATACTCAGCGAGGTCGAGCTTGTCTGTTCCAGCGTGGCGATCATCTCCGGGGGGCAACTTGTCGCCGGAGACACGGTTGAGAATCTCAAGGGCTCCCTGGCTGATCGGGTCTGTGTAGTTGCCGAGGTCAGCGGGCCTCATGAGGCGGTGAGCGCCGCCTTTGGGGCTCTCCCGGGTGTGTCGAGGGTGGAGACTGACAGGCCGGAAGGCGCGGGTGATGATCCCGGCGCCGGCTATTGTCGCTACAGGGTGTTTTTTAACGATGCGGGGCAGGGGGCGGAGGTGATATTCGATGCCGTCAGTTCCGGCGGCTGGAGGCTGCGCCAGTTGGCGGCTGAAGAGTTGAGCCTTGAGGATGTCTTCCTTGATCTTGTCGGGGGTGAGGAATGAGTAGAACCCGGCTGAGCGCGGCGACGAACACCTGGGCGATATTCCAGCGGGAATTCATGGCCCTGTTCTATTCACCTATTGCCTATGTTGTCCTCTTTCTGTTCATGATCTCCAACGGCTGGATTTTTTATTACTACTGCGTCAACTACGCCCGGGATCCGCAGCAGATCACGCTGGTGATCAGGTCGCTGTTCAGCTTCGCTTTCTTCTGGGTTCTTCCGCTGTCGCCGCTGCTGGCCATGAGGTTGTTTTCCGAGGAGAAGCGTACGGGAACGATCGAAGTCCTGATGACGGCTCCTGTGAGGGCCTCGGAGGTTGTCTGCGGCAAGTTCCTGGCTACCCAATTGTTCTATATGCTCATCTGGTCCTCCCTGCTGCTCTTCGTTCTGATGCTGGAGGTGCTTGGGAAGCCGGCCGGGCCTGATTGGGGACCGATCAAGTCGATGTATTTCGGACTGTTCTTTCTTGGCTGCATGACCAACTCCCTGGGATTGCTGGCATCTACCTTTTCTCGCAACCAGCTGGTTGCTGCTGTGCTGTCGCTCAGTGGAAACCTGCTGTTCTTCTCGCTGCTTTTTCTCGGTTGGATCTACCGGGAGACGCCGGAATTGCAGCGTCTCTTTCACTACCTGAGCTTCCAGGCTCATTTTTCGAGTGAATACATCGGCGGGGGCGTCGAGCTGCGCTACATAGTTTTCTACCTTGGATTTACCAGTCTCTTTCTGTTTCTCTCCATCAATATGGTCAACGGGCGCAAGTGGCGATGAGTCCAGCTGAAACCGACAGACAGGCGGTCGAGACGCAAGAGGCTGTCGTTGAGCCCTCCGCGGCTGAGTCGCAGAGCTTCAGCCCGCGGCGGCGGTCAGGCCAGCGAACCCGGTTCATACTCAACCTGCTTCTGCTTCTCTACATACTCTTTGTGGTGAACGGGATCGCTTTTCGCAATCCGGGCCGGATTGATTTTACCGAGGAGAAGATTCATTCGCTCTCACCGGAGACCCGTGAGGTTCTGAAGCTGGTCACGAAGGAGATCAGGGTCGTCTTTCCTTATTACGTTCAGCTCAACAACAGCAAGCAGATGGCTCATTACCGTTCTCTTCAGAGGGCTGTCGAGCTTCTGAAGATCTATTCCTCCGAGCAGCCCCTGATCCGGGTGGCAGCTGAGGTGAACTCCCTGGTGGATGCCAGCCGGTGGGAGCTGGTCCGGGAAGAATACGATCTCTCCTCCCGCCAGTTCAACCGTCTGATCTTCCACACGGGAGAAGGCAAGGGGCTGCGTCAGACCGTGATGCCTGAGGATGTGGCAACCTTTACGGCGAATCCATCCAGCCCATCCGAGCCCATGCAGATCTCCTCCTTCAGGGCGGAGGAGGCGATGACTACGGCGATCAAGCGCCTGATCCACAGAAATCGCCTGCGCTGCTATTTCACCCAGGGACACGGAGAGTTTCAGCTGGGAGGAGCCTCGCCTATGATGGCCTTGCGGCATGACCTGGAGGCTTCGGGTTTCGCCATTGCGCCCCTGGATCTGGGGCAGCTTCGCAGGGTTCCTGAAGATTGCGACCTGCTGGTGATCGCTGGAGCGGAAAAATCGTTTACCCAGGCGGAGCTGGATGCCGTCCAGGGCTATCTGTCCGGCGGGGGAAAGCTCTTTGTCGCTCTTGGGGTGCGCAGGAGCAAGCTGGAGAGTATTCTCGAGAAATGGGGCGTAGAGGTGCTCGAGGGTAAGGTTCGCTCAAGGATAACAGTTCTGGAGGATTACTCCGATCGCAGTTGGGTCGTCTGCAGAAGCGCAAACAGTATTCATCCGGTGACCGCGCCCCTGGTCGCCGGCTCAGATGGCGGGAGGGCTGATTTTGGTGTGGGGCTGCTGGAGCCGCGTCCCCTCAAGGCTGTTGGCGCACCATTCCGCCTCGCGAGCGATGTGCTGCTCTCTACTGGAGGTTCGGACAAGGTCGAACGCTATTATCTCGTTGGCGGAGGCTCTTCGGGGAGCGGGGTCAGCGAGGAGGCGCGGAGCGACTTTACAGTGGCGGCGGCCACTCGCCAGGAAAAGATCGATCGTCCGCCTGAGAGCTGGGTGCCGCTGGCGACCAGGCTGGTAGTGCTTGGCTCGGGGAGCCTGCTGCTGGACAGCTCGAGTCAGGGGGGAGGCTTTCTGAATGGGAACCATCGTGATTTTGTAATGAACTGCGTCAACTGGCTGGTCGAAAGGGAGGAGCTGGTCAGCGAGGGGGGAGTTCGTTCCCAGGAACGCAGGATTGACCTTGCGGGCAATCCCTCCTTGAGACGGTTTGTCTTCCTGGCCGCGGTGCTGATCTTTCCCGGGATTTTCCTGGCCCTCGGTATCTGTGTTTATTTTCTCAGGAGATCCTGATGGGAAAAGGCCGCTCGGGTAATCGTACGACTGTTTTACTCTTCGTGATCGCCATCGCGGCGACCCTCTATGCTCACTTCTTTGAGAGCCGCAGGGAGGTCTGGTCGGGTGCGGCGGAGGCGTTCGCTAATGTCGAGCCGGCGGACATTGTCGCGTTTGAAATCGTCCATGGGTTGTCAGCAGATGAGGCCGCGGCGGGCGCGAGCGCCCGCAAGATCTCTCTCGAACGCAGCGGCGAATACGGTTGGAACATTACCGAGCCGGTTAAGTTCCGTGGTTTCGTGCCGCGGATCCAGGGGGTTCTCTGGGAGATAGCCGACATGGTCAAGGTGGTCGAGGTGCCGGAGAATTCGGAGGATGCCGGGAAGTGGTGTGACAAGGCCGGACCATGGGTGTCCGTCAACTTTAAAACTCGCCAGGGCAAAGAGCATTCGATCGAGGTGGGTCGTCAGCATCCCGGCCTGAAGGAGGACATCTTCGCCCGTCTCGACCGCAAGACCATTATCGTGGCCCGGTCCACAGCCCGAACAGCCTTTTCGGCCAGCCTCGAAGAGTTGCGGTCGAAGGCCCTCATTCCCGTAGCGCCGGCCGACTGCATTGCCTTTGAGGTCAGCGGTTCGCAGAAGGCCCGCAAGGCGTTTCGCCGGGAAGAAAAGACCCGCCGGTGGCGTTTTGCCGAGGGTGCTCCCCTGGCCGGCTTGCTGGCCGACCGGGTTAAGACTGACGCTCTGCTTTCGGAGTTGAACGCCTGGAAAATAAAGCAATTTATTCTACCGCAAGAAGTTACGGATGAAGATCTTACGAAATACGGGCTCGATAAGCCTCGCCTGAAACTGGAGGTCGAGCACCGCCGGGGTGATCGGATCAGCCTGGAGGTGGGCGCCAGTTTTGAGGAGGGAGAGGAACGGTTCGTCTGGCTTCGCGCCGGTGAGGGAGGGTTTGTTTTCAGCGGCATCGAGGGGCCGGCGAAGAGGCTTCTCGAGGAGGCGCAGAAATACCAGACGGCCAAGGTCTTTGATTTTGAGGGCGTCGAGTTCTCCGAGATCCGATGCCGGGGGCCGGGGGGCTCCTTTGTTATCCGGAAAGCTCCCTCCGACTCCTCCGCCGCGAAGGGGAAGGGCCATATCGTGGAGACCGGGAACAGGGGCGACTCCTTCAGGGGAGATCGGCTGGTTGTTCCAGAGGCTCTCGCTGAACTGCGAGATCTCCTGATCGAAAAATTTTATGAACCGGCCTCTGCAACCGGGGCATCGTCGGCGCCGGCCCTTGGGGAAATCACTGTGGAGACCGGGACAGGAGAACTCCATACGCTCCGCCTGCTTCGGCGGTCGAGTGATCCGAGGGATGCGGAGATTGATGCCTTTGTAGCTGAGCGTTCGGGGGACCGCAGCCGCTTTCTCATTATCTCGAAATGGCCAGGCCGGCTGGAGTTTGGGCCTCCGGTGTTCAGGGAGCGGGCCATCTCGGAGCTGAAGCCCGGGAACGCGGCGGAGTTGGTGCTTACGCGGGGCAAGACTTCCTGGGTTCTCGCCTACCTCGCCGGCTCCTGGTCCTTCAGCAGTGACCAGGTCGTGGTGGCGGGGAAGGAACTGGATGAGCCGCTGGTCAACAAGGTGATAGGAGCTCTTCAGCGTGATCGCTTCCGGGTGGTGGGCTTCACCCCCGGTTTTGCCAAGGAGGCGTGGGAAGAGGCAGGCATCGGGACCCATGACTTTCATCTGCGGCTCAACCTGCGCAGCTTCTTCGGCGACCACAAAGGCTTCCGGAAAATTACCATTGGCAAGAGCCGGCAGATCGCCGGTGAGACCGGGCTTCACTACGGGAGGGTTGATTCCTTTCAGTCTCCCTTTATTCTTCAGCCGGGTTTTCCCGCGCTGGTTGAAAAGCTCGCGGCTCATCTCAGCGAGATTACCGGCGAACCCTGAACGTATTCTTCAGCAACCCGGCGCGCTGCGCTCTTCCAGGTGAGGTTCGCGGCTAATTGCTCGGCCTGTGGGAGAGACATTGGAGCTATGTAGAGACGGGTGTATTGACGGGGAAATCACCCAACCTTTATCGGGGCGTTACGCTCTGACCGGCGGCTACGCATTTTCCTGTAGAAGAAACGGGGGGGGGTGAAAACGAAAAAACCCGGACGAGCCGGGTGAAAAAGAAAGAAAAACCAAGGGAATTAAGAGACTGGTGGTTGGTGGAGTTATCTCTTAATTTTACGTGGTGGTGTACAACCTTGGCTTTTCTTAACCTATCGTATTCTTGCTTGTTCTAGTATTTTAAACTCCGATGGAGGCGAATGGACTGGCGTTGTCTCCATTTTGAAAGCGGCGGATCAAGTTACGCTCTGCGGTCCACCTTTTTGCTCCGCGAGAGCCCGCTAAGTCACTCCATTTAGAAGTATTCTGTAACTTCCTGCCGGGAGTCAGTGGCAAAACGAACCGAAATCGTACAAACCTGACAAAAAGCAACTCCGTACAACTTCTCTTTCTAAGTTCGAATTCTAACTTTGCTCGTATTCATGTCAATATCATTTGATTTTTACCAGGCGGTTACAGTTAGGCATATATTCGGTGTAGTTCTAGGGTTATGGCTTTTCCTGGCAATCATTATCGGCCTCCAGGCCTCCGGGCTGGCGGCCGGTGGCGAAGATGTAACGGAGGCTGAGGGCGGTAGCTACGCGCAGCTCGTCGCATCACTGGAGAAGGAATATCCGGATCGGGATTCCATCCAGCAGAGCTACCAGGCCGTCGCGGAGAGGCTCCGGGAGTTTATCCAATCGAATTCGGCTTCTCCAAAGCTTGCTCAAGCCCGTTCTTTATGCGCGGAAGTGCTTATGCTTGGTGGAGATAGGTCAGGCGCGATCTTCCAGTGGAAAGCGATGGCGGCGGATTCCAGCAACCCGGTCGGTCAGGCCCAGGGACTCTACCTGCTTGCGAGCGATTCCTTTTTGAGGGATGAGTCTGACAGAGCTCGGGAATATTTTGCCCGGCTGGTAGATGGATTTCCCAGTTCCGACTGGGCTGCAAAAGCTAAAGGTCCCTTGAGGTACCTCGCCCTGTTGACGAGCCGGGATATGCCAGCCTTTGAAGTTGTGGTTAGAAAGGGCGGAAAAAAAGCCAAATTAAATCTCATAAATCTGGCTGGGAAAGTGACATTAGTCCATTTCTGGAGGTCAGATACGGCAAAACACGGGCAGTTCATCGAGACCCTTGGCAGGAATCCTGAATCATCCCTCGAGCAGGCCATCAGGAAATATCCCGTACTCAAGGGGAAGGTGATGATCTTCGGGGTGAACCTGGACACCGACAAGGGAGCCTTTGAGACGGCCCGGGACCGTTGGAAGATCCCCTGGGCGCAGCTTCATGACGGCAAGGGCTTCTCCTCCCCGCTGGTGCAGACCCTCGGGATACCCAGGGCTCCTCATTGGCTGGTGCTGGGTCCGCGCGGCAGGATCTGGTATCTCGGAGCGGACCTCGACAAGTTCTACGCTTATGCCTCCGAGGCGCTCAAGCGTCACAGGGTCGCGCTGGAAAAGAAGAAATAGCGCTCGTTATCAGCGGTCTCTCCAGGCTGTTCCCGAGGGGAATTCGTAGTGGTCAAGCGAGGCTTCGACCATGGTGGTCGAGTAGCCGGGAGCCTGCGGAGGCAGGTAGCGGCAGTCGCGCATCGTGACGGGGTTCTCGAAGTGCTCATGCAGGTTGTCAACGTATTCGATCACGCGGTTCTCCAGGCTGCAACCGACCCTGATGTAGTCGAAGATCGCGAGGTGCTGGACATGTTCGCAGAGTCCGATACCGCCGGCGTGGGGGCAGACCGGCACGCCGCACTTGGCGGCCATGAGGAGCACGGAGAGGACCTCGTTGACTCCGCCAAGCCGACAACTGTCGATCTGGACGAACTGGATTGCTTCGGCCTGCAGGAATTGCTTGAACAGGACGCGGTTCTGGCAGCACTCCCCGGTGGCCACCCCGATGGGGGCGACGGCTCTGGCGATGGCCGCGTGGCCGAGAACATCATCCGGGCTGGTGGGCTCCTCGATCCAGAGCGGTGAGAATTCCGCAAGGTGCTTCATGTTCTCGATGGCCTCAGCCACATCCCACACCTGGTTGGCATCAAACATGAGCTCGCGATCCGGGCCGATCATTTCACGGATGATCGACGATCGGCGGATGTCATCCTGGAGGTCGGCTCCAACCTTGATCTTGACGTGCGACCATCCATCTTCTACGGCTTGGCGGCAGAGATCCCTGATTTTTTCATCTTCGTAGCCGAGCCAGCCTGTGGAGGTCGTGTAGGCCGGGAAGCCGCGGTCCAGCATCTCCTGCTCCCGGGCCTCACGGCCGGTTTCTTTTTTTCGCAGCAATTCGACCGCTTCCTCGGGGGTCATCAGATCTGAGATGTAGGTGAAGTCGATGCAGGCGACCAACTCCTCGGCGCTCATGTCAGCCAGCAGTTTCCAGAGCGGCTTCCCCTCCAGCTTGGCGAGGAGATCCCAGGCGGCGTTGATGATCGCGGCCGAGGCCATGTGAACGGTTCCCTTCTCAGGCCCGACCCATCTCAGCTGGCTGTCGCCTGTCAGCCTCCTCCAGAAGGCGCGCATGTCAGCCCTGATGTCGTCAAGGTCCAGTCCGATGACGAAGGGCTTCCAGGCCTCAACCGCGGCGGCGCAGAGCTCGTTGCCGCGGCCGATTGTAAAGGCCAGGCCGTGGCCTGCTAATCCATCGGGATGGTCTGTCTGGAGCTCTACGTAGGCAGCCGAGTAGTCAGGATCAGGGTTCATCGCATCAGAGCCGGTGAGACTGTCCGAGGTCGGGATGCGGATATCACGGACGGTAAGACCTGTAATGGTTGCCACGGGGGAAATCTCCTTGTTGCCGAATTGTTCTTTCCGGACCATGCCTGTCGCTGGGAGTGGTCTTCTAACACGGGGTCCAGCGCGAGGCCAACCGTTTTGCCCTGTCTCCGGGCCTTGAGAGCTTCAGGGGCGGGCTCTTCGTTATCAATAAGGGTTTGTAGAGGTGCGGTTGAGTATCTACAATGAGTAAAGCAGAACGTTTGGGTCGCTCTGCCTGAGTTCTGAAATAAGCGGACCGCCTCTACGAGGAGGGGATAGTGATGTTAAAAGCCGGGAATCTTTTTTGTGGCTTGTGGGTGGCGCTCTTTGCCTTGTTTTCAGCTTGTCCAGTGTATCTGCAGGCTCAGGGCAAGCAGGAGGAGGAGGATCTGCTGGTCTATGAATTTGAGGAGCCGGAGGAGCTGGAGGATTTCTTCCATCCGGGCGTTGTTGACCTTTGCGGGGATCTGTATCCGGTCGGCGGTCTGGAGATCGATGATGGTAGCCTGTTGATGACCAACCACGCCGTCTCAGGGATCGCGCTTGCCAGTCTCTATCCGAATACGGTTGCTGAGATCTTTCCCGAGGGATCGAAGGACTACCGTCTGAGGGCCCTGGTGAATCTTGAGACCATCAGCGAACTGCTGATCTATATGCGGGGAAGGGTGGGGGTTTTTGATGGCCCCAATGCGGAGCTAGATGCCTCGCTTGAGAGAGGCTACGCCTGTGTTATCTACCCCGAAGGCGTTGATGGGGAGTTCTTTGATGGCACCCTGGCGATTGCCGAGTTTACCGGCTGCCACCAGGCTGTTCCTCATCTCGAATGGCCGAACGGAGCTGTAGGTTACGCCAGGGCGGATCCGGGTTTTCCGATCATCCAGGGCGAATGGTATTGGGTCGAGGTCTCCGCCCAGGGAGATGACAATGGAGGGCCGGTGCAGATCAGTATGAAGCTCTGGGAGGAGGGAGATGATCCCCCCGAGGAGCCCCAGCTCCAGGTGGTCGACACCAATGGCCTGAGCCACACTCGGCAGACCCTGGATGATGCGACCAATGTAGAGGTTGTCTTCGGAGCCTCCTTTGGCCAGGTCCAGCAGCCGGGAGCTACCGCCCGTATTGATGACCTGACGATTACCCTGATCGGCGGCTGCCGGACGGCGCCGGTAGAGGCCAGCCGATCGCTCTGGGATGGTCGATTCGAGGTCGAGGGGGAAGAGACTGCGATCTATGAAGATGGTGAGGAGTACCCGGTCGTACTGTCGCTGTCGAACCGCCGCGGGCCGGGGGTGTGTTCGAGGGCCGAGCTCGTTACTGTCACTGAGACGATTCCGCCTCAATGGGAAATTACCAGCGTTGGGCAGGAAGGGCAGGTCATCGAGGATAATATCGTTCGCTGGGAATTCGACATCAGTGAAGGGGATATCACCGAGTTGACCTATTCGGTCATACCTGACAATTCTGTTTCAGGCTTCTTTTCCGGCGAGGTTACCGAACCGGAAAACGATTTTGTCTTTGTCGTTTCAGGAGAGGCGAATGCCAGCTCGGCTGCAAGCCTGGCTTCCGTGAGCGATTTCGGCAGTATCCAGAACTGGTTGATCCTCGGTCCGTTTACCCGGGATGGAGGGGCTGCTCCGGGCGAAGAAGAAATTGCCAGGGACTATCTCACCGATGGGGAGACCTCAGAGACGGATATTGTTCCTGTTGGCGCAATGGCGATGGAGCCTGACTATAACGGCGCGTCCGCTTCTACCGGCCTGGCGCCGAACGAGATGGGCCGCAATCCAGATGAGGTGCCCACCTGGGTCGAGTGGTTTGACCGTGACGATGACGATGACCGCATCGATTTCGATAGCATCTACGGGAGCAATGACAACGTGATGTGCTACGCGGTGACCTATCTTGATGTTGAGGAGGAGGTTGAAATTCACCTCGGCGTCTCCAGTGACGATTCGGTCCAGCTGCTCATCGACGGGCAGAGCCTGCATGTCAACAATGCCTCCCGCGGCGCTCTCGACAGGATGTACCAGGATCAGCCCTTTGACTATCCGAACCTCGGAAACATCGTTCTCGAGCCCGGGCGTCACACCCTGATGGTCAAGATCTTCGATGGCGGTGGTGAACATAATTTCCGCGTGGGTTTTCTCGACGAATTCGGTATCGAGATTCCCGGCGGACCTGAGGACCTGAGTATCAGCGTTCGCCCTGCCGAGGCCGAACCAGAGGAACGCTTCAAGCGCGGCGACACCGATGGCAATGGGGCCCTGCAGTTGACCGATGGGATCCGGATTCTCAACACCCTGTTCATGGGCGCGGCTATGCCTTCCTGTCTTGACGCGGCGGATACCGACGACAACGGCGTGGTCCAGTTGACTGATGGGATTGTCATCTTCCAGTTCCTCTTCGTTGGCGGTACAGTTCCTGCAGATCCGGGGCCGTTCGCCTGCGGCAGCGATCCAACCGATGACGCCATCGATTGCGCGGGCTACGAAGGATGCTGACCCTGCCAGGAGCGGTAAGGGCGCCTTGAAGACCTTCAAACTGGACCAATTTCTTAAATACCAGGGCTGGGTAGAGAGCGGCGGTGAAGCCAAGGTGCTGATTCGCGCAGGCGAAGTCTCGGTTAACGGGATTGTCGAAACCCGCCGTGGAAAGAGGTTGGAAGCGGGGGATGTCATCCAATTGGGTGAGCGCAGCTGTGTGGTAGAGGGGGCTTGAGGATTCAGCTTCTTGATCCCCTCGCCGAAGGTCGCTGTGGACCGGGGCCTTTAGAGCAGGTATGCTAAGCCTGTTGAAGAAGTGGAGAACCAGTCGCGTCCGGTGGATGACCCGCATCAGGAGTAGCTTTTGATGACACGGCGAATGTTTGAGCACCTTGCGCTGCTTCTTTTTCCGTTGGTTTACGCCGGAGGATTGGTGGTCGCCGCGGTTAATTTCCTGCGGCCCCTGCCGCGCCGGCCGCGCCAGGCAAAGCTCCAGTTGGAGCAGGACCGTTCGTACTTCGATGCCGTTGACGCCGAGCCGGCCAAGGTACAGTTCAATGGGAAAAAGGTCTATGTACTCAAGGTTGGCGACAGCCTGAGGGCCTTTGATGCGAAGTGTACCCATCTCGATTGCAACGTTAACTGGATGCAGGGCGAGCGCGGTTTTCACTGTCCGTGTCACGGGGGAGCCTTCGACTCCTCCGGCAAGGTGACCAGGAAGCCTCCGCAGGAGCCTCTGCGGGAGTTTGCGCTCGCCGAGGACGATGGCTCCGGAACGGTCGTTCTTCTTGATCGTTACCTGGAAAATCCAACCTGAACTGGGTAGAGAGAATTGCCGGACAAGACAGGGAAATCTATCGCAAGGCTGAAGGCATGGCTGCTCGATCGAAGCGGAGGCGAGAGGATGCTCGCCCTCGCGGGAGAGCAGGCCGGCAAGCCTGTTCCGATGCACCTGTCCTGGCTCTATACCACGGGTGCGTTGGCCCTGTTTTTCTTCGCCCTGCAGTTCTTTACCGGCTGTCTCCTGCTGACGCTCTACGTTCCCGAGGAGACCTTGGCCTTCAAGTCGGTGCAGACGATTGAGTATCACGCCCGGCTGGGCTGGCTCATCCGGCAGATGCATTCCTGGGGCGCGAGCTTCATTATCGTGGTGCTCGTGCTTCATATGCTCAAGGTCCTCTGGTACGGATCCTACAAGCGTCCTCGGGAGTTTACCTGGTTTGTGGGAATGCTCCTGCTGGGGGTCTCGATGGTCTTCTGTTTCTCAGGCTACCTGCTGCCCTGGAACCAGCTTGCCTTCTGGGCTACCCGGGTAGGGCTTGGGGCGGTCGACTCCTTTCCGGTGATCGGGCCGACGCTCAAGGTGCTCATCTGCGGGGGAGAAGATGTTTCCGGGGCAACCCTCGGCCGCTTCTTCGCTCTCCACGTGGTGATTCTGCCTCTGCTGCTGCTCGCCCTTGTCGGCTATCATCTCGCCCTGATAACCTGGAATGGGATCTCGCCCAAGACCACAGTCACCGATGAAATCAAGCTGGGCAATAAGGCCGCGCTGGCCAAGGGCGGCAGCGAGCCTTTCTTCCCACGGCAGGTCTATCGGGATCTGATCGCCTGCAACCTTGGTTTCGCTCTCCTGGTGACTTTTGCCACCTGGTGGCCCTGGCATCTCGGGGAACCGGCCGACAGGTTTGGAACTCCAGAGGGAATCAAGCCGGAGTGGTACTTTCTGCCGATGTACCAGTTCCTCAAGTACTTTGATGACAATCTCTACTCGGCACTGCCTTTTCTCAGGTCCTGGGGTGTAGACCCCGCCTTTCTCGGAGTGTTGACGATCAACGGTGTCGCGCTGGTTCTCTTCCTGCTGCCGGTAATAGACCGCGGCAAGGAGCGCAAGATCACCCGCCGGCCGGTTTTTGCGGTCCTGGCGTTTCTGCTGTTCCTCGGCGTCTTCGGGATGGGTTTTCTTGGTTACATTTCCGAGACCACACGCTGGGGCTATCACTTCAGCAGCAAGGGATATCCGGAGCGTGTCGAGGAGTCCGGCAAGGCGCCCGCTGGAGAAGAGCCGGCTGGAGAGGAGGCCGGCTCGGCCGGCGAGGACCCTGGCGAGGCTGGTTCGGAAGAAGGCGGCGGCGGCGGTCCGGCTGAAGAGGAAGAGTCGCAGGAGGATACGGCTGAGGATGAAGCCCTTGTCACGCCCGGCTTGCGTCAGGATGGTCTGCCGGATGGGGGAACCTGCGGAAGCTGTCATAAGCATGAGAAACCGCTGGAGAAATGGGCCGAAAGCGTCCATCACAGCGGCGGAGTGCAATGCGTAGATTGTCATGGAGGAATTGACACCGCGCCGCCGGAGCAATTCCTTCTCGCTCTCGAGCTGTTATTTGAAGCTGACGAGGAAGCTTCGAAAGAGCCGGAGGAAGAGGAGACGGAACCAGAGGACTCGGGGGAAGACGCCAAGCCGGCTGAAGAGAAAAGCGAAAAGGAAAAGGCTGAAGAGGGGCCCGCGAAAGAAAAAGAATCAGGCGCTGAAGAGGAAGAGGGAGCCTCGAAAGAAAAGGAAGCTGCCGAAGAGCCGGCAGAGAAAGAGAAACCAGCGGAAGAAAAGCCGGCTGGCCAGGAGGCTGAAGAGGGAGCGCCTGGTGCCGGAGAACCTGCGGACGCCGAGACGGCTGACAAGCCGGAGGAGGAAAAACCCGCGGAAGACAAGTCGGAGAAGAAAGAAGAAGAACCTGAAGAGAAGGAGCCTCCGAAGCCCAGGCTTGAGATCAAGTGGCATCGGAGCATCGAGACGCCCGAGGACAAGAGGCTCTTCCTCTATTCGCACCAGGGGATGCTGGTTGATTCGAGGGGGCGGCCGGAACGTCCTGATGATGAAGATCCCGAGCTGGCGGGGAAATTATGCGGGAGCTGTCACGCGGAGGTCCTGGAGCATTATCTTGCGGCCAGGGCTCCCGCATCGGATGCGAAGGAAGCTTCGGAGGGAGAAGAGTCCGTCACGGTTCATACGAAGGTCTGCTGGGATTGTCATGAGAATCACGCAGTATTGAAGCCCGGCGATTTCCTCTGGGAGGATGATGGGTATACAGACGAAGATGATGAGCTGACGGCCCCCTTCCAGCAGATCAAGGCTGACCTGGATGCCCTGGATGAGGAGCTCTCTTCGGCCCGGTCGAAGCTGCTCGACCTGGAACAATCCGGCTATCCTGTCGATGGGAAGGTTGCCGAAAAGGAGCGTTTCGAAGAGCTCGCGTCAAAGGCCCGGCAGCTCCGCCCAGCGGTTCACAGGCTCGATCCCGTTTTCATCCAGAAGCAGAAGGCGGGCATCTCGTCCTCTCTTGCCGCTCTGTCAGAGGAGATGACTCAGCGTCAGGCGGGACGGGCTTCAGCGGAGAGATCCGTCGTTGTCTGGGCCTGGATCGTCGCAGCCATCTTCAGCCTGCTCTGCATCGTCAAGCTCTTCACGATTCCCGATGCGGAGCCGGCCGCGGGAGCCGTTTCCGACAAGCCGCGCAAATCAACCCGCGCGAAGAAGGCGAAGGCCTCTGGCGCCGGGAGCCGGCGTAAGTCGCCGAAAGGTTCCGGGAAGAAGAAGTCTTCTAAGAGCCGGGATGTTCCGGATTTCCAGAACGAACGCGATGCCCTGCTCGACCCTCTCGATTCCGACGACGAGAAGTAGGCCGCGGGCCAGCCTCTCTCAGTCTTCCCGGGAGCTTTCCGCATCCCATTTCTGGAAGGCGCGTCCGATCTGCCGTATAGCCTGTTGCAGGCGCGGGCGGTTTTCGATCAGGGCGAGGCGGAGGTAACCTTCGCCTTCGGGTCCGAAGCCGATTCCGGGGGCGACGGCCACCTCGGCATCTTCCATCATGCGCCTGGCAAATTCCATGGAGCCCATCGAGGCGTATTTCTGCGGGAGCTTTGCCCAGACAAACATCCCCGCTCGGGGGCTGGTGACATCTTCCCAGCCGATGCGGGCCATGCCGTCGAGCAGGACATCCCGGCGCTCCTGGTATTGCAGGGCCTGTTCTTTGACCAGGTCTCCGCAATGACGCAGGCCGATGATCGAGGCGATCTGGATCGCCTGGAAGATTCCGTAATCGTAGTAGCCCTTGATCTGTCCGAGAGCTTCGATGATCCGGCGGCTGCCGACGCAGTAGCCGATTCTCCAGCCCGCCATATTGAATGATTTTGACATGGTGGTGAACTCGCAGCCGATCTCCTTGGCGCCAGGCGTGGACAGGAAGCTGGGAGCCTGGTAGCCGTCGAAGGTTATCTGGCTGTAGGCAAAATCATGGACCACCGTCAGGTTGTGGCGCCGCGCCAGGCCTACGACCTCCTCGAAGAAGGCCGCCTCGACAGTGTGCGCGGTCGGGTTGTGGGGGTAGTTGAGAAAGAGCACCTTGGGCTTGTTGTCCATCTTGGTGCAGGCTTCGTCTACCTGGCGGAGAAACTCTTCGTCATCCTCGACCGGGACTCCCAGGCATTCGCCGCCGGCGATCACGACGGCGTAGGAATGAATCGGGAACGAGGGGGTCGGCACGAAGGCCAGGTCGCCGGGGCCCAGCAGGGCCAGGCAGAGGTGGCTGAAACCTTCCTTGCTTCCGATGGTCGCGATGACCTCGGTTTCCGGGTCGATCTCGACACCCCAGTTTGATTTGTAATATTTCGAAACCTCGCGTCGCAGGTTGTAGAGTCCCGAGGCCGCGGAGTAGCGGTGGTTCCGGGGGTCTTTTACCACCTCGCAGAGCTTGTCGACGATCGGTTCGGGAGTGGCATCGGTCGGGTTGCCCATGGCCATGTCGATGATGTCGATTCCGTCGCGTCTCTTGGAATCTTTGAGCGAGTTGATGGTCCCGAAGAGGTAGGGAGGCAGACGGTCCATCCTCTGGCTGAATTGAATAATATCTTCTGACATCGGTCTCTGGCAGGCAGTTGGACTGCAGAACGGGCTGGGATTTAAATCTTCGTAGTCCCGATCATACAGATGCGGGTGGATTCCCTATTCTCTTTTCGCCAGATGGGGCTAACTTTCTTTTGAATACTCCACCTTTTCGGAACAAATCGTCACTCTCGGCGGTTTTTGTCCTGAAGTCATCGGCCGGGGAACGCCCCGGGAAGGGGATTTCTATGGCAGGCTGTTGCTGATGCTGCCATAAATGGTTGTCGCTGAAGAAAACAGTTTGTTCCTGTCAATGGGTCCTCGCAGGGTTGCTTGCATGGCTTGGACCGGAGAGCCTTCTTTGCCGTTTAATAATATTCCAGCTGTCGAGATCGCTCCGGGATGTGGAATTGAAGAAGCCGAGGGGAAGGTGTGTGCCGTCTTTGAAGATGCGGGCCTTGGGTTTGTCAGCATCCGGGATATCAACTCCAGGCTTCCCTGCGCGGACCTCTGCAGGTTCTACGAATCCAGGGTTGATGGGGAGGTTCTCATCAGTGTCGTCAGCATCGGATCCTGGGAGGAGAACGAGACGCTGAACGTATTGAACATACTGGTCGGCTTGCGTCTCAATCCTTATCCCCGCGGGAGAAATGTTCAGCTGCGTTTTTTCTCTGCTGAAGAGGTTCCCTCGGTCTTGGTGCTTATAGGTGGGTCTACGGTCTTTGGGGAATTCGAGGCTCGCGCCTGTCTTGTTGCCCGGTTCGGGGAAGATATTCGCGCCGAAGATTGCCAGCAGATGGGTGCGGCCGGAATGCAGCTGGTGCATTCCGTTCTTGGAGCGAAGGTGAGCCTGCTGTCCCCTGAGTCGCCGGATGCACTCGAGAAGGCGGTCTGTGACACTCTTGAGCGCGAGGGACAGCCGGTGGCTGAACCACTCAATTCTATGATTCTGCTTGGCTGCCTGTTCGGGGAGATGGTTCGCAGCCAGGTGGAGCTTGCAAGCTCCTGGCTGCCCCTTCCCCAGTTTCAGCCCTGGCCCGCGGTGGTTTTTACACGCGCGGAAAAGTCAGATGGAACCGACAGCGTAGCCTTCAGCCCGATCGCCCACATAGGAAGCCTTCTCAAGAGCCGTGAGAGGGGGGCCCTGGACCGCTCTTTAGAGGAACTTAAATCGACCTGCCGGTAGTTGATATCGTCGAGAGTCTCTGTTTAAATCCGTTTGACTGCTCAACTACAGTAACTATAATTTGTCAGTCTTCGTGAAACAGTTCACGAAGGTCTGCAACCCCTTTAATTGCAAGATTTTCCGTTTTTATTTCAGTTCCGATGGAGTGAAGGTCGTGACGGGGGTCGCCGGAGATTCTGAACTATCCTCCAGCCCTGGAGGGATGGACCCCGAGGAGGGGAAGCAACAGCCAGCCGCAGGCAGCGAAAGCAGCTTGGCCGGAGAGGATGTTCGTGCCGTATCTGTACCGCCACGCAAGGGCGGCAGGACGTTTCTCGAGCTCTTCCCGCAGTTGTTCGGTATCCCTTTTCTCATCGTGATCGTCCTGGTGCTGGTCTGGGTTTTCTTTGGAGCGATCGCCGAGGACAATCGCAGCGTGGCCGACCTGCTCAGAGATATCCAGGCTGGCGGTGGACATTCGCGTTTGCAGGATGCCAAGGCCTTGGCAGACCAACTGGTCGCGAAGCAGGCAACCGGTGAAGACCCCTACCTGGGACCGCAGGAGACAAGCCAACTCCTTCAACTGGTTGAGAACGCCTCCTCCGGTGAGGATCAGCTCAAGATATTCCTGGTTCTGGCCCTTGGGCGATCCGGGCAGCCCCAGCAGGCCGTTCCCTTCCTTCTAAGGCAGCTTGCGCAGCAGAATATATCAGCCGAGCTCAGGGAGGCTACGATTGGAGGATTAGCCTGGTCAGGTGATCGCAAGGCGATCCCTGCCCTCCTCGACGAGGTCGAGGTTCCGGGGAGCCCGAGAGCCTGGGGGAGCCGGTTCCTGGCCATCGGCGGCGTGGTGAACATCTTGATTCGTAATGGTCCCGATCTCGAAAAAACTCTCGCCGATGATCCCCAGGCCAGGGCCGTTCTCGATAAACTCAAGGGCCAGGTGAACGATCAGCGCAAGGAAATCTCCTGGAATACGTCCTTCTTGCTGGCCCGGCATTTCGGAGATGATTCCGGCGCGTCGGTTCTCGAGGAAATCCTCGATTGGGATTTTCTTGACGCGGTGCGGGGAGATCATAATAGGGGCTTGACTGTTCAGCAGAAAGAACGCTGGATGTGTCAGGCTCTCGACGGCCTCTACAGGCTCCGGGGCTCTGAACTCAGGGATGTACTCCTGGAGAAAAAAACCGACCGCAGTCTGGCGGTGAAGGACAAGGCCCTGACACTGCTTGAGCAATTGGATGATAAAGACACATGAGTGAGACTAACGACAAGGGCAGGCGTTCTTTCCTCGCCGCGGTAAGTACGGGCTGGGCCCTCTTCACCGCTGCCAGCGTTGCCGGCCTCGGCATGTGTGTTCGCTTCCTGTTTCCCAATGACACCTTCGAGCCGGCTACAAAATTCAAGGTTGGCTATCCGGGTGATTTCGCGGCTTCGAGTGAGGGTATCGTCGACAAGCGCTACAAGACACGCGGGATCTGGATTGTCAGGACCCTGGATGGCTTCTTCGTTCTTTCTACGGTTTGTACCCACCTGGGCTGCACACCGAACTGGCTGGAGGCCGAGAAGAAGTTCAAGTGTCCATGCCATGGAAGCGGCTTCTATTCGAGCGGGATCAACTTCGAGGGGCCGGCTCCGCGGCCGCTGGAGAGATTCAAGGTCAGCCTCGCCGCTGACGGGCAGCTTGAGATCGACAAGGGAAAAAAATATCAGCAGGAAAAGGGACAGTGGGATGACCCGGAATCGTTCCTGAAGATGGAGTACAGCGTATGATCAGGAACATCTATTCAACCAGAGCTTGTGTCGGCGGCAGCCTCTGCAGGTTCACCCGCTTTTCCTCATGCCGGGTGGATTGGAGGGACGCGTTATGAGCCTCATGAAATTCATCACGGATAGCCAGATCTGGAAGTCAATCTTCCGGCATAAATATCCTGACAACCCGAGAGACCAGGCCCTGGCGGTGCTGTCGAATGTCTTCCTGCATCTGCATCCGATCAAGGTGCGTAAATCAGGTGTTCGAATGAGCTTTACCTGGTGCATGGGAGGGCTGACCTTCTTCCTCTTCCTGGTAGAGACGATCACCGGTGTCTTGCTGATGTTCTACTACAGGCCTGTGGTGGAATACGCCTACAACGATATCAAGGCTCTCAGGGACCATGTACCCATCGGAATCATGCGTGAGTTGCACAGATGGGGGGCTCACCTCATGGTCATCACCGTCTGGCTGCATATGCTGCGGGTCTTCCTTACGGGCTCCTACAAGCCTCCGCGTGAGTTCAACTGGAATGTCGGAGTTATCCTGCTGGTGCTGACCCTGCTGCTGAGCTTTACAGGCTATCTTTTGCCGTGGGATCAGCTGGCGATCTGGGCGATCACGGTCGGAACCAATATGGCAAGAGCGACGCCGCTTATGGGACACGAAGGTCCCGGCGCGGCCTTCATTCAGCTTGGCGATGTTTCACTGGTCACCGCCGGAAGTGATGTCCGGTTTGGCCTGCTTGGCAGCAAGACAGTCGGAGCGGCCACCCTGCTGCGTTTTTATGTCCTTCATTGCATCGCGGTTCCACTTGGAGCCGGCCTGTTGATAGCGGTGCATTTCTGGCGGGTCCGCAAGGATGGCGGCATTTCCGGCCCGATGTAGTTTTCATTAGAGAAGAATCTTCAACATGTTGGCGTTGTTAGTTCCACACCTGCCGGAGTTCATCAAGAACTTCATCGATGGCCTGCTTGAGCCGACGATGTATTTCGTCCTCTCAGTGGTCGGGTTCTGGGCCATGATCCAGTTCAGGTCTTTCTGGACCCGGGGCTGGTTCATAGGCGGTTTCTTCGCCTTCACGATCGTCTTTTATTTCTGGAGCCTCACAGATGAGAACTTCAAGCTCATCGTCGGTAAGCCGGATAACGTGCCGATCACGATCCTGTTTTTCTCTCTGGCCTTTCTGCTGTGGGTCGCTTTCAGGAAGATGGTCATCAATGACCGTCTGATCGACAAGGGGTTGCCGACTTTTGAGCATCGTGAGGCCAGCCGCCGGGTTTATTGCTGGCCTGACCTTGTCTACACCGAGTTTCTCGCGCTGATTCTCTGCACCGTACTCCTGCTGGTCTGGGCCTACTACCTGAAGGCCCCCCTGGAGGAGCCGGCGAGCCTGGTCAAGACGCCCAACCCATCCAAGGCGCCCTGGTACTTCCTGGGTTTGCAGGAGATGCTGGTTTATTACGATCCCTGGTTGGCCGGGGTGGTCTTCCCGACCTTCATCATCAATGGTCTGATGGCGATTCCCTATATCGACATGAATCCGAAGGGCAACGGCTACTACACTTTTAAGCAGCGCCGTTTCGCTATCTCGACCTTCCTGTTTGGCTTTATCGTTCTCTGGGTAACCCTGATCATCCTTGGAACTTTCCTGCGAGGGCCCAATTGGAATTTCTTTGGACCCTATGCCTATTGGGATCCCCACATGGTTGAATCTCTCAACAATGTCAACCTGGCCGAGTATGTCTATCTCGAGTGGCTTGGACGGGCTCTGCCGTCCAACATCCTTCTGCGTGAGCTGCCGGGTTTCCTGACGGTCATAGCCTACTTCGCAGTTCTGCCGCCGCTATTGGCCAACCTGGTGTTCCGCAAGATGTACAAGGACCTGGGCTTTATACGCTACCAGACGATGGTCTTTTTCCTGCTCTGCATGGCAGCTCTGCCCCTGAAGATGGTTCTTCGCTGGACGGTCAACCTGAAATATATCGTCGCGATTCCCGAATACTTTTTTAACATTTGAATTGAAACCACAGGCAAGTATCGATGCCGAATGACAGAGGACCCTGGTGTCCTACAAGAGGTTACCTGGATGACAGTGGAGCTCAGCCGGCTCCTGCTCCGGCTGATGCCGGTGCCGCGGAGGCTCCCGCTCAGGAAGTTCCGGCTGCAGCGTCCCCTGCTCCTGCTGCCGGGGGCGGAGGAGATCAGTACTGGACGCCTACTCGTGGCTACCTTGGCTCGGGCGCGGCCGCTGCGCCGGCGCCTGAGGTCGCGGCGTCAGAGGCGCCCGCAGAAGCTCCGGTCGAGGCAGAGGCTCCGCCTGAGGTGGTTACGGCCAGCAAGGAAGCTCCTGCAGAGACTCCGGCTGAGGAGGCCTCCGGCCCCGAGTTGCCTGAGTTGCCAGAGGAAGATCCTCTCAAGGAGTCCGTAACGACCGTCGATTCGATGGTCGAGGGAGAAGGCTTCCGAGAGTTCTCCCAGAGTATCTTTACCGAACCCGATAGCGAGACCACCCTCTATCGCGTGTCGGCCCTGAATGTCGCCTTCGCAATCTCGAGCGCCGCGCTGCTCGTGATCACCCTGGCGGTTTTCTGGCAGGATTACGATCGGCAGTGGAAGCATATCCAGGCCCATTGGCGGGATGTGCAGGCCGAGGAGTCCGAGGAGGCGCTGAAAAATGCCAGGGAAGGAGAGCTTGAAAAGCTTGAAAGCCTGGCCCAGGGATTCTCTCTCGTTCTGGACAAGCTCACGGGGACGAAGATTGACCGCCTGTTGCCGGAGAAGGCAGCCGGGGTAGATGTGAATTATCTGAGGCTGGTCGACCATGTCCAGGAATTGGAGGTTCAGATCGAGGCAGAGGTTGCCAAGAATTCCGAATTGAGAGAAAAGCTTCGGGAGAAAAACGATGCGTCCTTCGCAGCCAGCGAGGCTGATCGAGCCCTGCGCGCCTATCGCGGTGATTTCCAGGCTGCCAAATTCAACTTTGAGGAAAGCAAGAAACATACGCTGGCCGATGGCACTACAGAGTCAGCGGTCGCGAAGGTCAGGGAACTTTCCGTCGAGTTCAATAAAAACTCCGTCAAGGTTCTCAACGATAAGCTCTTCAAGATGGAGAAGACCGGGAACGAGGCGAAGGCGGCGGAGGCTGCCTACGACGCGGTGTTGAAGGAGAAGACGTCGGTGGCCGGCGGCACTACCGATTATTCCGCTCTGAAGACGGGCTTGAAGAATAGCCTGCTTGCAGTCAACAGTGCCCTCAAGCAATACCAGCTGGTCGATTCGTCCATGAGGAACGCGGTTCGTAACGCTCCGCTTCTTGATTTCATGGCTCCGAGCTACAAGATCGATAAGGTGGTGACTCCCGGGCTCAAGGAGCCGCTCAACTTCATGGACGTCGATCGCGTGCACCGATGTAAGACCTGCCACATCAACATCGACGATCCGAATCCCCGTTTCGTTGGGTACCAGGATGAAAAGTGGGGCTCGGTTTATGCCAGCCACCCCCGTCTTGACCTGTTTCTTTCGGCGGCCAGCCCTCACACCTATCAGGACACCGGTTGCACCACCTGCCATTACGGAGATGGCCATGCGATCGAGTTCACCATAGTCGCGCACACTCCGGCTGGTGAAGAGCAGAGGACAGAGTGGGAGGATAAGTACCACTGGCATCTGAAGCATTACGAGGAGCATCCGATGCTCCCGACAGACTTTACCAGTTCGAGCTGCACCAAGTGTCACAATGATCAATGGGAAATTGAGGGAGCCGAGCGGCTCAACCTGGGCAAGAAGCTGGTTCGGACCTATGGCTGCTTTGGCTGCCATACGATCGAAGGTTTCGAGGTTGCCGCCGGGGCTTCGGATGATCGGGTCTGGAAGCTCAACAAGGTGGGGCCCAACCTCAAGCATCTCGGCGACAAGGTCTCCATGGGTTTCCTGACCCGCTGGATTCGTGATCCGGTGCATTTCCGGGAATCATCAAAGATGCCGCGTTTCTTTGATCTGTCGAATTCCAATGGCAAGATGCTTCGCCCTCTCGGCTCAGCTGATGACGAATCGGGCGGCAGTGAAGAGGTGGATTTCAACCTGCGAAACAGCGTCGAGGTGTTGGGGCTTGCGACCTACCTTTTCAATACCAGCATGAGCACTCCGAGAGCCGCAACGGCGCCGGCTGGAGACCCTGTGCGCGGTCGCGAGCTTGTCAAGACGCTTGGCTGCATGGGGTGTCACAGCATCAAGGTCGAATCCGAGAGTGAATACGATGAGCCTCTCCCCGCGTTGGCGGCTGTTCTTGCCGGGCTGGAACAGAAAGCTGCGCAGTCGGCTGAAGGGCAGCCCCAGCTTGCCGCGGCCTATCGGGAATCCGGGGCAAAGCTTTCGGAGCTTTATGGATGGCTCAAGGGACTGGATGTCGGCTCCGAGCTTGAGGAGCTCTACAGCAAGAGCAAGAGATCGATCGAGGAATCGATGGCGCTCGAAGAGAGCCTTGAGATCGAAGAAAGCGCGCTGGAGAGCGCCGGCCAGCTGGCCGATGCAGCCTACAATCGCTGGGTTCACAATACCTTTGGGCCGGACCTGAGTACCTTGGCCCGCAAATTCGACCTGGCGACCGAGCTCGGGCGTAAAAAGGCGGCCAACTGGCTCTCAAGCTGGATTCTCAATCCCCAGGCGCATGATCCCGAGACGGTCATGCCTCGTTTTCGGCTTGCTCCCGGCCAGGATTCCGCTGGAGAGCAGAAGGTCGCCGACATGGTCAGCTATCTCCTGACGCTTGATTATAACGATGTCGATCTTGCGGCCCAGCCCTCCGCTTCCCCTGCTACGCTCGGTGAGAGTCAGAAGAAGGATCGGGACGAAGGGTGGGAGAGCGGGTTGGTCACGACCAATGCAGCCGAGATCGAAGGAGACCCGGCGAAAAAGAAGATTCTTGATGATATAGCGACCTATTATCTGAGCGCGGTGCATGGCACATCGAGGGCGGCGGACCTGTTGAAAGGCGGTAACGCCAGCAAGCCGATGACGACCTCGGAGAAGCTCAACCTGGTAGGACATCGCCTGGTACGCCGCTATGGCTGTTTCGGCTGCCACAACGGAATCAGGGACGATGATCCCGATCCAGGTGCGCCGCCTTCCGACAAGGTTGCCTATTTCGATGGCGCCCAGCCAATTGGAGCCGAGCTTAACAAGTGGGGCGACAAGGGCTCTGACCGCCTGGATTTCGGGCAGTGGGGCCATCAGAAAGATGGATCCGAGGCGATCCCCCATCAGCGTCACGAGTGGGCCAAGGCCAAGCTCAGCGACACCAGGAGATTTGATGTTCTGCCTCGCAGGGTGACAGTTGGAAAGAGCAGCTCAGGGAAGCCGGTCTACGATTACAAGGTGACGAAGCAATTAGTCCACAAGGGGGCCGACGAACTTCTGAAGATGCCGCTGTTTCCGTTCCACGATAAGCCGGAACAGGTCGAGGCCGTCGTTGCCTATGTCATCAGCCTCGTAGCAGACCCGGTCGATCCCGCCAGGAAAAAACATCTTTCGGAAAAGGAGAGAATTCTCGAGGGCGGCAGCCGCCTTGTTCAGAAGCTCAACTGCTCAGGCTGTCATCGTCTTGGAGCGACCACCAGCTATGTGTCGGTTGATGACCTTCCGAATCCCAACGCGCTCGGCGATGAGTCCGGCCGGAAGAATGTCATGCAAGCGGAGACCTGGCTCGCCAAGAGCTACCGGCTAGCCGCACGACCGGCCGGCCCGGAAGGATCGAATCTCGGGATCGAGCTTCCCGCTGGCTTCCCGCTCGGTCAACAGGTCGGGCAGTTCAGCTCCGGCGATGCGAATGCCGATGCGGCCCTGCCGCAGGTGTTCACCTCGAACGAGGATCCCATGTCGGTTGTCGATGTCGCCCGCAGGCATTTCTACCCCCTTCCGGGCTTTGTCCAGGATATAGCCCGGGTGATTGACTCGATGTACAACGAGGAAGAGCCTGCCGACACGCTCGCTAACCGGGGGATCTATGATTTTGTGCGCAAGCGCCTGGAGGATCCGGCCGGGTTGATCTCACGGTTGCGCAAGTCTTATGAGGATGAATCGAGCGCGCTCGGACAATTCCTTGTCACTATGTTAGAGACTCCCTATGACATCGACCTCGATTCCTTGCCGGCTGACTTGGGGGTGAGCAAGAATGAACTCCAGGGGCTTGCGACGCAGTATTACTCGGCTCTTGGCGGGGTTCTTTCCGAGAGTTCTGTCAGCGAGCGAAAACTCGCGGTGAAGGGCTATGGCGAGGGTGGAGTGCGTTTCTACTTTGGAACAGAACTGACCGACAGGTTCAAGGCGCCGCCGCCGCTGTTGCGCCAGGGAGAGCGCGTCAAGAGTGACTGGTTCTTCCATTTCCTGCAGGACGTGCGTCCTATCCGGCCCTGGTTGAAGGTTCGAATGCCGTCCTTCAACCTTACGCAGGCTGAGGCCCGCCTGATTGTCCAGTGGTTCAAGGCTGTCAGCGAGGTTCCGTATGGTGAGGAGCTTTTCGCTGAGGACAGGTTCGAAAAAGAACAGGCTCTCAAGGGGCAGCTGCTGTTTGGGAAGGGTACGGCTGCGGTCAAGGGCAAGCAATGCAGCCAGTGTCATCCTCGCGGCGCAGAATTACCGACCCTGCCGATCCTAGCCCAGGGAGCCGGTACGGTGGCTCCCGCAGAGGTCCCGTTGAGCGCTCCGGGTGACAGCCACTTCCTGGTCTGGAAGGATTCCGACGGCAAGGTCCTCTTGCAGGGAGGGTTTGCCACCCAGGATGCCGTTCAGGCCGCGGGTGGTGAGCTTGGCGGTAAGGCATCTGCCTGGGCGGCCGGAAAGCCGTGGGATAAGAGCTCCTGGGGGCCGGATCTCAGCGCGGCCGCCGGCCGGCTGCGAGCGCAGTGGATGCGGGATTGGCTCTATTTCCCACCTGACTTCATGCCAGGGACCAAGATGCCGAACTATTTCCAGGAGCGGAAGAAGTATACCGGGAACCCGGCCTCGGAAATTGATGCTAAAGATCTTGCGGATGTAAACGCCCTTCTCCAGTACCTGCGCCATATGAACGACAACAAGATGGCGACCGCTCCCCGTGAGGAGCCCCAGGAAGAGGCAGGAGGCGGTAATTAGGCGCGACAGGATGGCGGCCTCCAGGCTGTGAGCCTGTCCCGTAGTTAGGACCGCTGCTCAGCAATGTCATTTGATGCGCTTGTAGTCGGTGGTGGCATTTCCGGATTGTCCACCGCGCATTTCCTCCTGCGGCATCTGCGTGCCGGGCGCCCAGGGGCGGAAGCTCTGGTGAAGGTCATCGAGGCTTCGGACCGAAGCGGCGGCTCGATTGGTACGGAGCGGGTCGATGGTTTCCTTTTTGAACAGGGCCCCAACGGCGTATTAGACAATGCCCCCGACACCCTTGAACTGATCTCCAGCCTCGGACTCGATGAGAAATTGCTGCCGGCTTCTCCGCGTTCTTCCGACCGCTACCTGATGAGAGAGGGCCAGCTCGAGCCTCTTCCCCGCAGCTCGCGCGCCTTTCTGTTTTCGAGGGTGCTCTCCTTGCGGGGGCGCTTCGGGCTGTTGCTCGAGCCCTTTCGACCCAGGGGTCGCGCAGCGGCGGATGAGTCCATCGCGGAGTTTGGCCGCCGGCGTCTCGGGCAGGAGGCGGTAGATGTCCTGCTCGATCCGATGGTTACAGGCATCTATGCCGGCGACGTCGAGGCGCTGAGTATGAAGAGCTGCTTTCCGCGTATGACGGCCCTTGAGGAGGAGCATGGCAGCCTGGTCTGGGGGATGATGAGGAGAGGCAAGAAGAAATCTTCAGGCGAAGGCAAGACCTCGCCGTTTTCAGCCACTCTGCACAGCTTTGAGGAAGGTCTTGGAACGCTTTCCGGGGCGCTTGCTGGAGAGCTCGGCGAGAACATTGAATACGGCCTCGGGGCTGAGAGCATCAGCCCGTGCGCCGAGGGCTGGCGGGTTACTTTTTCCGATGGCCGGGAGGAGACAGCCCGGGCGCTGGTCCTGGCCGTTCCTGCTTGCCGCGCGGCCTCGCTTTTTTCGGGATCGCAATCCGGTCTCGGTAGAGATCTGGCGACCATCTCCTATTCCTCTGTGGCTGTTGTCTGCCTTGGTTACCGGGTCGAGGATGTCGATTCGGAACTCGATGGTTACGGTTTCCTGGCTCCCGCCAGTGAGGGATTGCAGACGCTTGGCATGATCTGGACCTCGAGCATCTTTCCAGGACATGCCCCCGAAGGTCACGTGAGTATCCGGGCGCTGGTGGGTGGGGCTCGTTTTCCAGAAGTCGTCGGAAAGCCGGACGAAGAGTTGATTGATATTATACAGCGGGAGACGGGGGCGGCGATCGGTCTCAGGGGGAAGCCGGTGGCTCAGCGAGTTTATCGCTACGAGCAGGCGATTCCTCAATACGAGGTTGGCCACCAGGCCCTCCTGGATGGCCTGGAGGCTCGCCTGAGGGCATTTCCGGGGCTTTTTCTGACCGGGAACTCTTACCGGGGGGTCTCTGTCAACGACTGTCTTAGAGAGGGAAAGCGGACGGCAGACAAGGTTTCTCAGTACCTGGGAAAAGACGCCTCGGCAGATTCTTCCTCCCAGCCTCCGCCTCCGCCGGATACGGCCTAGGAAAAGGCTTGAAAAGACTTTTTTGCACTCTAACTTATGACATCTGAACCCGGCGAAGCAGAGTTCTAACTACTTGATAAAAGTAAGAATAGGAGTGGCGGATAGAATGCAGGCGGATCGATATTCACCTATGGGCGTTGGTGTCGCGGTTTTGATGATCGCTGGTCTCTCGGCGTTGATTTCAGGCTGTGAAACCAAGAAGCAGGCCAAGGCGCCCGGCGGGTCTGAGCAGAATAGCGTTGGCACGGCCAGTGGCACTAGCCCAGAGACTTCGGAGGCCGGCGCCGGCGAAGCGGGAGGTTCTCCCAAGCAGAAGTTTGGTTCTGTCGTATTGACTGGAATTGTCAAGCTCTCTGGATCGTCTGCCAAGATCCCCCTGGATATCTCGGCCAAGCCTGA
This sequence comes from Planctomycetes bacterium UBA1662, assembly GCA_002320775.1. GTDB lineage: Bacteria > Planctomycetota > UBA8108 > UBA8108 > UBA8108 > UBA8108. Next base: position 31,887 of record DCKY01000202.1, read on the forward strand.
GTGCGGCAAGCAGCGGGAGGCGCAGTCGCTTGGCCCTCTCAACGCTGAGACGGTCGTGGCGGGAGCGGATGGCGGTCTGAAGGACTGCATCGTCTATATCAGCAAGGGACTCGGCCGCTACAACCTCAAGGACATGGGTACTTACGGTCACCCTGAAAAGGTCGTGATTGACCAGAAGGGGTGTCAGTATATCCCTCATGTTTTCGCCCTGCATAAGGATCAACAGGTGGTGCTGAAGAATAGCGACCCCTTCCTTCATAACGTGAGCATCCCCCAGCTGTCCTTCAACCTTTCGATGCCAAATGTTGGCGAAGAGGTTCGGGATCGATTTTTTAAGAAGGCTGGCCCACATGTCTGCCAGTGTTCCGTCCACCCCTGGATGTCCGCATACGCCTTCGTGGTGAAGAACCCGTTCTTTTCCCAGACGGCAGAGGACGGCAAATTCTCCATCGGAAAGCTGCCGGATGGAGATGGCACCTATACCGTAGAGGTCTGGCATGAAAAAGACCGTAAGCTGAAGGCCCCCAAGGCGCAGAAAATAACCGTGAAGGATGGTGCCGTGGTCGAAGGGAACATCGTTTTCGAATTTACCTATAAAGGTTAGTATCTGGTTCATTACATCCAGAGAGTTTTCAGGAAGTTGAAGCAAGTAATGATTCTGACAAGATTACAGGGTTTTAAAAGAGCGCCCTCCTTGCTGGCCATGGCTCTTGTTGCCATGTTGCTGGCCGCTCCAGCCTGGGCCCAGGAGAAGAGCGCAGATGCGCCGACTGCCGCCGGCCAGGAGGCGGAGCAGCCCGGGCTGTTCTGGATGCCCGATGCCATTTCAACCTACGGTGAAGGGGTGGATGACCTGTTCGTGCTGATCTTCTGGATCACCGGGATCGCCTTCGTCGTCGTTGAGGGTCTGATGCTCTGGTTCCTCTTTCGCTACAGGAACCGTGAAGGGCGCGAAAAGGCCCACTACACCCACGGCAACAATAAGCTTGAGGTGACCTGGACGCTGGCCACGGTCGTGATCCTCGTTTTCATCGGTGTTGTACAACTGGTGGGAGACAGCGGCTGGCTGACAATCAAGACCGGCTATCCCGAGAAGGATGGTGTCGTTCAGCCCGGGACCTTTGTTGTGAGGGTCTACGGAGAACAGTTCGCCTGGCATTTCAACTATCCCGGCAAGGATGGGAAGTTTGAGGATCAGCGGCATTCTTTCAAGTCTCCAACCAATCCCATCGGTCTCGACGACCCGGCCAAGGACAAGGTTCTGCCAAAGCTTGTTGTGCCGGAAAATGTGAACATACTCATCGAGCTGAACGCTCTCGGTAAATACGACGCCAACACCGAGACCTATACCCACCCCGTGCTCCACAGTTTTTTCTCGCCGAACCTGCGATTGAAGCAGGACCTGGTTCCTTACCACCCCGGCAAGATCTGGTTCAAAATCAAGCAGGGGACAGCCAAGGAAGGCAAGAAGTACGAGATCGTCTGCGCCGAGCTCTGCGGCGAGGGACATTCCAACATGCACGCGCCTTTCCTCGTTCTCAGTGAAGAGGACCTGGCAAAGGAGCTCGGGTACGACTGGAAGACAGCGGTTCCGGCGAAGTTCCCCGAGCCCGTACATTATCACCAGGAACAGAAGGAAGCCGAATAGGTTCAGCAAGGAGCCTTCGAGAGACTCATGACTACGGAAACCAAAGAAAACGTCGTAACCGAAGATCACGCCGAACACCATGAGATGGGGTTCTGGGGGAAGTATGTCTTCTCACGTGACCACAAGGCGATCGGCATGCAGTTCATGATGACGGCTCTCTTCATGCTGTTTATCGGTGGAGGACTTGCGCTTACCTTGAGAATGCGCCTGGCCTGGCCCGAAGCCGAATTCATGGGTGTCGACATGAAGCAGTTCGGCGGCGAGACCTACAATGTGCTCTTCAGCATGCACGCCACGGTGATGATCTTTTTCGTGATCATTCCGTTTCTCGTCGGCGCCTTTGGGAACTTTGTCATTCCGCTTCATATCGGCGCACGCGACATGGCCTTCCCTTTCCTCAACGGTCTGAGCTATTGGATTATGCCGCTGGCCGGATTCGTTATGTTCGGGGGGATTCTGCTGGAGGGAGTCGAGGCCGGTCTCAAGTCCGGTGCATTCGCTTCCGGCGGCTGGACTTCGTATCCATCTTTGAGCGTTATAGCAGGCTATGGTCAGACTCTATGGTGCATCAGCCTGATTATCGTGGGGACGTCGAGCATCATGGGCGCGGTGAATTACGTGACCACCATCGTCAAGATGCGGGCCCCCGGGATGACCTTCGGACGCATGTCTCTTACAGTCTGGTCGATCTTTATCACGGCGATCCTGATTCTCTTCGGAACACCGGTGCTGACCTCCGCCCTGATCATGCTGATCCTCGACCGGCACTTTGGCACCACCTTCTTCACCAATGACGGCCAGCCGCTTCTCTACCAGCATCTCTTCTGGTTCTATTCCCACCCCGCTGTCTACATCATGATTCTTCCCGGCATGGGAATAGCCTCCGATATCATTTCCGTTTTCGCCCGCAAGCCCATCTTCGGCTACAAGGCTATGGCGGCCGCCATGGCCGGAATTGCCGGGCTCGGCTTTATTGTCTGGGGACATCACATGTTCCAGAGCGGTATGAATCCCTATCTTGGAACCTACTTCATGATTGCCACGATGATGATCGCTCTTCCTTCGGCTGTGAAGAGCTTCAATTGGCTGGGTACCCTCTGGCGCGGGAATATTCATTTCACTACGCCCATGCTCAATGCCCTGGGCTTTGTTTCGATGTTCATCATCGGAGGCCTCAGTGGAATCTTCATGGCAGCCACGACGGTGGATCTGATGATCCATGACACCTATTTTATCGTGGCCCATATCCATTATGTGCTCTTCGGCGGCAGCCTCTTCGGGGTCTTTGCCGGGATCACCTACTGGTTTCCAAAGATGTTCGGCCGTATGTTCAGCGAGACTCTCGGCAAGATTCATTTCGTCCTGACCTTCGTGGGATTCAACTGCGTCTTCTTCCCCATGCATATTGTTGGAGCTGCGGGGCTGCCGAGGCGCTATGCGGCCTATATCGGCGAGGGAGCTTCCAAAACCTGGGAGCATATGCAGCCCTACCAGCAGTTCATGACCGTCTCAGCCATCGTGCTGGGTCTTGCCCAGGTATTCTTCCTGATTGCTCTGATCTACAGTGCTATCTGGGGCAAGAAGGCCGAAAAGAATCCCTGGAAGGCGAACACGCTCGAGTGGACGCTCGATTCGCCCCCGCCGCACGGAAACTTCCATCCCGACCTTCCGACTGTCTACCACGGGCCCTACGAGTACAACTCCGCGCTTGTCGAGGAGGACTATCTTCCGCAGGACCGCAAGCTGGAGGCGGCAGGCGTGGGCGGCGACGATGGCCAGGAGGACGCCCCTTCAGGAGAAGGGACCGCGTGAGCCGTGCCTGGTGCAGGCGGTAAGAAAGAAGCTCCGGCCGCGGAAGGTTCCTCGGGAGCCTCGGTTTCTGCTGGTCCGGATGAGACACCCGCTGGTGGCGGGCTCCTCCACGGGCTGGCCATCGCGACCCTCTGTGTCGCCTATCTCGGCGTGGTTGTTGGTGGGGTTGTTACCAGCACGGAGAGCGGCCGAGTCGACAAGAACTGGCCCAGTTTCGATGGGAATTTGCTGCCCTCCCCGGGCGGCATGCTCGATAATCCCGGCTTGCTGGTAGAACACGGCCATCGATTGATGATGGCGAGCGTAGGATTTCTCGCGCTTCTGGCCTGCCTGGCGGCCTTCAAGAAGGAGAGACGTCCCAGGGTCAAGCTGCTTTCCATCGTGGTCGTTGCGCTGGTCCTTCCGCCGGCGATCCTGGGCGGATTGACGGTTTTATATAAGCTGCCGCCGATCCTTTCGGTGCTGCATGTTGGCATGGCTATGTTGTTTATTTCCGCCGTCACAATCCTGGCTGTTGTCACCTCTCCGGGCTGGATAGGTGAAAAGACCCGGCTGAAGCTCTCCAAGGCGGGCCCCATCTGCTCCCTGGCGCTCTTTGCCGTGCTCAGCATCTACGTACAGATCGTTCTCGGCGCCGTTCCTCGCCACGCGACACTCGAGCCCGGGGGTGGGGGGGAGACTCTTCAGACGATCGGTGACCTGGTGCATATTGTCTGGGCCTTCGCTGTTTTCACGGGGATCGTTCTGTTGGCCGGCAAGGTTCTCTCTCTCTCGAAGGCCGACCGTATTCTCCATCCGTGCCTGGGGCTCCTGTTGCTGCTCTTTCTCCAGGTGTTCCTGGGTTTCGCTACTTTTATTTACCAGACGCCGCCTTCACTGGTGGTCGATGAGGCCCCGGGGCTGGTTGCAACGGGTACCTTTGAAACCCTGGCCAGCGTTCATCAGGCTGTCGGAGTTCTCATTCTCATCCTGTCTGTGATGGTTTGCGCTCGGGCCTACCGGATTCGATTTCTGAGCGCTTCTGATCCGGAGGCAGCCTTATGAACATGGATGAGGCAGCCATGGTAGACCAACCGATTGAAAGTTCGCCGGGCTCATCTCCTGCCGTCGGTTCGTTGGCCGGGGAGGGGCGGGATGAATTCGGGAAGACTGGGGCGACCGGGGGCACCCTGTTGAGCGACCTGATGCAGATGAGCAAGCTCAGGATCAATTTCCTGGCCCTGGTTACGGTATTCGCAGGTTTCGCACTCGGTGTCTGCACATCCCCGCAGGGCTCGCTTTCGCAGTTGCTGTCGCCGAGATATGGCTGGTTGCTGCTTCATGTGCTGGCAGGTTCCTTCATCCTCGCCTCCGCCTCCAGCATCCTGAACCAGTACATTGAGAGGGCCGCCGATGGTCTGATGGAACGCACCTCGTCCCGGCCTCTTCCCGCCGGGCGTTTTCCTCCGGCGCTGGCGAGGTTCCTGGGGACGGTTCTCTCCCTTGCAGGCCTGGTCTATCTTATCATCCTGGTTAATCCGCTCTGCGCCGCTGTGAGCGCAGTGACGACCGGGGTCTACGTGTTTTTCTACACGCCGTTGAAGCGGGTCACCTCTTTCGCCCTGCTGGTGGGCGCCTTCGCCGGGGCGCTGCCGCCGGTGATCGGACTGACCGCCGCTACCGGTGAGCTGGTCTCAGTCGGCTGGTCGATCTTCACGATCCAGTTCATCTGGCAGATTCCGCATTTCCTCGCGATCGCATGGATGTACCGGGAAGACTACGAGCGTGCCGGCTTTCCGATGTTGACGGTCGTCGATAAAAAAGGCACCGCGACCGCCCTGCAGGTGGTTGGCTGGACGCTCGCCCTGGTTCCCGCCAGCCTG
>DCKY01000107.1:0-1850 GCA_002320775.1 Planctomycetes bacterium UBA1662
CGAACGGGCCCACGAAGCCTTCTCAAGCGGCGAGGAGATTCGCGGCTGCGATCTCGACCGCGTCACCCGCGGGGTGATCACCGAGGCGGGATATGGAGAGTATTTTGTCCACCGCACCGGTCACAGCCTCCACGAGTGTATCCACGGCAATGGCGCGCACCTCGACGACTTCGAAACCTACGATGACCGCAAGCTGATCCCCGGGACCCTTTTCACCGTAGAGCCGGGAATCTACATGCCGCACGTGGGAATCGGCATTCGCAGCGAGGTCGATGTCTATCATACGGGACAGGGCGCCGAGGTAACCGGGCCTCCTCACCAGGAGGAGCTGGTGCGCATCGAGGTCTGAGATCCACCGCGGGTTCAGGGATCTTTTCGTTCCGGAGCGAGCTGGTCAGCGACCTTCCTGTGCAGCTCCGCAAGAGCGGCATCGCGCCCGCTCCAGTATTCCGCCTGGGCGAGCAGATCCCTTCGACAGCGGACACGGCCTTCTCCAGCCTCCGGCGCCTCAGCCCCAAGCGCCTCGAGAAGCGACCTGAGCTCCGCCCGATCGAGAGCGCTCGGATTCTCCAGGCGCGAGGGCCCTTTCGCCTCATCGAACTCGAGGATCCTGCCCAGCTCGTCCCGTGGAGCGAAGGATCTCTGGTACCAGCGGTTGGCCGGATGCAGGGGGTCGGCATCGTATACCGTCGGCGCCGGCCAGCCCGCTGCCTTGAGAACATCCCGGTCCTCCGGAAGCTCGGGAGGAATCTCGCGACAACTGCCAATTCCGATGAGGACGACCACGAAGAGGGCGCAGAGAGCGAAAAGACGAAGGTACTTCTTCCTGGCCGAAGGCATCAGAAACCTCCGGGAAGAGCGGAGAAAACGGACACCGCGCGCCACAAAACGAGGCCCGCGGCAAGCAGGTACGCCAGGATCGGCAGGACCTTGACGGCTGTTTCCAGCCGGGCGAGAGCGGCCTCACGCAGCTCGGCCCCGGATTCGACCAGGGCCTGGTCCATCGTCCCGGAAACATCGCCTGAGGCCAGCCGTGAGCGTATCTCCAGGGGGATCCCCTTGATGCGGCTGAGCCCCTCGGGGGCGCTGGCTCCATCCGCGATCCGGGCGGCCATCTCCTTGAATTGCAGCGAGAGCCGCTGCAGACCGGCGGCTTCGCTGACAAGCGGCAGGCCATCGGCGTAACCCAGCCCGGCCTGCAGCAGGCGGCCGAGCAATTGCAGAGAACCGGCGAGGGCGTATTCCTGGGCAAGCCTGCCGAAAAATGGAACAACGAGCACGATGCGTTCGAAGAGCAGGCGCGGGCTCGAGCCGCGCGGGAAAAACCGGTGACGGAAAAACACCAGCAACAGGAGAACCCCAAGCGGACCGAAGAAACAGGCCTGGATCAACAGGTACTCGCTGGTGCGCCCTTGAAAGACCAGGTAGAGAAACGGCAGCAGAAAAGCGAGACAGCAGATCAGCAGGGGATATGCGAGCCTTAGCTGCAGGCGGCGGCGGGCATCGGCCAGGATGTTCTCCTCCGCGATGATATCAGCAAGGGTCTCATCGAGGCGACCGGAGCTCTCGCCCGCATCGATAAGGGCGGCATGGGCCGGAGGCGTAGATGCCGGGAGGTCACCAAGAGCCTGGGCCAACGTGGCGCCCGCCTCGATCCGGGAGCGAAGCCCTCCCGCAAGAGCGGCGAGGGAGCCCCTCCCATCTGTCTCCAATCCCTCCAGGGCATCTCTCAGCGGGATGCCCGCTTTGAGCCGCGTCTCGATCCCCTTGAGGAGCTCGTAGTAGGCGGAACTCAAGGGACCCGGTTACCGTTCACCGAACCAGTTGAATTCCGGCTGGGTCTCGATATC
>DCKY01000107.1:2237-3940 GCA_002320775.1 Planctomycetes bacterium UBA1662
AACCAGCTGACGGCGATGCGGATCTTTTCGAGCAGGGTCTTGGGAGCGAGATTCTCCATGCCCTTGGTAACGTGAACCCGGCATTCGCCGCATTGGCCGAAACCACGACAGTTCAGGACACTCTTGATGCCCGGGTAGAGCTGGATCTCATTAGCGATAGCCACATTACGCAACTTCTCGCCCTCTTCGCATTCAACGGTCTTCTTTTCCCGGATAAAGGTAATCTTTGGCATATCGCTCAATCCACTGCTGTCAAAAAGTTGCTGCTCCCCCTGGAGCACTGCTGAATTTTAGGGGATGCCGCCAGACGATGCAATCAGGCCTCTGGAGCTTCATCCGCGGAGCCATCGGTCTCTTGCTTTCCAACCTCTTCCGCGGCAGCAGCTTCCTCCCCACCATCGGAAGAGCCGGGATCGAGCTCTCCACGACTCAGCATGCCGGTATATTCTTTGAGGTCTCGACTAACCAGGCCGCTTAGAAGAATGACGCCAAGAACATTCGGCAAGGCCATCCCCAGGATCATCAGATCGCTGAAATCAAGAATGTTGGTGGCCGTGACAATCGATCCCAGAAAGGTAAAAATCAGGAAGAGGACACGGTAAATCATCGAGGAGCCATCACCGAACAGCCAGGCCCAGCAACGCTCACCGTAGTAAGACCAGGAAATCATGGTCGAGAAGGCGAAAAGAAATACCGCTACGGCAAGAATTTCAGGAAACCACGCGATCTGGCTTCCAAAAGCCTGGGAGGTCAGCATGCCGCCATTCGAGCTGGCGACGATCTCCGCATTTTCCGGAGCAATATGGGCGCCAGTAATAATGATAACCAGGGCCGTCATGGTACAAACCACCACGGTATCTATGAACGGCTCAAGAAGGGCGACAACCCCCTCCTCTACCGGGTGTTTCACCTTAGCCGCCGAATGCGCGATAGCAGCCGACCCCACACCCGCTTCGTTGGAGAAGACCGCGCGCTGGATACCAATCACCAACACTCCAATGATTCCACCCTCGACTGGTTTAAAAGTATCAGATGGATCCGGATTAAAGGCCCCGGAGAAAATCTGGGCTATCGCATCCGGTATGGCCCCGAAATTCATGAACAGAATGATCAGGCTGGCGAGGATATAGATTCCACACATCAAGGGAACGATCTTCTCCGCAACCCTGGCAATACTCCTGATGCCGCCAATAATGACCACTCCACCGAGCAGCGTCATAATCAACCCGTAGACCCAGGGAAATTCGACGAACTTTGGCACCACGGTCTTGATAACTCCCAGTGACTGCACTACCTGGAAAGCGTTACCGCCCCCGAAGGACGCCCCTATACAGAGGATACAAAACAGGACCGCCAGCACCCCGCCAAGAGGTTTGAGCCCGATCTCTTTGAGGCCATCGGAGAGGTAATACATCGCTCCACCCATGATCTTTCCGTCACTTCGAACCTGGCGGTATTTCTGGCCGAGCGTACACTCGGTAAACTTGGCGGTCATACCAAGCAACCCGATGATGATCATCCAGAACGTAGCTCCGGGACCTCCAATTCCAATCGCAATAGCGACACCGGCAATATTTCCGAGGCCGACCGTAGCCGACAGTGCCGTGCTCAACGCCTGGAAATGAGTAACCTCGCCCACACTGCCAGGCTCATCGTATTTGCCTCGTACAAGATCGATGGCATGGCGAAAGAGGCGGAAGTTG
>DCKY01000154.1:0-945 GCA_002320775.1 Planctomycetes bacterium UBA1662
CCTTCACAGGTTGACCTGCTCGACTACAAGCCCTCTCTCGAGAAGCTCCACATGACGCAGCTGCCGGCGGAGATTCGCGATGGTCAGCGCCTGACCGGCATGACCGCGGGCCAGAAGAGCTTCCCCCTGGTGAAGTCGCCCTGGAAGTTCCGTCGCCACGGCAAGTCCGGCACCTGGATCAGTGACCTGCTGCCGCATATGTCGGAGGTGGTGGATGATATCTGCGTGGTGAAGTCCATGCATACCGAGGCGATCAACCACGACCCCGCGGTGACTTTTTTCCAGTCCGGGCACCAGCAGCCCGGCCGCCCCAGCATCGGCGCCTGGCTCAGCTACGGTCTCGGCAGCGAGACCGAGAACCTGCCGTCCTTCGTGGTGCTGCTCAGCAAGAACAACTTCTACCAGGCCCAGCCTCTCTACGACAGGCTATGGGGCAGCGGCTTTCTTCCGTCGAAATACCAGGGAGTCAAGTTTCGCAGCCAGGGGGACCCGGTTCTGTATCTCAACGATCCCGCCGGCGGGGAGAAGGCCGAGCGTCGGAAGATGCTCGACCGGCTGGCGCGCCTCAACCGGCTGCGGGAGAAGGAGATTGGCGATCCCGAGATCACCACCCGCCTGGCCCAATACGAGATGGCCTTCCGGATGCAGACCTCCGTACCTGAGCTGGCGGACACCTCGAACGAGCCGGAGAGTACCTTCAAGCTCTACGGGGAAGAGGCCAGGAAGCCGGGCTCACACGCGGCCAATTGCCTCCTGGCCCGCCGGCTTGCCGAGCGCGGAGTCCGGTTCATCCAGGTCTTCCATCGCGGCTGGGATCATCACAGCAACGTCAAGAAGCACCTCCCGACCCTGGCGAAGGAGACCGACCAGGGTTCCGCTGCGCTCATCAAGGACCTCAAGGACCGGGGGATGCTTGATGAGACCCTGGTGATCTGGGGCGGCGAG
>DCKY01000154.1:1248-3124 GCA_002320775.1 Planctomycetes bacterium UBA1662
CTGGTGATCTGGGGCGGCGAGTTCGGCAGGACCGTCTACGCGCAGGGGAACCCGAAGGCCTTCGGCCGCGACCATCATCCCCGTTGCTTCTCGATCTGGATGGCCGGCGGTGGAATCAAGCCGGGCATGTCGTACGGTAAAACGGACGATTATTGTTACAACGTGGCCGAGGATCCCGTTCACGTTCACGATTTCCACGCCACCATCCTTCATTGCCTGGGAATAGATCACGAGAGGTTGACCTACAGGCACCAGGGCCGGGATTATCGCCTCACGGACGTTCACGGGACGGTTACCGAGGACATCCTCGTCTGAGATCCTTCGCCGCGAAGAACGCCTCCTTGCCTGTCGGCATTACCTTCCCTAAAATAGTAGAAGGGTATCTTTATTCGACGGAAGGATGAGATGAGACGAATCTTACTATTGGTGGCGGTGTTGTTGCCGTTCCTGCCCGGGTTCGCGGGCAAGGCGCAGGCGCAGGCGGTCATCATGACCGAATTCCTCGCCGAGAATCGGGATGGTCTGCTTGATGAGGATGAGGAGTCCTCGGACTGGATCGAGATCCAGAACCAGGGAGGGGCGGCGCTCAACCTCGAGGGCTGGTTCCTTACAGATGATCCGGCTAATCTCGCGAGATGGAGCTTTCCGTCCGTGGAGATCCTGCCCGGAGGCTACCTGCTGGTTTTCGCCTCTGGAAAAGACCGGGCGGTCGCGGGCTCAGAGCTCCACGCCAACTTCCGCCTCGAAGGCTCGGGAGAGTTTCTCGCTCTTGTGGAGCCAACCGGCGTCATCGCTCACTCCTTCGACCCGGCCTTTCCTCCCCAGCGGGCGAATATATCCTATGGCTTTTCTCAGCGAGCCTCGCAGACGAACTATCTCAGCGCTGGAGCCTCGGGCCGCTTCCTGGTACCAGAGAATGGAGGTCTGGGCGCAGGGTGGGTTGATGCCAATTTCGATGACTCGTCCTGGATGCAGGTGGAGACAGGGATAGGGTTCGCGACCGGCGATGTCCCGTTGGGGCCAGCGGAAATAGAAAACGTAGCGCTTGATGGCCGGGCGACCCAGTCTTCCGAGGGATGGGGAGGAGCTCCTGGTCGAGCTATTGATGGAAACGCCAGCGGCCAGTGGGGTGATGGGTCCATCACTCACACCAACGCCTCTCCATCCTGGTGGGAGGTCGACCTGCGTGAGACCTTCGCGATCGAGGAGATCGTTCTCTGGAATCGCCGCGATTGCTGCTCCGAGCGGTTGACCAACTTTACGGTTCGCATTCTTGATGAGGATCGGGAGGAAACCTTCGAGGAGACCTTTCTTTCGGATGGATCGCCGATGGATGGCTCATCTTTCGCCATCGAGGACATCGAAGCTGGGGGGCGCTATGTGCGGATCTCTATACCCGAGCAGTATCTGAGCCTCGCGGAGGTGCAGGTGTTCGGCCTGGTCTTCGATGGAGATCTCGGCTTCAATCGTCAACTGCGAACCGACGTAGGCGAGGAGATGCTCGGACGGAACGCTTCGGCCTTTCTGCGGATGCCTTTCGATGCGGAAAATCCCGAAGCCCTCGACACCCTGACCCTGAAGATGAAGTACGACGATGGATTTGTCGCCTATCTCAATGGCACCGAGGTCGTTCGTCGGAACGTCGCCGGAGAGCCGGGCTGGAATGCCGGCGCCGCCGAGGAGAATCCCCGTGAGAACGTGCTCTTTTTCGAGGAGTTCGACCTGAGCGACCGGATCGATCTGCTTCGGGAGGGGGGCAATGTTCTCGCGATTCATGGATTGAATCTTTCGCCGAATGACGACGATTTTCTCCTGCTGCCTGAGCTGGTGGGTTTCAGTTTTTCCCAGCAGATCGAGTCTTACCTGCTGGAACCGA
>DCKY01000024.1:0-2316 GCA_002320775.1 Planctomycetes bacterium UBA1662
CGGCCTCCGCAAAAGAGCTCTGGCAGGAGTTTCTCCGCGAGCACCTCCTCAAAACCACCGAGAATCCTTCTGTGCGCTTCAGGTCCGCCTTCCTGCGAATCCAGCGCAAGCTGGGACTTGAAGATGGAATCCCCGTCCTCAAAAAATGGTTCCGGGAAAAGCCCGCTGTTGATCTTGCTGAATTGCTCAGCGATCTCGGTGACCCGGCCGGTGAGGATTACCTGCAGGAGCTGATGAATGACAAGGCCGAAACCATCCGGGTCCAGGCAGCAAGAGCCCTTTGCTCAAGGGGCCAGGAGAGCGCAGCTGATTTCCTGCTGGATTTCGCCGTCAGCAGGAAATCCGCGTTTATGCGCAGCTCCTACAGTGTTCTTGCCAGCTTCCAGAAATATATTGCCCGCCGCGGCCTGCAGGACCCACGCAGCAGGAAAATTCTCGACCTGGTCATGAAGCTGGTCGACCAACCCCGCTACCAGGCCACCTCCTTCCGCGTCATCAAGGAAGCCGCCGGGGAGGATTTCGGCTATTACTCCAGCAGCTCGACGAGATTCTCGGCCGGTTCACAGGGCACGGGACGCTCTGCCCAGCCCAGCCTGGCACAGCGCCGCCGCAAAGCCGTCGAGGCTGCCCGCGCCTGGTGGAAGAAGGAAAAGTCGGAGTCCAGGGACGCCCCGGCAAAGTAACAGGGCCTTCCTCCCGGCCGTTTTTTGAACCACCGGGCAATAATATTTCCCGCGGGTTCCGGAAACACTCCGGTTGACCGGAAGCGGCAATTATTGTCGCTGGCGCAAAAGCGCCCCGCAGCAGCATCCCGAACGTTTTTCCGTCCCCCTGCCAATATTATCCGACCGCTGAAGGGCCCCTACTGACAAATTGGGGCAACCGGGCAAAGGAACGCAAGACCCCGCCTCCCATTGGCCGATACCTATCCTGTGGGCAGGACTCCTACCAGGGCAGACCACTCCTGGCTGGAAGAACTACCCGCAATCAAATGGGTCTGACGAAATCAAGCTCAGCCTGGCTGTGCCGCTGGTTTCGTTCCAATTTTTCCTCAACAACAGTTGAGCACTTTAGATAGAGATTCAGAACCGTGAGAGAAGTAGGACTCGAGGCATACTTCAGGGAGATCAATGAGATTGATCTTCTGACCCCGGAACAGGAAATCGAGCTGGCCCACAGGATCAGGGCTGGTGATCCTGAGGCCCGGGAGCACATGACCACGGCCAACCTCCGCCTGGTCGTCAGCATAGCGAAATATTACGTTGATCGCGGCCTCGCCCTCCAGGATCTCATCGAGGAAGGCAACATCGGCCTCATCAAGGCTGTAGAGCGCTTCGATCCGGCTGCAGGTTGCCGGTTCAGCACCTACGCAACCTGGTGGATCAAGCAGGCCATTAAGAGAGCCCTCATCGATACGGTCAAAACGGTCAGGATTCCTTCCTACATGGTTGAGCTGATCAACAAATGGAAAAACGCCAGCTCCACTCTCACCGCCAAGCTCGGCCGGAAACCGTTTTTCAACGAGGTCGCCAAGGAGCTGGATCTCGACCCGAAAAATCTCGGAATACTCAGAACAGCGCTGCGCACCACCGGTGGATCGAACCAGACGGTCAGCCTTGAGAACATGTGGGCGCTCAGCGAAATGCTGGAAGATAAAAACGTTAAGCAGCCTGACCAGATTCTCTTCGATACCATCGAGATCGACATGATCGAGCGCCTGCTCTCCATGCTCGAGGACAGGGAAGCTGAGATCCTGCGAATGCGTTACGGATTGGTGGACGGGGACCCGATGACCCTTAAGGAAATAGGGGAACGGGTCAACCTCTCTCGCGAGAGGGTACGTCAGATCGAGAATGAAGCCCTCAAGAAGCTCTACTGCATACTGGCGTACGAACCGGAGACTATCCAGGAACCCTGAGCCAAATCCTGGCCGGCTCAGAGATTTCCTGGATAGCTCCACCCTTTACACAGCGGAACCTGGAGGAATAATAGGGGAGTGATTTACACCCCTGTTGGTTTTTCTTCCCCGGTCCACCCATGAGCGACGATCTCAAGGACTTCATCCGCGAAATACCGGACTTCCCGAAGCCGGGCATCGGCTTCAAGGACATCACCCCCCTGCTCAGAGATGCAGAGGCCTTCTCAAGGTCCGTAACGGCCATCGCCGGACTCTGCAGGGATGCTGAAATCGAGGCGGACGTGCTTGCAGGCCCGGAAGCCCGGGGCTTTATTTTCGCTGCCGCCCTCGCCGGCCACCTCAACCTCGGCTTCATACCGATTCGCAAGCCGGGCAAGCTGCCTTACGAAACCTCATCA
>DCKY01000024.1:2728-8816 GCA_002320775.1 Planctomycetes bacterium UBA1662
CTTGTAGACGACCTCCTTGCAACAGGAGGAACAACCAAGGCCTGCGTAGATCTCATCGAAAAATCAGGCGCAAGCGTCGCCGCCTGCGTTTTCCTCGTCGAGCTGACCTTTCTGCCCGGAAGGGAAGTCCTCGAAGGATATAACGTCCATTCACTGATACACTACTGATCACTGCCCGGTGCCGCGATACCGGCAATGGCCCCTGGGGAACCGACTCGATGATGATGGAAACGAAAAACGCTCCGGCCGGAGGGAATCGAGCCCCCTCAAACCGCCTGCGTCCTATCGAGCGAATCCAGACATCGCGGGAATTCGAAACGGTCAAGCGACACGGAAAACGGCATCGCGCCTCCTGCCTGCGCATCAACTACCTGGAAAACGGACGTGAATTTTCCCGCCTGGGGCTGGTTGTGAGCCGTCGCCACGGCAACGCTGTAGCGCGAAACAGGATCAAGCGGCTGATGCGGGAAGCCTTTCGCCATGCAAAACATGACCTTCCGGCCAGCTACGATATCGTGCTGCTGCCCGGAGGCGGCCCCTGTGAGCTCGATGAGTTCACAACCGCCCTGCGGGAGTTTGCCGTCGCCCTGACAGCGGACGAGCTTCCCCCTGCGCCGCGCCCTGGAGGGAAAACCCACTCCCCCACCCGCAAAAAGAATCCACCAGGATAGGAAGATCCGGATATCGAAGACCTGAAGAACGTCAACAACCGAAAAAGCCCCATCCGCGCGGCCCTTGCCTGGATCATAGCGATCCCCAGCAGGCTGGCGCGGGGCATGATCTTCCTCTACAAGAAATTCCTCTCTCCGCTGCTGCCCCCGGCCTGCAGGTTTCGGCCGACCTGTTCGGATTACTGTAGTGAGGCCATAGAACAGCACGGCTTCTTAAAGGGTGGCTGGCTGGGCTTCAAAAGATTGATGCGCTGCAACCCGCTCTTCAAGGGTGGCTACGATCCGGTCCCCGGGGAAAAAGACCGGGCCAGGGAAGCTGGAGGGAGCGCAGAAAAAAAAGAACGGGGCCTGCCCCTGGAACCCCAGAAGTGTGAGAAATGTACAATTACTTCCTGAGCCTGCGATATTTCCGGTCACGATTCCTGGCCCTCGCCGCCTTCCTGGCGACCATGTTCGGAGTGGCGATGCTGCTGATCGTACAGAGTGTCATGGGCGGCTACATGTCGCAGCTGCAGGAGAATATCCGGGGCCAGGAGGCCCACCTGAGGATTCTCGGAAGCGGCCCCCTGGGCATTAAAGGTTTCACCGACCTCGAAAAATCCATCAAGACAGTGCCGGAGGTCAGGGAGACCGCCCCCTACATTGAGCGCCTGGCGGTCTACCGCAGCGGGGTCTCGATCAAGCCCGCCATGCTCGCCGGGGTCGACCCCGTTCGCCAGGCCGGGGTCAGCGATTTTGCCAGCTATATGCTGCGCCCCGAAGAGCTCGGGCTGCTCCTTGATAAACACCTCCCCACCCAGGCCCCTTCAGGGGATGAAGATTCCGGGGCAAAAGCGGCCAGCATACCCGCGGCGATGAGCTACCTGCACTCGATGGTCTCCAGGGAGGACCGGGCTCCTCTCTCAGCCAGCGAGCTGCAGAAATTCTTCGGCCTGAAATGGCGCAGGGAGATCCTGCAGAGGCACAATCCCCTGCTGGCAGCTGAATTCCCCGTCCCGCCCGCGGGCCTCATCGTCGGGGTGCAGTCTATCCTTGAGCGCCGGGTAATGCTCGGCCAGGTGCTCACGGTCATCACCCTCAGCCCTGACAGTGGCCGGGAGATCTCGGAACGTTTCCTGGTTACCGGGGCGATCAACAGCGGTGACTTCCAGCTCGACTCGGGCACCCTCTTTGCCGATGTGCAGAAGGTGAGAAACCTGCTCAACAGGGACCTGGGGAAACTTCAGAACCCCTACCGCTACCAGGGGATTCGAATTGCACTCGACGAGGAACGGGTCGATGTCACCAGCCCGGCGGCGCTGGAGAAGGCCAGGGACCAGGTCGAGCTCGCCCTGATCGGTTCCAGGCTGCCGCTGGTGGTGGAAACCTGGCGGAGCATCCGGGCCAACCTGCTCAAGGCTGTCAGCATCGAGAAGTTGCTGGTCTATTTCATCGTGCTGATCCTGATCGTCTTCACCGGCTCGATGATCCTGCTCATGCTCACCCTGACCGTCATCGAGAAGACGAAAGACGTTGGCGTCCTCATGTCGCTGGGAGCGCCCCCGTGGGGAGTCACTAATATCTTCCTCTTCAACGGCCTGCTCATCTCGATGCTTGGAACCGGGATGGGCCTGGGCCTGGGCTACGCCTTCAGCTCCAACATCAACGAGATTCATGACCTGATCTACGCGGTGAGCGGCGTCGAGCTCTTTCCCGCCGAGATCTACCAGATGGACAGGATCCCCGTTCACTTCTACCCCGACGATATTCTCTGGTGTACCCTGCCGCCTGTAATAGTCGGTCTCCTCGCAAGCCTGGTTCCCGCCACCTGGGCTCCCCGGCGCGATCCGATCGGCTCCATTCAATATGAATAGCCGGCCTCGACCCAGGACCCGCCCAGCTGCGGACTTGACAAGACCCCTCACTGAGGTTGCTATCTGAGCATGTCAGCATCTTCCAGCCCGAACGAACCGGCCCTCTACTCGGTCCGCGATCTCCACAAGGAATACCAGATGCAGGGGGTGACGGTCCCCGTGCTGCGCGGCTGCGACCTCGAGGTGAAGCACGGAGAGATCCTGTCCATCATCGGGATGTCGGGAGTCGGCAAGACGACGCTGCTGAACATCATGGGGCTGCTCGACAACCCGACCTCCGGCGAATTGATCTATTCAAGCGGTGAGGACAAGGAGCTGCAGGGATGTGACCTCGCGGGGCTGGGGCTCTCGAAGAAATGCTCGATTCGAAACAGGCACTTCGGCTTCGTCTTCCAGTTCTACCACCTTCTGCCCGACCTGACGGTCATCGAGAACGTCCTCCTGCCTTCAATGATCTCCCTGAGCTACGGAAAATACAACAGCCAGCGGTCAAGGCTCGAGGAGCGCGCCCGCGAGCTCCTCGACCGGGTCGGCGTGCTCGACCGAAGTGAATTCCCCCCCTCCCGTCTCTCCGGCGGAGAGCGCCAGCGAGTGGCGATCGCCAGGGCACTGATGAACAACCCCGAGCTCGTCTTCTGCGATGAGCCGACCGGCAACCTCGACACCTCAACCGGCGACCGCATCCACGAGCTGATCCTGGAGCTGAACCGAGAGCTCGGCATCGGCTTCATCCTCGTAACCCACGACGAGGGCCTCGCCAGCCTCGCCAGCAGGATCCTCACCATGCGAGACGGCCGCTTCGAGGGCCAATAGGCTGCTGCCGTAACGCCCGATAAGACAATGATTATTGACTCTGACCACAGTCTGGGTCTTTTGCAGGCGTAGACTCTTGGGTTATACTCATCGTTTCCCAATCGTTTAAATACCCGGAATTGCACGGGGTTACGCATTTCAACCCTGGCTTCTTCCGTTCTCAATATTTCAGGTGAAGTTTATGACCATTCTCAGAGTCAGGTCAGGAGCCGACAAGGGCAAGACCTACGAGATCACCGGCGAGAGCACGACCATCGGCCGAGAAGACGATTGCGCGATCCAGATCCCGGACCAGGGAATCTCCCGGAAGCATTCCGAGATCTTCAGGATCGGCGAGATGTTCTTCATTCGCGATCTCGAGAGCCGCAACCACACCTTCGTCAACGAGAAGGAAATTGACGAGGAACTCCTGCGAATCGGCGACAGGATACAGATTGGCACCACCACGCTTGTTTTTGAGGACCGCAACGCCCAGCTGCGTGACTCGAGCCGGATCATCCCCGAGGCCGAGGCCGACTCAGCCGAGGCGCCCTTCGATCCCACATCTACGATCTCGCTGAAGCTGCCGGAGTACTTCACCACTCGCTCGGAAGAAAAAGTCGAGGAGACCCGCGAGGAACGCTACCTCAACGTATTACTGCAACTCTCGCACGTGATCGCCGAAGAGAACAACCTCGCTGTGATGTTCAATAAGGTCAGCGAGGTGCTAGGAGGCAGCCTCGATGCCGACCACCTGTACCTTCTTGGGATCAAGCCGGACTCGGACACAACGGAAGTAGCGAGTCTCGATGACCTGGACATCCTCGGTCGTTTCGACAAGGTCGAAGACCCGGACCAGGCCGCTGGAGTATCTCGCGGGATCGTCTCGCAGTGCCTCGAGAAGAAGCACGCGATTCTCACCTCCGACGCCGCTCTCGATCAGAATTTCAACGCCATGGCCAGCGTTGTGATGAACCAGATCCGCTCGGTGATCTGCGCCCCGGTCACGGTCCTCGGAAAAAACCTCGGAGTCATCTACATCTATTCGAGCAAACCGGAGGCCTTCCAGTCTGAAGATCTCGAGATCGCCTCGGCGGTCGGAATCCAGCTGGGCTCTACCCTTGAGCTGCTCAAGCAGATGGAAAAGCAGGACCAATTCTTCCGCAGCTCCATCAAGACCCTGGTGGCCGCGGCAGAAATGCGCACACCTACCCCCCGGGGAATCTGCGAACGTGTTGCCTCCTACGCCCTGGCCATCGCCAGAGAGCTGAAGTGGGATTCACAGCAGATCCGCGACGCCTGGCTCGTCGCCATGCTGCACGACATTGGCTCCATTCCAATGTCTGACCAGGAGCTCGAAAATGAGCTGCTCAACGAGCCCAAGCGCAATCACTACGCCCGGGAGATCCTCAACGGCATACCCGGACTGGAAGAACTTCTGCCGGCTATCCAGCAACAGAACGAAAAATGGAATGGAAGCGGCTCTCCGGAGGGTCTCAAGGGAGACAGCATCGCCGAGTTGGCGAGGGTTCTCAGCATCGCCAAGGAGCTCGACAAGCAGCTCTACGGAGAAGACCTGGGCGAGGAACCGCGGTCGGTAAAGGCCGCCCTGGTGAATATCAGGGACATGGCCGACAAGGAGTTCGACATCAAGACGGTCAATGCCCTGTTGATCGCCTATCGAAACGGTAAGCTCTTTGACACGACCGAAGACTCACTGAAGACAACGGGAGACTGACTCCGCGCCCCTGGGCGCCGCGTCAGCTCTGCTTACCGCCGCGTCAGCTCTGCTTAACGGTATCCAGATCCAGCTGAATGCGGGCTCTGAGTTCCCGGATGGAGTTCAGCTCGCTGGCAAGGCGAGCCTCGAGGCCGGCCTCGCTCTTGATGTTGTTTTCAAGAGTGATCAGCTTGCTGACAAGATCCATAAAGCATTTCATGGCCCAGTCTTTTTCGTTCAGTCTCTGGATGCCTTTGGACTGCTGAGAGCGTCTCATGAACTCCCTGCCGGTCTCGTTATAGACCTTCTCGAAATACTCGAGCTGGATAGCCACCAACTCGGAATCGGGCTTGGCCAGGACTGTCTTGCTGGCCTTCTTCAGATAACCCTGCGGATCGCTCTTTTTAGCGACCCCTGTATTCTTCAGAACGAAATAAGTCAGGGTTGGAATACAGAGAGCTATCAGGAGTCCAGCGATGAGATCGACCGAGTCAAACTCGCCTCGGATTCTTTTATTTCCGGTTAACTTCATAGATATTTCTCGTCAATCGTCAAAGAAGCCTTTGGTCTTGCTCAGATCGTGCCTGAGACGGCTGACCGTCTGGCGTGTGCCATTATACCCTTTGTATTCTCTCTTGATATAACCGTCCGCATCCATGAAAGGCTTCATGGCCCGGTCCCAGTCCTGCAGCCACTTGAAAAGCCGGTCGTCAAGAGCCTTTGAGCGTGAGGCTGCTCCCGCATCTTCGGACCGAGACAGCTTGAGAACCTCATTGTATTCTCTCCGGAAGCCGCCAGCCCGCTTCTCCAGGGCCCGGATCCTGGTATTCGGATCAAGAACTTCGACTTCCGTGGTGTCGGTGAAGATCTTCGAGCCAAAGACAACGAAAAACAGGATCGCCACCAGGGGAGCCGCTATCGCGAGCACCGCTCCTGTGGGTACCCCGGGCTTGCGCATTGGGGGCGCCCTGTAATTGCTCGGAGCTGACCGACTCTCAGGAAGCTTTCCGCCGGGCTTTCCACCGAATTTCCCACTGGGCTTCCCACTGGGC
>DCKY01000024.1:9128-15790 GCA_002320775.1 Planctomycetes bacterium UBA1662
CCACTGGGCTTCCCACTGGGCTTTCCACTGGGCTTTCCACCGAATTTTCCACCGGGCTTTCCACCAAACTTTCCACCGGTCTTTCCACCGGGCTTTTTGCCCTTCAAGCCGCTCTTTTTCGATCCAAAAGAACTCTTTTTTTCCGCCGTAACCTTTTCCAGGCTGGAGAGCTTTGTTGGACGAAGACCCTTATCCTGGATCTTCCTGATCGCTTCGTCCTTGGATTCCGCAGTCACCTCGGACTTGACCTTCTGGCCATCCTTTTTTATTGCTTCAAACGTGAAGACGGGCATAAGCCCTCCTGTTACCCCACCGTACTCACTTGATTGTCTTACTTATTTTTTACGTACAACGGTCCGGCAGACTGTACATCAATCCGATTGTCGAGGAGCGCCCGCAGATGGTTTTCGAGCGTTCCAGGCCGGACGGGCGATCTTCATTTCTTGCTGACCAGAAGCGATCTCCATATTAGCACGCACCCAGTAACCGGCAAAGAACAGAATAGCTTCATCGGCTCCAGAGGGCTCCCAGAACACTCAGAGCGAGGTTTCGTCACCAAGCTCGTCGCGCAACAAATCGACGAACTGGCCAAATTCCTCTTTGTTCCGAGAGTCTAACTGGACCAGGTTTTCGTGCGCGCTCAAAACGACCCGCTGGCGTTCATTCTGGCTGACGGCACTCGACTCAAGCTTCTGGAGCTCGATCTCCGGCAATTCTACCGGCGAATCACATAGCTGAACAAACTTGTCGATCCCCACCTCACCGAGAATCCGGCTGTGATCTTCAAGCGTGTTGACCAATACCACGAGCTTCGCCTCGCGCGAAATACCCAGGAGGATCCCCATAAAGGTGCTGTCAAACCCATCGCATAGGGACAGATCGAAGATGAACTTGCGTCGTTCCTTCTCTTCGAGATTCACGATGAATTGCTGGAAACCGATGCTGTTGTTCATCGTGCCCAGGCCGACAACCTGAACGAAAACAATATCATCGCTTTTAGCAACCAGGAAATGCCCTTCACCTGGTTTCGAATAGGAAGAGGAGGGACTCATCGACAAAGCAGCCCGCTTCAGAAACTGAGATCCGCAGGTAAATAAAAAAACCGGCCTGTCCCGAGCTCGTCGCTCAGGAGACGCCATATGACACACGCTAAAGCCAGCTACAACTCGCAAGAGAGTTGATCCACGGCGGCGGCAACTGCCGGCCGGGAAGAAACGCCAGCGCTACAGCTATTGTGTAGCAAGGGGGCGGGAGGGTCAAACGATTGCATCAAGGTTGACGCAATCGTAAAAGAAAGATCAGAGTTCTTCGAGGAGCTTCCTGGCCGCTCCCTCGATACGCTCGGAGGTTTCATATTCTCCGGCTTCGATGAGACGCTTGATCTCTTCCACCTTCTCCATACGAACCGCAGGCACCTGGGAAAGCTTCTCGAGCAATTGAGCCTGCTCGGAAATATTTACCTCGTCGGCTACCTTATCCGTAGACGCCGCCTTGTCTGGGCGCTGCGCCTCTGTCGGTTTCAGTTCCGGTCTCTCCGGACCGGAAATACCACCTGGACCATGAATTTCCATTTGTCCCCTCCCTTAACAGTCTGCGGGACTTGATTAAACGCCTGTAAACAGGCAGAAAACATCCCCTGTTCTGATCAAATTTCACCTGATTTTTATCAGAGGATAAAGCCTTACTGCTACTCTCTTATCGGTCAGGCTCGCTGAAACCTTTGATAAAATCATGCTTTTTGAGGATTTTAGGAGCCAGAGACTGCCCGAAGATGCTTCTGCCAGAGAGCTCCAGGCAAAAATCAACACCTCAACATAACTTGATTCTCATGAAGCGAGTCCTTATGCCCAAAGGACTTGCGTAGACCAGGGCGCGCTGTCCCACCCCCACCACCGCCCGCCTGCATGAGAAATGAAGGCGGCTGGCGCCAGGGAAAGAAAAAATCAGAAAAAGGCGGTAACTTCGAGAAATTACCGCCTTTTTCGCAGGTATCCGCAGTGATCGCTACTTGTTTTGAAGCTCAACGACCACCTCGTGATGCTGCCCGGAAACAGTCTGCACCTGGACCTCCGCGCTTACGGGCGGATTCCCAAACCGGTGCGCCTTGACAGTGTAGTTGCCGGGAGAGACTCCGAGAAATTCGAATACACCCTCGCGATCGGTCTTGGTTGTACCACCGGTAGCGGAGGTCGATTTGTCAGCGCCTATGAGATAGACGGCGATACTCTTGACAGGCTGACGTCGTGAATCGACCACGACTCCGGATATGCTAGCAGCCGCGGCAAGCTCAACCAGGAGCCCCTGGCTCTTGCCGGCGATCCGCGGGTCTACACCGCTCACACGCTCCTTGGCGAAATTGCCATGGCTCACCTCGAGCGAGAGGACCTGGTCCTTGAGGCCCGAGAAGAAGAACTCCCCGGCGGCATCGGTTGTCACGATCGAGGTCGCCTTGCCGGGCTGGAAGGCCCTGGCGCCCTGGACAACACGTACCCTGGCGCCTTCAACAGGCTCATTCGTTCCGGCGGCAACAACCACACCGCTCACAGTGCCGCCTTCACTCAGCTCGATATCGCCGACATCAAGAACGTCCCCCGCCTCGACGCGAAGATCAGTCAGGGTCACGGCCGCGTACTGTAGTGAACGAATCGAGAGGGTATAGATTCCATTGCCGACGCCCTTGTACTCGAAGCGCCCATCGGCTGGATTGAAATTGCGCGCTCTCAGGCGGGAACCGCTCTTGGCCTGACCATCCTTCGACTGGGGCCGAACGGTAAAGGATTTCGCGGGATTGCCGGCGGGGTCCAGCACGCGCCCGATGATGACAGCCAGGGGCTTGAGCTCTATGCGAAGATCCTGAGAGCCCACCTTGACCTGTTCGGCCCGGTAGGTTCCGTAGTCTTTGCTGTTGATCTCGAGCTCGATAAAATCTTCAGCGATGATGCTGGTGAACTCGAAGGCTCCCTTGCCGTCACTGACGACCCGGTGCTCCTTGAGGCCCGCTCCAAGATCGCGCACGATCACCTCGGCGCCCTGGACCGGCTCGTCTTCGGTATTCACCACCACTCCCGCAAGCTTCCCCCCCTGCTCCAGGGCGATCTTGACCCCCGTATTCCGCGTGCCTTCACGAACCTCAACATCAGGCGTGTGGCTGTCCACATAGCCGGGTGCCTTGGCGATCAATTCATACTTCCCCTTGTGGAGACCGCGCAGGAGGAACTTGCCGCCATCGGAAGTCTGCATGCTCGTTCCGGGAACGAGATCGGTGCCCCCCTCGGGGCGTCCCTCGACCCAGACCCCGTTGATGGGCTGACCTTCGCTGTTGCTCACCACTCCCTGGATCTCACCGCCAAGCTGAATTTCGAGATTGCCGATCTCCACCTCCTGGCCAGAGGCCAGGGCGAACTTATCCGAATAGCTTTCGAGGTAGCCAGTCATCTTGACCCGGACCTCAAGCGCCTCCCCGGGCTCGACGTTACCGATCATAAAGTTGCCCGTACGGTCGCTGGTCGCGTTTCCAAGCACCCTCAGCGTGGTCTCGGCATCCGAGGCCGGACGAACCTCTACATGCGCTCCGGGAATCACATCGCCGGCGGTATTGACAACGGTTCCGAGCACCGAGCCGGTCTGGTAAAGCTCGAAGACCTGTTCATACTCCTGGCCCTTCCTGATCGCGACCTGTTTCTTCTGACGGGCGTAGTTCTCGGCCCGGACATAGACGTTTACCGGCCGGCGCCCGCTGCTGAGACCGCCAATAATGTAGGCTCCCTCCTCATCCGTAACGGCCTCCTTGCGAAGATTGGCAAGATCGCTCGCGGAAACGGTCGCTCCTGCGATCGGCTTGTTCGACTGTGCATCGAGAACAAAACCCGCCAGCCGGCCGCCGGGGCCCAGTCGAAGGCTGACCTCCTCCTGCGAAGGCTGTACATCCTTGCGCTGCAGGGACTCGTAGTCCTCATGCGAAACCATCAGCATATAACGAGCCTCGATGAGGGTGTCGAACCTGAAGAACCCGTTTTCATCGGTGAACCTGTCATTCTGGGAGAAATCGATCTTGATCTGGTCACGCGGCTGAACATGCACCCCGACCGGGTTGGCCCGAACCCTGGCTCCCACCACCGGCTCGTCATCCGGTCCTCGAACATAGCCTGAGATAAGATTGCCTGCCTTGAGATCAAATACCTTCGCCGGATTATCACCGGGAAGGATCCTCAGCCGCAGCTCGCGGTGCTCCTGGTACATGGGGGCGGTGACCAGGAAGTTGTAGAGTCCCGCTCCAAGGCTCTGGAGCTTGAACCTGCCATCCGAACCGGTCTCGAATTCCTCGACCGGGGGACGGTTCTTCATCATGATGACGTCGAAGAGCCCGACATCCACAGGCTCTACATAGGCCATGACCTTGGCCCCGGAGACCGGGCCGCCTCCTTCTGCCTTGACCAATCCTTCGAAGACTCCACCTTTCTCAAGGACAAGCTTGAGTCCCTCCCTGGGAGCCCTGACCTCACTCACCGTTCCCGGGGAGAAGGTCGCAGCCACTGCCCGGATGGAATACCAATAGCTCTCAAGTCCATCGAGCTGGAACTTCCCATCGGGCCCGGTAACCGTCTCGGAATGAACCTCTGCATTTAATTTCTCGAGGTCGACCATCTTCCGGAGCAGGCCTTCCATGTCTTCATCTGGATCGGCCAGTTCCTTGAAAGCGAAAACCTTCGCTCCAGGGATCGGCTTGCCTCCGCGGTCGGTCACGATACCGCTGATCGAGGTGCCCCGCTCCAGCTTGAAGACCAGGGCCTGGGGTTCCTGGTCTTTCAGCAGCACGACATCCATGCTGTTGCCGGTGTAACCCGCGCACTGGGCCATGATCTCGTAGGAGCCCGGCTCGAGGGAGAACGCGACATTGCCGGCCTTGCCTTCGACTCCGCCAAGGCTTTGGAGATCGACCTCGGAACCTATTCGATCCGTCTCACTTTTTCTGAACACCCGCACCTTGGCATTTCGCAGAACCCTGTCGCGCGCCTTCTCACGCACCTCGACGCTGACCTTGACACTACCGCGGACGATCTTTTCTTCACGGCCGACCCGGCGGAACTTGCCGGCATCTTTATCAGATTCGGCTTTACCCTCGGAGGCCGCGATCTCTTCGACACCAACCACTTCGACCACATCCTCGCTCACCTCCGTACCACTGTCCGTAGCCAGGAAGATCCCGATAATTGCCCCAAAGAAAAGCACGCTGACGACCGCCGCGATTTTGACGCTAGTATTCATCTTATCTCACTCCGACAAAGAGGGCTCCACCCCCCACGGGTAGTTACCCTCGATCCTGTTTTTTCTGATCGAGTTATTAATTGAGCCGACCGTTACGAAATTCCCCGGAAAAGCTATCCTGGGAAAACAACCGGACCCATCCTGTTCTTTTCGGTATTCAACCGGCAAAACCTGCAACAGATCATGACCTTCAAGAAGTCACTCCCAGTCCGCTCCAGGTCCTCCGCAAAAATACCGGAAGATATTTGGCCTGATAGTTTAGCAGTCTTGACAAAGGACTACTGAGTCCTGAATCCTCTCTGCATGTTCCGAAAATCATCAGCGAGAAACAGTCGCTGAAAACAGGAGATAAAAAGCAACCCGCATACCATTGAGCAATAAAATCTTAAGTGACTAATTTTAAATGAGTTACAGATATAAGGGTCGCCGTTTGTCTGAATTTGTCTGTATTACATAAATACACTTTTGTGTATTTACGTTCAGAGGCCTTTACAAGCCAGACTGGCGAAAAACCTCCGCAGGATCCGACTCCCTCCTCACCCACTCACTTTGAT
The DNA here is from genome assembly GCA_002320775.1 of Planctomycetes bacterium UBA1662. Classification (GTDB taxonomy): domain Bacteria; phylum Planctomycetota; class UBA8108; order UBA8108; family UBA8108; genus UBA8108. The sequence continues at coordinate 14,948 of DCKY01000024.1, forward strand.
CCTGCCGCCTCAGGGAAAAGATTCGGGCAACAGTGAACTTCAACCCGGCCTAGATGGCGAGAGCCATTGCAGGGCACCGGATTTCAGGTGAAAAGAAAACAGGGGCGCTGAAGCCAGGAGAAGTTGTCTCTTCGTAAAAGCTTTGTTCTTTCCTAAATCGACTCCCCCTTCTAATCTGGTTGCAGGTGGAGCCAGACCTTTGCAGACTCATCGAGTTGGTGCAGAAAAATAACGAGCGCGGCAACGTGAAGAAGATGTTTTTTCCAACGCATAACCCATGCAGGGATGAAATCCGATGAAGGTATCCAGAAGAAAGTTTCTAAAAACCAAGGGAGCTATGCTCACCTTACCGTTTTTGCATTCGATCCCCGGTTTGAGTGGAGCTGAAGACCCGAAAAAAAAACCTGCCAAGAAGCTGGTGATCATGTATGTCCCCAACGGCCTTGTTCGCCGGTGCTTCTTTCCCGGAGAAGAAAACGGAGTGCTGCCCGGCTTCGTCGGAGGCTTCAACGCCGACAAGACCAAAAACAAGAAGAGGATTCCGAACAAGCCGGGGATCTATCCCCTGGAGCTGACCTCTACCATGAAACCCCTGGCTGACCTGACCAAGGATGTGACCCTGGTCACCGGGCTTGACCGTACCTTCAAGAATGGCCAGGACGTTCACGCCCAGGGCGCCTCCTGCTACCTGACAAGCCTCTCTCCAGTCCAGGCCGCCGAAAAGGGGATTCGGCATCCAAACGGAAGAAGCCTGGACCAGGTGATCGGAGACAAGGTAGGTCTCTCATCCCCCTTCAAGACCCTGGAGATCAGCTGCAACGGCTTCAAGGCGGGTAAAGAGGA
>DCKY01000024.1:16126-18218 GCA_002320775.1 Planctomycetes bacterium UBA1662
ATTTATTTCAACAACATCTCCTGGTACGGGCCTGGCAAGATCGCCCCTTCCATCAAAGATCCCAAGAAGCTCTATGAGAGGCTGTTCATGGCGGACAGCAGATACCGGGAACACCTCGTGGACGTTACCAGCCTGGTGCTGGCCGATGCCAAGAGCCTGTCGAAGAAGCTCGGGCGCAATGACCAGCGAACGCTCGATGAGTTCATGAGCATGGTTCGCAATATCGAGATCCGGATCTCGAAGATGCAGAAGATGATCACCAACTCCAATCTCAAGAAGCCTGTCGATGAGATTCTGCCCCGGGGCGAATACATCCGGCTGCAGGCTGACCTGATGATCCTCGCTTTCCAGATGGGGCTCACCAACATCTGCACGTTCATGATCGGACCTGAGAGGTGGGATGCCACGCTGATGTATGAAGGCGTCTTTGACAAGCCTGTTCAGCATCACAACATGACCCACAACCAGAAGGGCAACGGCTATAAAGAGGTCCAGAAAATCGACATCTTCCACATGGAGCAATACGCCTATATCCTCTCGCGGATGAAAGAGGTCAGGGAATCTGACGGCAGCTCCATGCTGGACAACTCGGTCGTCACCTACGGCGCCGCCCTCGGCGATGGAGCCACGCACCAGTACTTTGACCTGCCGCTGATCGTTGCCGGCAAGGCGCAGGGCCAGGTCAAGCAGGGGCGCTTTATCAGGTGTAAGAGCGGCACCCTCAACTCCAATATGTGGCTGTCGATCGCGCAGCTCATGGGGTTGGAGATCGACTCCTTTGCCGACAGTACGGGCCTCATCTCAGACATGTGGACCTGAGGTCGTCCATGCAAGCAAGCAAGCGTATCTATTGCGGTTTCCTCCTGCTGATAGTCCTTGGCGGTATGGGGAAGATCCAGGCGGCCGGAGACTTTGACAGCTTCCTGAAGCCCCTCTTTGCCGCCAAATGCTTCAAGTGCCATGGCGGCGGGAAGAAGATCAAGGGGAAGGTCAATCTCAAGGAAATCCTGACCGAGAAGGACTTCCTGGCCAGGCCGAAGCTGATCAAGGAATTGATCGAGGTCATCGATGGCAACGACATGCCGCCGGAGGATGAGCCCGGACTTGAGGTCGGGGATCGCCCAAAGCTCCTGGCTGCGCTGAAGAAGGCGCTGGCGCGATCGACCTCCGGAAAAAAGACGGAGAGAGCCCGGGTCAGGCGCCTGAACCGCTTCCAGTACAACAACTCGATCCGGGATCTGTTCAAGCTGAAGAAAGATATTTTCGGACTGCCTGAGAAGCTGATGACCCGCCAGGGGAACTACCTCGCTCAAAGCGACGGCAAGATGCCGGAAAAGGTGGAGGTCGCCTGCCTGTCGCTTGTCGACCAGGGTGGATTCAAAAATGTCGCCGCCTTTCCCAGGGACCTTCGCGCCGCGCATGGCTTTGACAACCAGGCCAACCAGCTGACTCTCTCCCCTCTGCTCCTCGATGCTTTCCTGAGGCTCAGTGTTTCAATTCTCGAGAGCCCTGATTTTAACCAGGAGAATGTCGGGGTCTGGAACGAGCTCTTCAAGGAGCCTCCCGCGGGCAACCCGATGGAGGAGGAGGTCAGCAAGCGACTGGAGCCTTTCCTCAAGAGCGCCTTCCGCGGCGCGGTTGATGGCAAGACCCTGTCGAGGTACGCGAGCTACGGCCTTGCAAAAATCCAGCAGGGAATGGCCTTTACCGACGCGATGAAGAAGGTCGCATCGGCGGCGCTTTCATCTCCCCTGTTCCTCTACCGCTACAGCCCTGAAAAGGGCGGAGCCGACGACTTCGAGGTGGCCTCCAACCTGTCCTTTTTTCTCTGGGGCAGCAGCCCGGACCCGGAGCTGTTGAGCCTGGCGGAAAGCGGCAAGCTGACCGATCCCGCGACCCTGCGGAAAACCCTGGAGAGGATGCTTGCCGACCCGAAGATCGAACGATTTCTCGACACCTTCCCGGCGCAGTGGATGCAGCTGGAGAACCTCCTGGCGGTGACGCCGGACCCGAAGAAGCATCGACTCTTCACCCTGGATAAGAACAACCCGGCCAGCCTGCAGATGGTGCTCGAGCCACTGCTGCTCTTTGA
>DCKY01000024.1:18598-19540 GCA_002320775.1 Planctomycetes bacterium UBA1662
GCTACCAGAGTGATTTCCTCAAAACCTGGTACACCTCCGATCTGAAGGTTCCGAAGATCGATAACAGCCAGCGAGCCGAACAGAACCGGGCCTGGGGAAAGCAGCGCAAGGAGCTCGCGGCGGCCATCAAGACTGCCCGTTCCGACCTGGATGCGTTGATCACGCCGGTGCGGCAGAGGCTTCTTGCCGAACGTAAGACCGAGACCGGCTCGAAGAAGCCTGTCGATCTGAAGCCCTACGCGGCCTGGGAGTTTAACGGCGACCTGAAGTGTTCCCTCAATTCACTCCACCTGAAATCACACGGCAAGATCCAGCACAAGGACGGCATGGTCGTCCTCAACAGGTCCTACCTGCAGAGCGCGAACCTGCCCATCGATTTGAGAGCGAAGACCCTCGAGGTATGGTTCAAGATTCCTGATGTGAACCAGAGAGGCGGCGGAGTGATGGGGACCCAGGGGCCCGGTGACTTCTTTGACACCATCGTTCTTGGTGAGAGACAGCCCCGGCACTGGATCTCCGGAAGCGATCGTTTCAATCGCACCCTGGACTTCGCCGGCTCCACCCCGGAGGAGAAACCCAACCAGCTGCTGCACCTGGCCATGGTCTACCGTGCCAATGGCGACACCTTGCTCTACCGCAACGGAAAGCCCTACGGCAAGCCCTTCCGCAAGGGCCGGGCGACCTTCCCGAAGAACAGGAGCTCGATCATCTTTGGCGCGCGCCACCTTCCAGCCAACGGTAACAGGTACCTCTCCGTCAGCATCGACAAGGCCCGGCTTTATGACCGCGCCCTGACCGCGGAAGAGGTCGCCGCCTCGAACTCCGGCACCCATCTCTATATTTCCGACAAGGATCTCGAGAAGGCGCTCACGGCGGAGGAGAAAAAGAAGAGGGATGAGCTGGGCCGGACGATCGAGAAAACAGAGGTCGCCCTGAAGAGGG
>DCKY01000039.1 GCA_002320775.1 Planctomycetes bacterium UBA1662
CGGGGCTATGTTGGTTTCGCGGCGGCGATTGGTGCCGCGGGAGATAAGGATGCTGCCGAGGGTCACCTGCTGAAGATTGTCACGGGGAATTTTCCCAGGGAGCTTGTCGGCAGCGCGGCGGGTGAGCTGCGAAAGATCGGCAGGGATCCCCAGCGCAAGGCGAAGGGCCAGGGTTTCGTCCTCGACTGGTGGCTGACCGGCCCGGTGCAGGATCCCGATGGGAAGGGCTTCTCGCGAGAGTTCGAGCCGGAAAAGAAAATCGATCTCCAGAAGATCTGGCGGATCGGGCCGCGTCGCTACCGCTGGCAGAAGCTACAGGACCTGAGCCTCGAGGGGACGATCAACCTGCTTCCGGTTTTCCGGCGCAGCCAGAATGTCATGGCCTATGGCTATACGGTGGTCAAGGTCGCTGAGGATACCGATGCGGTCTTCAGGATGGGCAGCGATGCCGGCCTGGCCTGCTGGGTGAATGGCGAGAGAGTGCATTTTGCTCCGGCCCCGCGTAACCTGAAGGTCGACCAGGATTCTGTGAAGGTTCGGCTCAAGAAGGGCGAGAACCGGATCTTGCTGAAGATCGGCCAGCAGAGCGGCCCCTGGGGATTCTGTCTTCGCATCACAGATGCCGCGGGAAAGGCGCTGGAGCTGCGCTGAGCTCTTCAGGGGCTTTCGTTTCTCAGCAACTTGGCAAGCTCGCTCGCCGGCGGTGACAGGGTTCTGCCCTTGAGCCGGGCGAGTGTGATGGGGCGATCGGAGTTGAAGCCCGGAATCTCCAGGCTTCGCAGCTCGCCGAGGGCCATCGCCCCCCTGGCCGCGAAGGATGAGAGGAAGGTCAGGCCGAGGCCCGCTCTGGCCGCCTGCAGCGCCACGGTGTTGCTGGGCAGCTCCAGCAGCGAGGCGAAGTCAGTAGGCCGAATGGCGTGGTCCGCGAGCCCCTTGATGGCGAGACCGCGCGTAGCGGAGCCCTGCTCACGAAGGATGAGGGGAAGCCGCAGGAGCTCTTTGGTGGCGACCCTCATCGGGGCGTTTTTTTTTCGCGGTATCGAGAAGCCGTGATCTGTGAGACAGCGAGGGGAGGCGAGGGCCAGGACCCGGTCCTTTTCGACTTCATGGGTTTGCAGGTCACGGCCGACAGTTCGCCGCCCTACGACGGCCAGCTCGATCTCTCCGGCTCTCAGCGCGGTAAGGACAGTGTCGGTGTCAGCGACCTGCAGCTGGAGCTCCAGCCCGGGATGCCTGTCCTTAATGGCCGCCAGGCAGCTCGGGAGGATGTAGGCCCCGGGGATGGAGGATCCTCCGACCCGGAGAGGGCCGGCGCTTCCCTCCTTGAACTCCCTGACCGCGGCCAGGGCTTCGCCGCGTTTTCGCAGCGCGGCCTGGGCGTGGGGGAGCAGGGCTTCGCCGGCCGGAGTCATCCGGGTCCGGCTGCGTGAGCGGTCAAGCAGCTTCGCTGCCAGTGATTTTTCAAGCGCGGAGATGCGCAGGCTGATGGTCGGTTGAGTCAGCAGGAGCCTGCGGGCGGCTTCCGTGAAGGAGCCGCACTCGGCGATCGTCACGAAGGTCTCGAGCTCCCGCAATCCGAAGTTTTCTCTCATAGAAATATCCTATCTATAAGATTGTATTTATCAATAGTTCTGATTGTCGAGAGTCCCTCGCGCGAGGCTATCATGATGTCCTGGTCTCTCAACCGACCTCTAACCCCAACCTGGTAAACGATTTTTCCCATGAACCTGTCCGCCGCGCTGAATTCCGTCCTGTTGTCGTCGTTGTTGATCTTTGTCGTCGGCTGTACGGCCCCGAAGGCTCCCGGGAGAGCTCTTCATTTTGATTATGTTGCATCGGTTTCCGAGGTGGCTGCCGGGGCGAAGAAGGTCGACATCTGGATACCCGTTCCCCAGGACGATGAGTCGCAGAAGATCAGCCAGCTCGAGATCAAGGCGCCGGGTAAACATCGTCTCACGACCGAGAAGGTCTATGGCAACAGGATGGTATATGTCAGCCTCGAGGCTCCTTTTCCCGAGAAGGCCGAGGTGAGGGTATCCTTCGATGTCGAGCGCCTGGAGGTCTCCAGCGTCTCCAGCCTGCCCGCTGTTCGGGCCGGGGCCCGCCTGCTGGGGGGCGACCGGATGGCGCCGATCAGCGAGGAGGTGCAAAAGAGGGCCTCGCAGGCCGCCGAAGGCAAGAAGGGGATACCGGCTGTCGCCAGAGGTCTGTATGACAGGGTCCTCTCGGACATGGCCTACGATAAGTCCGGGAAGGGTTGGGGACGCGGCGATGTCGCGCACGCCTGCACGATCGGCAAGGGCAATTGTTCAGATTTCCATACCCTCTTCATCGCCATGGCTCGCAGCAGGAAGATACCCGCCTTCTTCGAGATTGGTTTCCCGATTCCGCCCGACAGGTCCGAGGGAACTATCGGTGGCTACCATTGCTGGGCCTGGTATAGCGAAGGGGACTCCTGGAGACCCGTCGATATTTCCGAGGCGGACAAGGCGCCCGAGAAAACGGAATATTTCTTCGGTAATATCTGCAGGAACAGGTTCTCGATGAGCTCGGGGCGTGACCTGCTGCTCGAACCAAGGCAGCAGGGCGGACCGGTCAATTTCTTTATCTATCCCTATGTCGAGGTTGATGGAAAACCCGCTGGAGCGAAGGTGGAGAGGACCTTCAGTTTCAGGAACCTCGACTGAGCGGAGGGGGACCTCAGACCTCCAGGTTGTCCCTGAACAGCCCGGCCTTGTCGGCTGCCGGGAGGCTGTCCCTGCTGATGATGTTTCCTGAGATGATGTTGTCCCGGCTTTTGCCGAACACTTCGATAGAGGCCTTCATGATCTTTTTTGCTCGCCGGTCTACGACGGTGCAATTGCTTACCCTGCAGCGGGTGGCGTTTTCGAGCCAGATGCCACGGTAGCGCGGGTCAAGCACCTGGCAATCCGAGATGGTGACATCCCTGCTTCCAATCACCTCGATGGCTCCGCCGCGGTTTTCTTTTCCCTGGAAGCTGTTTTCGAGGATCGTCGCGCTCAGGTTGACTCCATCGCAGTCGGAGATCCGGATTCCATCATCGTGGTTCTTTTCGCGGTGGCCGGGATTCCAGTCGATCGAGTTGCCTGAAAAAACAAGGTTGGCGCATCTCTTGGCGGCGAGAGTTCGTTCCATTCCGCTGTAGAGTGAGTTTCCGCTGATACTGACACCCCTGCAGTCAGCGAGGTCAAGCAAGGTGGCCTGGCTGCCGATGAGATTTCCCGTGATGGCAAGCAACCCTCCGGTGAGCAGTCCCTTGCCTCCCAGGATTCTGACGTTCGCTCCCCCCGGGGTCGGACGGGCCTGGATCGTATTGCCGACAATCGTTCCTTCCCGGAAGCTGCTGCCTTTCTGCCGCATGTCGATTAGAAGGTCAGCGCAATTCTGCAGCTTCTTGTCGTGGTTGTACTCGATGTCGTTACCGACAAACTGAAAGTTTCGCATGCCTCCACCATCGAGCCAGATGCCTGCTACGGGGTTGTAGCTGATGTGGTTTGAGCAGATGATGGCCTGGTGAAGGTCGACCTTGTCGAAGTGGATCCCAATCTTCCTGTTGCGGTAGATGTGGCAATGAGAAATGATGAGGTTCCTGTTGCGCTTTACCAGGTGGATGCCGGTTGAGCAATTACGGATGAGTACGGCGCTGAGGGTGGCCTGGAGTGTTCTCTCCAGGCGCAGTCCGACGGCATTCTCATGCTCCCCGAGGATCTCGATATTCTGAACCAGCGGCAGACGTTCGCTGTTCCAGGTAAGCTTGCTGATGGAGTCCGGCTCTGCGGTTCCTTTGTGGGTGCCGATGAAATGAAAGGCAGGGCCGGCGGCAGCCATCAGAACCCGGGCTCCGCCGGTGCCATCGATGGAGGTCCAGCCTCGCTTTGAGAGGTCGATGACGATGGTTCTGCCGAGTTTATAGATTCCTCGTTCAAAGACCAGGGTGCCCGTATTGCTGGCGAGAGCTTTTTCTATGGCGGCGCTGTCGTCGGTTCGACCGTCTCCTATCGCACCGAACTCTTTTACACTTTTGCGTGTCGGGTTGGTTCCTGGTTCATTAGCACGGGCCGTTGAGGCGGTTGATCCGGCTCCTCCCGCCAGCGCGGCCAGGACACCCTTGTTTACAAATTCTCTGCGATCCACGACAAATTTCTCCAGCGCTTCGGGTGGTCCGAATCGCCCCCGACAGGGTGTTTGGTTGCGATCAGACACAGGCAACGATAACACAGCCCAGGTGCTGCCGAGGTTCTGAAATCGGAGCAGCCCCCTCTTCGTCTGCCGGGGTTCTTTGCTGGAGTTCAAAGCCATGAAAGCTTAAGGTAGTCAGGGTGCTTGGTTGCAGGCGCGGGTCTTCCTGGATGGTTAGCTTCGGAAGGCTCCCAAGCTCTTCAACAGGAGATATCAGTCCAGATGAGATGGTCACGAAGGGAATCGCGAGGCGTTGGATTTTTTGTTCCGGTGTCCCTCTGTTTTCTTGTCGTCATTCTTCTTCTCGCGCCAGCTCTCGAGGCCCAGAACTTTTCGAGATTTGCCGGTAAGGGGGCCGGGCAGGGCAGCCTGAGGCCCCCAGGTGTGACGCCCGCGATTGAGGCGAGTATCAAGAAGGGTTTGAGCTATCTCGCACGCGCCCAGGAGTCCGATGGTTCCTACGGCAAGTCGACCTGGAGCACAAATGTTTATCCAACGGCCATCTCGTCGCTTTCAGGGCTCGTCTTTCTCGCCAGTGGAAGCACCCCGACCCGGGGCCCCTACGCCCGTAATCTGCAAAGAATCACCAGGTACTTGCTGAACAACTGTGTAGGGACCTATTCCTACGCGCCGGGACTGCTCGCCAACTCAAATGCGCGCGAGCAGCGGCCTATGTATTGCCATGCCTTCGCCATGACCTACCTCTCACAGATCTTTGCCCAGGAGAAAGATCCCCGGCAGCGGGAGGTGATCCGCAAGGTCCTCCAGGATGCGGTCAAGCTCACCCAGCGCTCCCAGACCAGGGAAGGCGGCTGGGGCTACTCACCCAATGCTTACGAAGATGAAGGAACCCTGGTGGTCACCCAGCTCCAGGGGCTTCGCGCCTGCCGCGATGTAGGGATCTTTGTCCCGAAGAAGGTTGTCGAGCAGGGCGTCAAGTTCATCGAGAAGTCG
>DCKY01000211.1:0-9143 GCA_002320775.1 Planctomycetes bacterium UBA1662
GACGGCACCTACACCGCCCTCGCCAACCTCGACCTCGAAGATCTCGATGAATGGCGCAACATTGTCAACGAGGCCGCCAACGGAGGCGCCGAGACCCTTCGTTTCGATGGAAGAGCTCTTGTCGGCAGCAAGAGCGTCCTGGAAGAGGCGGACCGTGAAGATCCTGACCGTCTCCGGCTGGCGCCCTCCCCCGGCGTCAACCGGCCGATCGCTCCAGCGGACGATGTCTGCCGCGGCGGCAGCGTAAGCTCTCTTCCGCCCGTCCTCCTTCCCCCCCCGCCTGCCCTGGATGCTGAGAACTCCCTGCTCATTCGTGACCTCAGCGTTGTAGAAGATCCAACCCGAACCTATGATCCCTGCAGCGGCGCCGGAACCCCAGGAGGTAAGTGGACCTTCCGCTACGTAATGGAACAGATGGCCAACCAGCTGGAGACGGGTATTTCGGCAGCCGAATTCACCCGGCGATGGCTGAAGCAGTGGGAATTCGATCTCTCCATCAACTTCCACCAGGTACCGGCACGCACCAATATCATTTCAGGCATCATCGACCCCTGGGAGCAAGCCAGCGGCGGACCCGGCCAGCCCCTCAACCTAGATGAAGCGCCCTTCAAGCTCGTCGCGATCGTCAACCGTGTCGATCTGCGCGAGAACCTGGCCTATGGATCCGGAAGCGCGGGTGAAGCGCGACTGGTATTCGGTGTCCTGAATCGCAGCGGCGGCGGATGCCTCATGATGCCATTCGCAGTCATCTTCGAATACGGCATCCAAAAGGACAACTGTCTCGACCTACAGCAGTGGGCGGCCGAATGGTATGACCTCAGCAGCCTCGCCCTGGGCTCTCCGGCCTACAACGCCGCGCTCGAAAACATCACCGAGCAGTTCGTGACAGCCGGCGCCAATCCGGAAAATCTCCCCAACAAGAGCGCGCTGAATCAGATTCGCACGAACGAGATAGCTCTCGACGCACCCTGGGAGCTGCGCGAGTTCAGGATCCAGGCGCCGGGACACTACGACTCAGGACACCTGCGGTCGGTGGCCGTCGCCATGACCCCCGACCTCTCCTTCAACCTGACCTCAACACTCACCGATTTCATCAACCAGAACGAGACCGCAATCGTGGCTGGAACCTACGATGTACCCCTCTCGCTGCCTTCGGGAGCTCCCTTCCTTGGCGGAAACGCGCCTACACCATTCGGCATGTTCTGGGATGGCTCGCCGGGTTGCGGCAGCATCAACAATCCCGATGCGCGGCATAACTTCTCCCTGACGACCTGCAACGGCTGCCATGCAGGAGAGACCGCGACTCCATTTCTCCACATCGACCCGCAGCAATCCCCGGCCGGTCTCTCGGGTTTTCTTACGGGCATCACGGTTTCCGACCCCTGCACTGGCCTGAACCGCGACTTCGCGGATCTCGAGAGACGAAAAATTGACATCGAGAACCTGGTCAATAGCCCGGCCTTCCCACCATGCCTGAACTTCATGCCGCTTCGACAACCACATTGACCGTCATTCGTTAGTGTCCGCGCAGCGCGAGGGCCGCGGGAGGAAACTCCCGCGGCCCTCATTTCATCCAGGCGAACCGACGTAGCCGCGTGCCATACCATCCTTGACCCGGAAGCTTCCAGGCGGGAACATCTCCCTGAAGGACCATGCGCCGAGTGCTCACGCACTGCGGCAAACCACTTCAATACCGCCCTGGAGATCTCCCGAAATGTACAGCCGAGTATTTTACTGGCTGCCCCTGCTGTTGATGACAGCGCTGCCCCCGGACCCCGCCCTGGCCTCCGACTCTATCATCCTTGACGGACTTTTCGACGACTGGAACGAGGTCACGGCCGCCCAGCTCGATCCCGCGGGAGATGGAGAGGCCGAAAGCGAAGATTTTTCCGAGATCAGAGTCACCAACGATGAAAACTATCTCTTCATCTACCTCTCCTTCCATGGCCCGGAAGAGCTCCTGCAAACATGGAATACAATGCGTCTCTTCATCGATGCCGATGGCGACCCCGGGACGGGCCGTTCCTTTCATGGAATTGGGGCTGAGCTTGAGTGGTGCTTCGGCTGCCGGTCGGGAACCCGGCACAACGAAAACGGAAGCCGCGGGCTCCGGCACGCTAATATCTCCATCCTCAGCGCGCCCACCGTCACATCGAACATCTTCGAGTTCTGCATAGCCCGGGACGCGATCGCCCTGGACACTGATGACCGACGGATATCCATCGTCATCTCCAGCTCGAGCGGCGAAGGAGATCTGCTTCCTGACCAGCAGGGAGGCTTCCCCTACACCATCGATGCACGGGAGCCCCCCCCTGCCAGGCCCATCCATATCGAGCGGCCGGGGGGCGACTCCATTCGCCTCGCCACCTACAACGTCAAGAACCCGGGCATCCTCAACCCTGAACGAACTCCTCATTTTCAAAGAATCTTCCAGGCAATCGATGCCGACATCTGGCTCCTGCAGGAACAGAGCAGCACGGGAGCCGGGCTGACCGACCGGCTGAGGTCCTGGTTCCCCGGAAACAGTTGGCACGTCACCGGCAACTATCGCTGGAATTTCACAGCCTCGAAATATCCGATCCTCTACCAGGGGCCTCTCACCAGCGCGCGCAGGACCATCGCCGCTCTCATCGACACCAGCGACATCATTGGAACTCCCCTCCTGACCATCAACTCTCACCTGCCCTGCTGCACCGACGACGACGGCCGCCAGCGGCAGGCGGATGAGCTGATGGATGCCATCAGGGTCCTGAAAACAGGAGATGGCGCGTTTGAGCTTCCCGAGGGTACCCCGATCATCCACGCCGGCGACTTCAACCTCGTCGGCTATTCAAGCCAGCTCAGAACTCTCACCCATGGCGACATCCAGGATGAGCAAACCTACGGGCCGGATTTCGAACCTGATTGGGATGGCTCCCCACTGGCGGATCTCCCATCCCGCCATACCCACAACCGGCTGGCCTACACCTGGCGCTCCGACAGCTCGACCTTCTGGCCTCAGAAGCTTGACTATATTCTCTACACCCGCAGCGCTATCCGTCCGGTTCACTCTTTCACCCTGGAGACCAGCTCCATGCCTGCTGACGCCCTGGCCGATGGCGGGCTGCGAACGGCAGATACGGCCTCCGCCTCCGACCACCTTCCCAGGGTCGTCGACCTGGCCGCGATGGAAAGTTCCCCGCTCTTCCTGCGCGGCGATGCGAACAGCGATGGTTCCATCGACATCAGCGATGGGATCAACATCCTCGGATACCTCTTCCTGGGGAATGATCCGCCAGCCTGCCTTGACTCGAGTGATTCAGATGACAGCGGCATCGTAGATCTGAGTGACGGCATCCTCATCTTCAACTTTCTCTTCCTGGGCGGTAACGCCCCGGACGCCGCGGCCCCATCCTGCCGGCGCGACAAAACCGAAGATGGCCTTGATTGCGCCGCCAGCCCGGCCTGCCAGTGAAAGATTCCACGCCTTATAATCTTGCTCGACAATAAAGCTTGCCGGAGCGAAAATCGTTGCTGTGACCCGCGCTAATTACACAACCAGAACCGTTGCCGATTCGACGGAACGAACCATCCTCCTGGCCGCCGCGGCCGTTTTTCTGCTGGCCTGTTTCCCCGGCTCGATGCCTGCAGACCAAAAGGAGAAAAAAACGGCCCCCCTGCCCCCTGAACGCGACAACCCGACGGTCCAGCTCATCAAGCGCGTCATGCCGTCGATCGTTGCCCTGCGCAACTTTCAGCCTGGCGGACCAAGGGGCCTGGTTAATTTCGCCGCCGGCAGCGGCGCCGTGATCCATCCAGCGGGTTACATCCTGACCAATGACCATGTCATCATGGCCGTGGCGGACAACAAGGACCGTCCGCAGGGCCTCGCCCTCTTCGCCGATGGAAGCCAGTATATCTTCAAGATCCTGGCACGCCTTCCGGCGGAGGACATTGCTATTCTCAAGATAGAGACCGGCAAGCCTCTCCCCTTCCTTTCGCTTGGCCGAAGCCACGACCTGGTCCTTGGAGAACCTACGCTCGTCATCGGAAACCCCAACGGACTGGCCCACTCGGTCTCGACCGGTATCGTCAGCGGCCTGCAGCGCTCCACCTCGACCAGCACATCGTATCTCCCCGCGGTGGTTCAGACCACCGCGCCCATCAGCGGAGGAAGCTCCGGCAGTCCGCTCATCAACGCGCTCGGGCAGATCATCGGCGTGATCACCTCGCAACATGACAGCGGCCAGAACCTGAATTTCGCCATAACGATCGACCACATTCGTAATAGATTCCCCCGGCTCATCAATGCCGAGAACCTCAATGGCTTCCTGCTCGGACTCGAAATCGACATGCTGGAGTCCGGGGCGAAGATCACCCGGGTAGCTCCGAATTCACCCGCCGCGAAAAATGGCCTGCAGCCCGGTGACCTCATCACTGGCGCAGGCGGGAAAAAAATAACCAGCGGGTTCGAGTTCCATCTAGCCCTCATGGACAGAGCCGCCGGCGAGGAGCTTCCGATCTCCATATTGAGAGGAAAAAAAAGCGAGGCCGTCCTCCTGAAACTTGCTCCATTGCTTTCGGTCATCGCGTTGGACGAACCGCCTGGCAAGCCCGGCGGCCTCGACCTCGGTGTCTACGAGGGCAATTGGAGCAGCCTTCCCGATTTCGACAAACTGAAGGCGGCCGGAAACGGAAGAGCCGACTCCCTCTCCATACCTGCGGGTCTCGCCGGTAAAGATTATTTCGGATTGCGCTTTCGCGGCTTTGTCAGGATCCCGAAAAATGGGATCTATACCTTCTACGCGGCCTCTGACGATGGGAGCAGCGTCCTGATCGGAGATAGGCTCCTTGTTCAAAACGACGGGCTGCATGCCTACTCAGAAGCATCCGGAACCATCAAGCTGAAAGCCGGCTTCTATCCGTTTACGGCCAACTTCTTCGAGGCCGCAGGCGATGAAAAACTCTCGGTCTCATGGGAGGGCCCCGACATCAAGAAACAGACTCTGCCCGCCACCGTCCTCTTTACAAAAAAAACTACCGAGAAAAAAGATAAGGCCCCTGTAGTCCCGTGCCAGCCCGCGGGAGAATGAAACAAGAGCAGGGCTCTCATCTGTCCAGACAGGCTTCAAAAGCGAATGAAAATCCATGTTCTTGAGCGGGAGATCCTGCTACCTCGTTCACCTGCGGAAATCTTCCCCTTTTTCTCCCAGGCGGAGAACCTGGACAAGCTGACTCCTCCCTGGCTTCATTTCAACATTCTCACCGAGCTGCCGATTGAAATGAAGGAGGGGACCTTCATCGATTACAAGCTGCGCATCAGGATGCTTCCGATCCGGTGGCGCTCGAAGATTACAGCCTGGGAGCCGCCCCACAGATTTGTCGACGAGCAGGTGAGGGGGCCCTATCGAAGATGGGTTCACGAGCACGCCTTCATCGAACACGAAAAAGGAACCCTCGCCCGCGACCGGATCGAATACGCCGTGCTGGGCGGAGCCATCGTCAATCGGCTCCTGGTGAAGCGTGACGTCGAAAAAATATTCAGCTATCGCCACCACAGGCTTAAAGAAATTTTCCCTTCCCCGGATGTAGAATGAATCGGTCACCGAAGCTTGGTAAATATGGAATTGCCGGGCTGGCTGGTGGAGAATCGTGCGGTCAGCCTGGCTATACCCCGGGCGTCCTGGAAATTTACCTGCCTGCAATAGAGATCACCATATGATCGACCCAGAGATGCGAATTCCGGCCCTTCTCCTGGTCGCCTGGTGCCTGCTGCCCGCGGAATCCCGGGCCGAGTCGCCGGCGAAACGAATCGACTTCAACCGTGACATTCGCCCGATTCTCTCCAATAACTGCTATCCCTGCCACGGACCGGATGAGAAAAAACGCAAGGCGGACCTGCGCCTCGATCTGAAGGACGGACTCTACTCCGACCACGATGGATCCCGGCCGGTCGTCGGAGGCAAGCCTGGCGAGAGCGAGCTCTACAAGAGGATCACCGCACAGAAGCCCCGGGAGCGAATGCCGCCGCCAAAGTCGAAGCTCCAGCTGAAAAAAAATGAGGTGGAGCTGATCCGCTCCTGGATCGAACAGGGAGGCGCCTGGAGTGGACATTGGTCTTTCCGGTCGGTAGAGAAGACCCCCATCCCGGACCTGGCCGAGTCAGCCGGAGCGCGCAACCCCATCGACCACTTTATCCGCAGCAGACTGCAGGCGGAGGGACTGAAGCCCGCGCCCGAGGCCAGCCGGGAAAGGCTGATCCGCAGACTTACCCTTGACCTGACCGGGCTCCCCCCCACCCTCTCCGAAATTGACGCCTTCATCGAAGATGATCATCCGGAAGCCTATGAAAAACTGGTCCACCGGCTCCTCTCGTCAGCCTCCTATGGTGAAAGGATGGCCTCGGACTGGCTCGATGTCGCCCGCTACTCGGACACCTACGGCTACCAGGTGGACCGAGACCGATTCGTGTGGCCTTGGAGGGACTGGGTGGTAAATGCCTTCAATGAGGGCGTTTCCTACGATCGCTTCCTCGAGCTTCAGCTGGCAGGAGACCTGCTCCCGGGGGCAGGAGACGAAGAGATTCTCCCCACGACCTTCAACCGTCTCCATTCACAGAAGGTCGAAGGCGGCAGCACGCCCGAAGAATTCCGGGTTGAATACGTCGCTGACCGGACCCACACCTTCGCCACCGCGTTCCTCGGGCTGACCTTCGAATGCGCGCGCTGCCACGATCACAAATACGACCCCCTGACCCAGCGCGAGTATTACAAGCTCTTCGCCTTCTTCAACAACATCGACGAGTTCGGCCTCTACTCCTATTTCACGGGCTCTGTACCAACCCCCACCCTCCTGTACGCTCCGAAGGCCCACAAGCAGAAGATCTCGGATGCCGCCGAGAAGATCGCCCGCGCGGAGCAAGAGCTTACGAAAATCCCAGCTACCAGGAAGCCCGACTTCGAAAAATGGCTCGCCGCCAGGCCGGCTGAGCCGGCCATCCCCGGGCGAATCGAGCACCAGGACTTCGAGGGACATAAAGGCGGCGCCAACGCCAGCATACCAGGGGTCGCGGGCAAGGCCATCCGGCTCAGTGGAGATGACGAGTACCATCTCAAGCAGGGCAACTTCAAACGCTCAGCCCCCTTCTCGCTCGCTCTCTGGATGAAGACCCCTGAGGCCAAGGAGCGGGCTATTGTATTTCATCGTTCGCAGGCCTGGACGGACGCCGGCAGCCGCGGCTACCAGCTGCTGCTCGAGAAAGGAAAGCTGAGCTTCTCCCTGATCCATTTCTGGCCCGGCAACGCCCTGCGCATCCGCACCCGGGCTCCCTTCGCGGTGAACAAGTGGGTCCATGTCGCAATCACCTACGATGGATCCAGCCGGGCGGATGGGGCCCGGCTCTTCCTCGATGGCGTGCCCGCTGACTGCGAGGTCGTGCGTGACAATCTCTTTAAAAACATCAGCGGCGGTGGACGCAAGAGCATCACCATCGGCGCCCGTTTCCGGGACAAGGGTTTTTCCGGGGGAGAACTCGACGAATTCCAGATCTTCAACCGGCAGCTCTCAGCACTTGAGATCGCCCAGGTGCATGATGGCAAGAGCCTCCGGGACGCCCTCGCAAAACCGAGAGCCTCTCTCGATGCCAGGCTGGTTGGAAAGCTCCGCGAGTACTACCTCCACACAGAGGATGACGCCTGGAAGAAAGGGCTCGAACAGGTCCGCTCCCTGCGAGAGGCTCACAACAACATCATCAACGGCACCACCGAGATCATGGTCATGCGAGAGACCGGCAAGGTACGCCAGACCCACCTGCTGATCCGGGGAGCCTACAATAAGCCGGGGGCTCCAGTGGAAGCCGGAACACCGGCCATCCTCCCCGCCATGAAGCAGCAAGGCGCGGCCAACCGTCTCGGACTCGCCCGCTGGCTTACGGCGCCCGAGCACCCGCTGACCTCGAGGGTGATGATCAATCGTCTCTGGCAAATGTGCTTTGGCCGCGGCCTGGTCAGAACCACCGAGGACTTCGGCAGCCAGGGGCAATCTCCCAGTCACCCGGGCCTGCTCGACTGGCTCTCACTGCGTTTCATCGACAGCGGCTGGGACATTCAAGAGTTGTTGCGAACCATCGTAACCTCTGCGACCTACCGTCAGGACTCGAGAAGCTCCCCTGCACTGACCGAGAAAGACCCGGAGAACATCCTCCTGGCCAGGGGCCGCCGCTACCGGCTCCCGGCGGAGGTTATCCGCGACAACGCCCTCTCCTCCAGCGGGCTCCTTGTACGAAAGATCGGCGGCGCCCCGGTGCGCCCCTACGAGGTCTCGGTGTCCTTCAAGCCTCTGAAGCGGGACAAGGGAGAAGGACTCTACCGCCGCAGCCTCTACACCTTCTGGAAACGCACGGCCCCGGCGCCGGTCATGATGTCCCTCGATGCATCCAAGCGCGAGGTCTGCGCTGTGAGGAGGGAGAGAACCGCCTCCCCCCTGCAGGCCCTCGTGCTGATGAACGACCCGCAGCTCGTAGAGGCGGCAAGGATTCTCGGCCAGCGGCTCCTGAAAAAACACGCGGAGAACAGCATCGCCATGCTTGGTGAGATGTTCCGAATGCTGACAGGTCGAAATCCGGACGATAGCGAAAAGAAGATCCTCAAGCGTCTCTACAAGGAGCAGCTTGATTTTTTCCAGGCGAATCCTGAACAGGCTAAAAAATTCCTCACAACAGGCGATGCAGCCGCGGACAAGGAGCTTGCTCCCGCCCGCCTGGCCGCCGCGGGGGCTGTCGCGAATGTTCTCTTGAACTTCGACGAAGCCGTCATGAAAAGGTAGTATGAAGACATGAAACCTGAGATCTGCACGGGTTACGATTCCTCTCTGGGCATGAGCCGAAGAAGTTTCCTTGACCGCTTCGGAATGGGGCTCGGCTCCATAGCCCTTACCGACCTGCTGCAAGCGAATGAACAACGCGCCCTTGGCGGAGTGCTTCCGACCACTCACGTTCCCCCCAGGGCCAAGCGCGTCATCTATCTTTTCCAGAGCGGCGGCCCATCCCAGATGGATCTCTTCGATCACAAGCCAATGCTCAAGAAGATGCAGGGCAAGGAGCTGCCGGATGAAATCCGCAAGGGACAACGCCTGACCGCGATGAGCGGCAACCAGGCGAGCCTGCC
>DCKY01000211.1:9436-9673 GCA_002320775.1 Planctomycetes bacterium UBA1662
GAGCGGCAACCAGGCGAGCCTGCCCCTTGTCGGCAGCCCCTTTAAATTCACCCGGCATGGACAGGGCGGCACCTGGATGAGTGACCTGCTTCCCCACACATCCCGCATCGCCGATGAGATCTGCGTCGTCAAGAGCCTCTATACCGAAGCTATCAATCACGGACCGGCGGTAACCCATCTCCAGACGGGCTCCCAATTTCCCGGCCGGCCCAGCATGGGCGCCTGGCTGAGCTACGG
>DCKY01000134.1 GCA_002320775.1 Planctomycetes bacterium UBA1662
AGGCGGGCGACAACCACGACGCCATCTTCACGAGCGGCGTACATGTTCCCGCCGGCCACCAGCGGAGATGAATAATACTTCGCGCGATGCTTCGGCATACGGCCGCTCCACTTGGTCTTGCCCGTTTTCGAATCCAGGCAGATCACCTGACCCTTGTCGCGCAGGATATAGACCTCAGCACCGGAAACCGCCGGCGTGGGAACAAAGGTCCCGTTACCCTTGACCGTCCAGAGACGGTGGGTCCCGGTGACATCTCCCTTGCCGCCAAGCTTGACTCCGGCAAGCCGCTCACCCCGCCCGTAGGGAACCACGACAACCCCATCGGAGATCACCGGCGAGGCCACGGTGACCCAGAAACGCTTCTCTTCGGGGTTGAACCCGGCGCAGCTCCAGATGACCTTTCCATCGGCGGCTGAATGCAGGGTCAGCCTCTCAGCACCCCAGACCAGGATCGCCTCTTTGCCCTCATGGCGCACGACAATCGGCGTGGTGTAGCTGTGATCGCCCTCGGTCGGACACTCGTAATTTCTCGCGACCTTCCAGGCGATCTCTCCGCTCTTCTTGTCAAAGGCCGCCAGGAAGGAGCCGCGCTCCTGGATGACGGCGATCACCGCGTGGCTCTCCGTCACCACCGGCGAGGTGCCAATATCCCAGTACAGGGTATCTTTTCCAAAGCGCTCCTGGAGGTTCGTCGTCCAGAGGACCTTGCCCTTGATGTCCAGGCCCGCGAAGTTGCCGCTTCGGTAATAGGCGAAGATGTATTTCCCATCGGTCACAGGTGATGGATTAGCACCCGAGCCGTTGCGATGCTTGCCGCCGCGCGCCTTGCCCATGCGGCTCTGCCAGAGAACCTTGCCCTTCCAGTCGAAGGCCATGAGCCCATCCTCCCCCTCGATCGGCACCGTGACGAAAATGCTCTCCGCCCAGACCACCGGCGTTGAGCAGCCTTTGCCGGGCAGGGGCGCGGACCAGAGGATGTTCTTTCCATCCGACCAGCCACTGGCATAGGACCCGGAGACCGCGCTGCCCGAGGACACAGGTCCTCGCCAGCCAGGCCAGGTATTCGGCTCCGCCGCGAAGCATCCGGAAGAAATAATTGCCGCCGCGAAAAAACTCAATGCTGTCAATCTACTCATCTTAATCCTCCATCCGCCTTGCCCCGCTGGGGCGCAGCGACTACCTATTGGGGAACATGCCGGAAGGAGCCTCCGCTCAAACCGGAAACCGCTCTCATGAATTGCGTTGGAAGACCTCCGCACCTGTCTGCGTTGCCAACCAGGATACAGTGAACCGGCATACGCCGGACATTGGCCGCGCTGATCTGCGCGAGCACCTCGTTACAAACCACCTGTTTTTCCTGGCAGCCATTAAGCCGCGCGAAGGGACAGCGCGTCGGCGTTCCATCGCTGACCAGGATGACCGCCTGGAATCTTGAATCCGAACGATTCAGCATCTGGAGCGCCTGCTCGACGGAATTTCCCAGGCAGGTTCCCAGATTTGTGATGCGCGAACTGATAAAGGCCATCGCCGCCCGCTTGTTGGTGGGAGATGCCTTGATCAGCTGCCTTCTGAAGCTCGTCACCTGCCCGCCGTAGAAGAGCACCCCGAATTCCGCATCGGGGTTCAACTCGGAGATGGCCCTCCTCACCTCCCGCCTCTCGATGTCAAAGCGCCCGCTATTGTTCATGGTGAGCGACTCATCAAGACAGAACACGACATTGCTCGCCTCGTAGGCCTCGCCGTAGAAGACAATGAGTTCCGGAGCCTCCTCCTCCTCGTTTTCTGCGCCCTCCGCATCGAAGGGGAGATCAAGGTTCGTCTTTTGCCCGGAGCCCTTTTTAGGCGTGACGGACTGGGACCACGCAAACGAGGCCAGCACCAGCACCGCGAGTAAAGGGGATATAACGAACTTCACGAATTCACGCTCCGATTAAGAGAACCAGCGTTTATTTTACGGTATAAATAATTCGGCTGAAAGTACGCAGAGGGGATCCCCGCCGGCGCAACTGTGAGAAAACTCTCTGTGAACCGGCCTGGAGCCTCGCATACCTCTATTTGAAGGAAACCCGAGATGAAATCTATTCGGTCCCTGGCCGCCTGGCTCTGCCTGTTGGTGCCCCTTTCTCTTGTTGCGCAGGAGAAAGCCGCCTCCACAGGGAAGCGTCCAAATGTTCTGTTCATCGTCTGCGATGACCTGAACACCCATGTCAGCACCTCGGGCTACAGCCACATCAGGACCCCGTCACTCGACAAGCTGGCCGCCGCCGGCACCCGCTTTCTGCGGACCTACTGCCAATACCCTGTCTGTGGTCCCTCGCGCTCTTCCTTCCTCAGCGGACTCTATCCTGAATCGACCCGGGTGCTCGACAACAAGTCGGATATCCGCCAGGAGCGCCCCGGCATCGTGCCCCTGCCCGAGCAATTCAGAAAGAACGGCTACTGGACGGCGGGAGTCGGCAAGATCTTCCACAACATGAAGACCGACCCGGGTGAGTCCTGCTGGTACGAATACGAGCGCTTTGAAAACGAGCGCAACCCGGTGCTCGAGAAGGCGAGGAAAGAATTCGAGGCCGAGAACGGCTCGATCGAGAAAGCCTCGAACAGGAGAGCCTGGCGCCTCAAGCAGAAGGAGGCGCGGCGCGGCGCGAGTGGGCAGAAGATCCCGGGCTATGGGCCGACAGACATGAGCGATGAGGAACACAAGGACGGCCGCAATGTACGCCGTGTCGTGTCCTGGCTCGATAAGAAGAGCCACGGTGACAAGCCCTTCTTCATCGCCTGTGGAATCCAGAAGCCCCACGTGCCTTTCTGGGCTCCGCAAAAATACTTCGACATGTACCCCCGGGAAAAGCTCGTCATTCCACCAGCTCTCGTCGGTGACTGGAAGGACATCCCCCCGCTGGCGATGGTCAAGCGATTCAAGGCCTTCGGATTTGAGCTCGACAAGGAAAACGATGCCCTGCGCAGGGCCTACACCCAGGCCTACCACGCCTGCGTCAGCTTCATCGATACCCAGATCGGCCTGCTGCTCGATGGGCTGAAGCGAAACGGGCACTGGGAAGACACCATCATCATCTTCATCTCAGACCACGGCTACCATCTCGGCGAGCACTATATGTGGGGAAAGGTGAGCCTCTTCGAAGAATGCGCGCGGGTTCCGATGATCGTTCGTGTGCCGGGAAGAACCCGGGCCGGAACCTCTACCACCGGGCTCACCGAGCTGGTCGACCTCTACCCGACCCTCTGCGAGCTCTGCGGAATCAGGCCCCCAGCGCACCTGCAAGGCCAGAGCTTCGCCGGCCTGCTCGACAAACCCTCCGGAAAAGGCAAGGAGACCGCCTACACCGTGGTCAGCCGCGGCAAGACCCTGGGCCGCTCGATCCGCACCGCCCGCTGGCGCTACGCCGAATGGGGGAGCAGCTCGGCGAGTGAGCTCTACGACCTCGAGAAAGACCCGGCGGAACACACCAACCTCGCCGGCAAGAGCCAGTTTAACGGGCAATTGGAAAAAATGCGGGGGCTCCTCAAGAGAGCACGTAAGCGGGGCTCCTGACCCCCCGCGCGCTGAGTATCGGCAGTGGAGGCCTGGGAGCGAGCCTACGAGGCCCCCGAGACCTGGAGGTGGCTTTTCTCCAATGGCGTCAACGACGCTGGACAATAGAGCTGCGCAGGATGTGGCCAACTGGCCCGGCGGTACAAAGCAAACCCTACCAAACCCCGATCCATAGACGACCCTTCGACAACCCTCGCCCATTGCCGGGCGAATCAGTTTGGTGGGCAGATCATCGTGTAATACGATTGAAAATCATTCGACTGTTCAGGGGAGTTGATCTGAATCCGGACAGATCCCTCCGGATTTAAGAGCCTGCTATGAAATCGCTTAACCATTGCCTGCTAGCAGCGGCCTGTGTGCTGCTGCCCGTTTTTACCGCATCCCGCTGCGCAGCACAGGATACGGACAGGCTCCTGCATGCCGGCATGCTCGGCCTTACAATGGACGAGGAGTCAGAGGGCGCAAAGGCTCCTCTTGCCATCAGCGGCCCCATCGATGAAGAAAAAACCCGCTGGTCCGACAGGAGCGGCGCGGTCATCAGGTATCGTATTGGCGGCCTGAAATATAAAAACGATGTCATGACCGCCATGGTCAAATACGCCAGCGACCCCGGGATCGTACCGCTGCTCGGCGTCTCGGTGGAAGGCAGCCTGTCCGACTATTTTTCCGCCCGCGGCACCTTCGACCTGATCTACGGCTTTGGCACCTTCCAGGAAGACCGCCCCGATGGCACACCGCTGGGAATCTGGATTGACGGCGAGTTCGCCCAGCTCTCGCTGAAATACACGGCCCTCTTTCACCTGCCCCCGAAAACCTTCTCAAACGGAAAAGACGGCTACTTCCATCCGTACCTCGGACTCGGAGTAGAGTTCAACTGGTTCTCCCAGACCGTAGACGTCAATGACAGAGCCGACATCTCCGTGGTCTATTCAAGCCACGCCAACGGCTTCGGGGTCCACGCCCTCGCGGGAGTGGAATATGTCCTCGATGGCTGGTCCATTGGACTCGAGCTCGCCTGGAGCGCGGTCGAGGTAGACTTTGGCGAGGGCGACGCCTCCATAGGCGTGGTCGGCCCGACCGACATCGGCGGCACCACCGCGCTCTTCACCATCGGCTACGACTTCTGAACCCGGCCGCAAGACTGCATCCCATGGCTTGCAGCGGATCCCTCACGGGAATAGAATCCACCTCTGCCATGCCGCGCAGGCGGCGCCCAATTCAACCATCCAGGGATCCGCAGAAATGACTCACCCATACAGGAAGCTCTCCAGCGCCGCTCTGCTTGTCTTCATTTCTCTCCAGCTCATGGCCGCCGACGACTGGCCGCAATGGCGCGGACCTGCCGGACAGGGCCACAGCGATGCCACCGGCCTGCCCTCGGAATGGGACGCTGAAAAGAACATCACCTGGAAAACCGACCTGCCCGGCCGCGGCTGGTCATCTCCGGTCATCTCGGGCGAACAGGTCTGGCTGACGACCGCCCATGAGACCCTCGCCTCCGCTGAAGCTACGAAAGAACGGCTGAAGGCCAATACCGGCGGCCAGCCGCTGATTGTTCTCGAGACGGTCAGACTGCACGCCATCTGCCTTGACAGGAAGACCGGCAAGATCCTCCATGATATCGAGGTCCTCACCAAGAAGGAGCCCCAATGGGTCCACGAGCTCAACAGCTACGCCTCCCCGACTCCGCTCCTTGACAAGGGCAGGCTCTACTGCCACTTCGGCTCCTACGGTACCGCCTGCGTCGACACCTCCAGCGCAAAGGTGCTCTGGCGTAACCAGGAGCTTAAGGTCATGCACGAAAACGGCCCGGGCAGCACCCCGGTCCTGTGGAAGGACAAGGTCATTTTTCACATGGACGGAAGCGACAAACAGTATATCGCCGGCCTTGATGCGAAGACCGGCAAGCTGGCCTGGAAGACCGAGCGCAGCGGTGAGATGAACAAGAACCCGCAGCTGAAGAAGGCCTACGGAACGCCTCTGGTTCTCGCGATCGACGGCAAGGAGCACGTCGTCTCCCCGGCCGCCGACTGGCTCTACGGCTACAACCCCGCCACCGGCAAGGAGCTCTGGAAGCTCAACTATGGCGTGCTGGGTTTCTCGAACGTTCCCCGGCCGGTCGCGGGCAACGGGATGATCTTCCTCAGCACCAGCTTCATGCGGGCCCAGATCCTTGCCATACGCTACGGCGAGAGCAACAACCCCTCCATCTCCTGGAGACATAAGCGCAGTGTTCCCAAGACATCCTCGCCCATCCTCATCGGCAAGGAGCTCTATTTCGTCAGCGATGCCGGCGGGGTCGTCACCTGCCTGGACGCTCTCACCGGCAAGATCCACTGGCAGGAACGCATCAAGGGCAACCATTCCTCCTCCCCCACCTACGCCGACGGCAAGCTCTACTTTCACAGCCGGGAGGGCGTGACCACCGTGATCAAGCCCGGCAAGGAAAAGCTGGAGGTGCTGGCGAACAACCAGCTCCCCGGGCGGCACATGTCAAGCCTGGCGATCGTCGGCAAGGCACTCTTCCTGCGAACCGACAAGTCGCTCTACCGCATCGAAAAAAACTGAACACGGGGCCGTTGAAAATGCCCTTATCTCGGCCGAAAGCCCTATCCCGCCGGGGGATGATCACGCAATCATGCCGACTCTGAGCAGGGCGAGGGATAATTACTCGAACCGGTCGTCATTTAGCCTATACTGTCAGCAGAGTGAGCTGGGTTGACTGTTCAGCGAGCGTATTTTCAACTTGCCCGGCTCGGCTGCAGGATCTGAGGAAAACGACACCATGTTGAACCTCTTCGGCCAGGAACACCGCCTCTGCGACGGCCTCACCCGCCGCGACGCCCTGAAGATCGGCGCCCTCGGATTTGGCGGGCTGAGCCTTCCCCAGCTTCTCGCGGCAGAGGAGCAGGCCGGAATCGGCAAGTCGAACAAGGCCATCATCATGGTCTATATGTGCGGCGCCCCCCCCCACCAGGACATGTACGATCTGAAGATGGACGCGCCTTCGGAAATCCGCGGCGAGTTCAAACCGATCCAGACCAACGTCGAGGGCATCGAGATCTGTGAGCTCCTGCCGCGCATGGCGAAGGTCATGGACAAGCTCATCCCCATTCGCTCGGTCGTCGGCTCGCCCAACGGCGCGCATGACTCCTACATCTGCTACACCGGCCGAAAGAAACCGAACGAGGTTCGCGGCGGCTGGCCAAGCGTCGGCTCCTGCGTCTCCTCTCTGCTGGGCCCCACCGAGGCGGCGATTCCGCCCTTTGTCGGACTGTCGCCCAAGGCCGGTCATCCGCCCTATGGCTCGCCCGGGCTTCCCGGCTTCCTCGGACAGCGGCATTCGGCCTTCCGTCCCAATGGGCCGGTCGGCCAGGACATGGTGCTCAAGGACATGGACCTTGGACGGCTCGGCAACCGCCGGAGCCTCCTCGAAGCCTTCGACACCTTCCGCCGCTCGGCTGATTCGCTCAGGTCGGTCTCCTCGCTCGACCGGCTGCAGCAGCGCGCCATGGACATCCTGACCTCCAACAGGCTCGCCGAGGCCTTTGACCTGTCGAAGGAAGATCCAAAAACGCTCGAGCGCTACGGCAAGGGCGATCCCAAGAAACACGGCGACGGAGCTCCCCTCAACCTGCAGCACTTCCTGCTGGCGAGACGACTGGTCGAGGCCGGCTGCCGGGTGGTGACCCTCAACTTCGGACGCTGGGATTTCCACTCGAACAACTTCAAGGAGCTGAAGAACAGGTACCTGCCTCTGTGGGACCAGGGTGTCACCGCCCTGGTCGAAGATCTCCACGAGCGCGGAATGGACTCCGACGTGTCCCTCGTAACCTGGGGCGAATTCGGCCGCACCCCGAAGATCAACAAGAACGCCGGACGTGACCACTGGCCGCAGGTCGGCGGCGCGCTGCTCGCCGGCGGCGGCATGCGGGCCGGCCAGGTGATCGGTTCGACCGACCGCCTTGGTGAGGGACCGAAAGACCGTCCGGTACACTTTGGTGAGGTCGTCTCGACCCTCTACCACAATATGGGCATCCAGGCGCCCACGACCACGGTCAAGGACTTCCAGGGACGGCCCCACTTCCTCGTCGATGGCCACCAGCCGATGAAAGAGCTCATCTGAGCGGAGCCTCCGGCGAAACGTCCCTCTATCACGAAGCCGGCGCGGTGGTTCAATAAAAAGAGGGCGCCCGGCGAATGCCGGACGCCCTGCGGGAAAGCAGACCAACCGAGAGCAAGGTCGGTCTTCGAGGGGGGAAAGGGGCCTTTCCCTCCTCTCAGTCAGCGCAGACCAGGCTGGACTCCTCGCAGCCCACACCCGCGTCTTCCGTTCTGCCGCACTCCGGGTAGGGAGCCGACGGCTGATCCCCTCCAGTGAAGAGGAACTGCAGAAGACGAATCCCGTCGCTGATGTCCAGCTTGCCGTCAGAGTTGACATCCGCGCTGTCGCGACAGGACGGCTCAGCTCGGCCGAGGAACAGGTATCCGAAAACACTCTGCGAATCGGAGATGTTCACCTGGCCATCCGCGTTGGCATCTCCGCGAATGTAGACGGGACCGACACGCTCGCAGGCATCCCCGATACCATCGCCGTCGGAGTCGGCCTGGTCAGGATTCGGGACCCTGATGCAATTGTCGACAGTGTCCAGGACTCCATCGCCGTCCATGTCGGGACCGGGAGCGTCGCAGCAGACATCGACGATCAGCTTCATATAGTCGATGCCCGTGTCGTCCTGGATCGCGATGTCCAGGTCGCCGTCCTGCATGATTCCGATGACGGAATCCACGTTCAGGGCGTCCATGGGCAGATCGCTCAGGTGCAGCGTAAGCACCACGCTCTGGCCGGGTCCCCAGGGATAGGCGGCAGGGTCACTCTGATCAACGACATTGTTGATCCTCATGCTCCAGGCCCGCTGGCTGCCCTGGTAAAAACCGATCGTGTCGTTGTAGGACAGGTTGGACGGTCCGGCCTTCAGGCTGATCTCGAGCCAGGCGTCCTTCACCTTGCAGTTCGGCTCCCAGCACCTGAAGGTGTGGCCGATGGGCTGGTCGGTGGGAATCACGTCGGTCGAGTAGAGAACGTTGCCGCTGCTCATCTGCTGCAGGACCTCGCCTACGAGGGCCGAGGAGGGATCCAGGGGACCATCGGCAGGGTTGCCAGGACTGAAGTTGTCCTGGTCGCCGACCATGCACTCGATCCTCATGGGCTCCTCACAGACCTGCTTGTTGCCGAAATCGAGTCCGGAGAAGGTGGCTGCTGAGGCCGCTCCAGAGAAGAGTCCGACGGGGTAGCCAGCCGCGGCGGGCTGTGTCTGGGTCCAGTCGGCGGGCACGACCTCGGAAACGAAGTACTTGCCGGGCTCGAGACAGTTGAAGCTGTACTCACCCTGGCTGTTGGTCACCATGGAGTCGGCGACAACAGTACCCTGGAGCAATTCACCGCCATTGAGCTCGATCGTGACACCGGCAAGCGGGGCTTCACCGGGGTCCTGGACGCCATTGCCGTTCTCGTCGTTGTACTTGATCCCGGAGATCGAAGCGTCACAGCAATACTCGACCCGGAGGCAGGCGCGAAGAACGGCCGTGTCATCCTGGATACGGAAGTCGAGATCACCATCAGCCAGGGCGGCAAGGATATTGCTCGGACCGTTGCCGCTGGGCAGGTTGGCGAGATCGAGAACGATGCTGCTCTGGGCGCCCTGCTGGGCCCAGTTGGCGCCGGTGAGAGCGTCAATGCTGGCGCTCCAGACGGTGGTCGCGCCCTCCATGAGGTAGAGCCTGTCATTGAATGAGAGGCCGCCGCTGGCGCGAAGAGCCAGCGTCAAGTTCGCTCCAACGACCAGGCATCCGGGCGGATGCATGTTCGTGAAGGTATGGCCGAACTGCTGGTCTACACCGGGATCATCTATCTGGGTGGTATACCCACTGGGGATGCTGGTGAGGAGTGAGAGCAGCTCGGGGCCGGGGGTCGCGTTGAGATCACCGTAAATGCAGTCGACATTCTGATCCGATTCGCATTCACAATTGGAATTGCCGAAGGAGACAAAGGTAACGTTCTCTTCGTCAGCCTTGCCGCAGATCTCGACGGTCTGCAGGACGGTGGACGGCGCTGTCTGCACCCAGCCCGCCTGCTGGACCTCTTCGATCGTGTAGGTCCCGGCCGGAAGGTTCTGGATACAGAGCCTGCCGCCTCTGCCGGTCTGGTCGACATAGGACACGGTGTCCCCGTGGATCCGGAACTCCCAGCCGGACAGTCCAGGCTCTCCGCGATCGCGAAAACCGTTGCGATTGAGATCCTCGTACTTGGTGATACAGATCGTTCCCGGCAGGCACTCGCAGCAGAGGGTGTAGCAGAAATCGAGATTCATCACCCCGGTGTCATCCTGGATGTAGAGATCAATCTTCCCATCCTGCAGCTCCGCGATGATATTCGCGGTGCCGCCGCCGCTGACGGGAAGGGCCGCGAGGTCGAGCGACAGCTGGTTCACTCCCTGGGTCGAGAACAACGAGCTGAGGCTCCTTGACCAGACCCTGGCCCCGGTAGCCGGATTGATCAGGTGGATCCAGTCATTGCTGCCCTGCCAGTCAAGCTCCAGGTTCAAGGTCGCCGCGATCATCGTACAGCCGCCGGGAACATCGACGGCGATGCTGTGACCGAAAACGTGGTTTGTGGAGGCCGGACCGAACTGCAGCTGCTGGTTGTGCTGAGAGCTGAGCTGCGTGTAGGAATCGATAGCCTCCTGGAGGTCGTCGGAGTTGACCACCGCGGCAGCTCCGGCGCGCCGCCTGTAGCAATCCTCGGTGGCATTGTCGCAGGGAACGTTACCGAAATTGAGATTCCCCCGCAGCGAACCCGAGACGGTCGTCAGCTGCTCCTCGTACTCGTTGTTCGAGGGGCCAACCTGGTACCAGCCAGGCTGCTGGACCTCGCTGACGAGGTAGGTGCCGACCTGGTCGCCATCGTAGGAGTAGTAGCCGCTCGAGTCGGTCGTTACGGTGACGACGTTCCCGTTGGGCTCGGTGATGTTGATGTCCCAGTCGCTGAGCTTGGGCTCGCCGACATCCCACTGACCGTTGGCGTTGCGGTCTTCATATTTGAAGCCGCTGAGTCTGGGAGCGCAGCACCAGATGGGGTAGAGGTCGATGAAGTCGACGGCGGTGTCATCCTGGATGGCGATCTCGAGGTCGCTGCCGACCCCTGAGATGATATCGACAATGTTGCCGTTGTCGGTCGGAAGGTAGGCGAGATCGAGGTTGAAGAAGACATCCGCTCCCACCGCCCAGGACCCGTTGTTGAGCGTGGTCAGGTTCGCCGACCAGAGGGTGGAGCCATTGCTGCGGATATAGATCCGGTCATTGCTGAGCAGGTCGCTGCCCACCGGGCGCAGGCGCATCTCGATGCGAAGATCGCTCAGGTAACAGTTCTCCTGCCCGGGCATCAGGAACTGATGATTGAAGCACTTGTTGATGCCCAGCTCATCAAAGTCTCGCGAACAATTGGAGGTGGATGCCGGATTATTCGGAGCATCCGGTGAGCTTGAGAAATTGTCCTGCGAACCGCCGGGCATGACGACCGGGTTCGTCGGTATGGGACAGGGCTCGGCCTGGCCGAAATGAAGGCCGCCTACAGTACCGGAGCCCGGGTGAACGGTGTGTACGACTGTCGCCGGATAGGTGGAGACCGTGCGGCCGGGTCTCTTGCGGACAAACATATCGTTCCCCTCGCTCTCCGCATGTTCAGCGGGAACGGCTGTCACGACCGCGTCCCGCAGGGGCTTGGCGACCCGAATGACATAGGTCTCATCCGATGGCACCCCCTCGAAGAAATAATCCCCCTTCGCATCCGTAACCGTCCTGTCGAGCTCGACACCGAAGCTCTCGAGAATCACCTCGACCCCCGGGCGCCCGGGCTCATCTTCAATCCTGACGCCGTTTCCGTCACGATCGAGAAAAACCGTACCCCTGAGAGTGGAGACGGGTATTTCCCCCGGCCCCGGAACGGGAATGTCGGGCACCGCGATATCAGGATCGGGTTGCGCGACATCACCGCCCCCCCTGATATCCTGGGCCCAGGCCGGCTGGGCCCA
>DCKY01000226.1 GCA_002320775.1 Planctomycetes bacterium UBA1662
CGCCTTGGAATTGTCCAGCCAGGTGGAGTGGAATTCGGTAGGGATGTCTACGGAATCAAGATTGCGGGTTTTGCCAAGGTAGTCGGCCACCTTTCGATAGTGGACTGGTTCGTCCATGCAGATATTGAAGGTCTCCTGCGTCGCTGCGGGATTGCCAATGGATAGGAGGATCGCGTTGACCAGGTCATTTACATGGACAAAATTCCTGTAGATGGGCTCTCCCTCCGGATTACAGAGGACGGGTATGGTGCCAGCGCGCTCGTAATCAGCCGCCTCCTCAGGTTCGACAAGGTCACACCATCTTGGGCCGCCAAACACTTCCTGTGAGAAGGTCAGGGTGTAGCGAAAGTCGTCTTTTTCCATGATCCAGGGAGCTCGAAGGCAGCAGGCGTTGAGGTCGTACTGGATGCAGTATTGCTCGACAAGGACCTCCTCAAGGACCTTGGAGAGAGCGTAGCAGCCCGGGTAGGCCGAGTGCCCCTGCTCTTCAGTCACCGGCACAGGATGCGGGTAGAAGAAGTGCCCCATGCCGGCGTCTCCACCGAGCAGGATGAACTGCTGGAATGCCTCGGAGGCCCTGGCCTCCTCGAGGATCCAGAAGAGCCCCTTGACTGTGACATCCATGATGTCTTCGGGCGTTTCTTTGCAGGTGGCCAGGTGGAGGATGTGGGAGACGCCTGAGACCGCGGCTGCGGCGACTTCACGGTCGGCAATGGTCCCCTTGACCACCTCCAGCCGGTCGGTTTCTTCGAGGAGCCGGTTGTGACAGAGGGCGCGAATTCTGTAGCTGGAATAGCGCTCTTCTTTGAGGAAGCGCTCGATGAAGGCGGTGCCGACCTTGCCGGTGGCGCCGGTGACGAGGATCAATTTGCTGTTTGTTTTATCCGTCATTTGGGAGGGGCTTCCGTTTGGTCTTCTTTTTTTCGAGTTCGGATTTTACTCGATCTCTCCACTCAGCGAGTATTTGTTCCGGGTTTTCATTGAAGGCCTCCAGGCAGCCCCTGCAGCAGACGGTGTAGCTGCCACCCTTGTGTTCGACTCGGATAGTCCCTCGTCCTCCGGTGACGATGCACTCAGGTTGCCCGGTGCCCTTCGATATTGATTCGCCAGAGCGGGTGTAGCCCACCTCGCCCAGGCGGTAGTGGCGTCCGGAGTCCGGGTTCCTGCCTTCGAGGAGGACAGCGAGCCGTTTTCCGTCTACCAGGATGTTGAGGCTGATCCTCGCTGGAGCTCCGCTGGGGGGAGGCTTCTTTGTTTCAAGAACCAGCTTTCCGTCTTTATCTTTTCGTCCCTCATAAAGCACGGCCTGACCCTTGCCGGGAAGCTCGGCTTTGAGCTCATAGGAACCCGGGGTTTTTCCGGGGCGGAGTCGGCCTTTTTTCAGGTGCCGGCCCCCGGGGGCGTCAAAAACCATGGCCGCCCGGCCTTCGCTGAATTTCCAGGACCAGGAGGCATTTTCTTTCCAGGCGCCCCGGGTAGAGCCGCGGCGCCTGAACCCCGCTCCTCTCCACTGGCCGACAAGTTTCTGCAGCGGGGCGAGGGCCTCCTTGTCTTTTTGAAGGAGGCTCGCGTGCTTCTCTTCGGTGAAGACAGAGAGCGCGAGGGCGAGAAGCGCCGGAATGATCGCGGCGCTGGAAAGCGGCAGTATGAGCATGGCCCTATTGTGCCTCCGTGCCGCCGTTCTGTCAGGGCTTCTTTGCCTCTTCCTTTCCCCGCTTTTTTTCAGCTTCCCTGCTTTTTTTGAGAGGATTTGAGCCGCCGCCGCGGCCTCCTCCTGAGAGCTTGATGCGCGCCTCGGCCGCCAGGCGGGGGAAGATGTTGTTTGATTTGTCGGTGTCGGCCGTCTCGTCGTGAGGGTCGAGACGAATGGAGGACAGGCGCTTTGCCGAGATCAGCAGCTTGGAGACCTCCTTGTTGTTCTTCCTCCAGATCTCAGCCGGTATGTGCAGCTCTTCGACCGATTTGTCTTCGTAGGTCAACTGCAGGAGGACGGGCATCACCATGCCGCCAAGGTTTTCGAGGTCAAGGACGTAGAAGTTGAGCTTGCTGGAAAGCAGCTCCCTGTCCTCTTCCGAAAGCCTCCCGAGCATTTTCGAATAGGCCTCCCGCGCCTCTTTTGTGACCGCGAACTCGTCGTAGGTGTCGTAGAAGTCCTTGATCTCAGGGAAGGCGTCCACGCGCTTGGGCAGGCTGGCGTTCCTGCGCTTGCTGATGGTGTTGTTTTGCTCCTGGGCCTCTTGCTTCTGCCGGGCCTTTGTTTCCACTGGGTTCTGCGAATCAACCGTGTACCGTGTGAGGCCGGCGATGGCGATGTCGGTGTGGTCGATGGTGTAGAACCAGCCCCTGAAGAACCAGTCGAGGTCGACGCCGGAGGCGTCCTCCATGGTGCGGAAGAAGTCCGCCGGCATCGGGCGCTTGAACTTCCAGCGCCTGGCGTATTCCTTGAAGGCGAAATCGAAGAGCTCTCTGCCGAGGATGGTCTCCCGGAGGATGACCAGGCCGGCGGCGGTCTTGCTGTAGGCGTTGGCGCTTGACTGGATGAGCGAGTCGGCGCTGGTCATGATCGGGACCTGGTTTGCGCTCTTCATGTAACGGCCGATGGCCTGGGGGGCGCCGCGCCTGGCTGGGTAGGCCTGAGACCATTCGTGCTCGGTGATGTTCTGGACAAAGGTGGTGAAGCCTTCGTCCATCCAGATCCACTCGCGCTCGTCGGAGTTGATCACCATGGGGAAGAAGTTGTGCCCTACCTCGTGAATGATGACCGAGATCATTCCGTGCTTTTTCCCGGCGGAGTAGGTGCCGTCTTTTTCAGGCCGGGCCCCGGTAAAATGGATCATCGGGTATTCCATTCCCCCTACGGGGCTGTTGACAGATATGGCTACGGGCCAGGGGTAGGGGACGGTGTGCTTGGAGAAAACCTCGATCGCCTGGGCTGCCGCATGGGTGGCGTACTGGCTCCA
>DCKY01000050.1:0-2134 GCA_002320775.1 Planctomycetes bacterium UBA1662
CGGTTACCGATGAGCTCCGCCTGGCGGCCGGACATTACCGTCGGCTCTGGGATGAACGGGTTGACCGCGGCCCGGGGGGCGCCTGCGGCAGCATCGTCTGTAACGACCTGACCTCGGTTTTCGAAGACTTCATGGGCGAGCCGAGGCAGATGTTCTGCACCAGCATCGCGGCGACGGTCGCGGAGATCGTCGCGGAGATCCTCGTGCGCCTGGAGGCTCTCGAGGAGATCACGCCGATCGCCGGCCTCGAAGAAGAACCGGGCGACTGAGTTCTCAGGCGATGACCTTGTCGATGACCTTTCCGGCCACGTCGGTCAGGCGGAAATCCCGTCCGCTGAAGTGGTAGGTCAGCCGCTCGTGGTCCATGCCCATCAGGTGCAGTA
The DNA here is from genome assembly GCA_002320775.1 of Planctomycetes bacterium UBA1662. Taxonomy (GTDB): domain Bacteria; phylum Planctomycetota; class UBA8108; order UBA8108; family UBA8108; genus UBA8108. The sequence goes on from DCKY01000050.1 coordinate 384, forward strand.
TCGTCGCGTGGACATCATGAACCGATGTTCGGTCAATCGCGGCGTGATAGCCGACCTCATCGGTTTCGCCATAGCTGGTTCCGCCCTTGATGCCTCCGCCGGCCATCCACATCGTGAAACCGAAGGGGTGGTGGTCGCGCCCGCCGCCGCCCTGCTTCTGAGGCGTCCGCCCGAACTCGCCGCCCCAGACGACCAGGGTTTCATCGAGCAGCCCGCGTTGCTCGAGGTCCTCGAGGAGACCGGCCATCGGCTGGTCGGTGGCTGCGCAGTGCTTGTTGTGGTTGCCGGTGATGGAGCCGTGGGCGTCCCAGTTGTTGTCGCCGTGTCCGCCTCCTGAGTAGAGCTGAACGAAGCGGACGCCTCGCTCGACGAGCCGCCTTGCCATCAGGCACTGCGTGCCGAAGTATTGCCCCGGCTTGCCGCGCTCGATTCCGTAGAGTTTGCGGGTGCCCTCGCTTTCGCTCTTGAGGTCGAGGGCCTCGGGAGCCGCCGCCTGCATGCGGTAGGCAAGCTCAAAGGACTCGATGCGAGCCTCAAGGGCGGCTTCGGCGGGATGGCGCTCACGGTGGTCGCGATTGAGATGAGCGGCGTAGTCGAGCAGCTGCCGCTGGCTGTCCTGGTCCAGCTTGCCGGGCCGGCTGAGGTTCAGGATGGGTGTTCCCTTGGAGCGTACCGGGGTGCCCTGGAAGGCGCCTGGCAGAAAGCCGGAGCCCCAGTTGGGCGCTCCTCCGATGGGCCCGCCGCGGTAGTCGTACATCACCACGAAGCCGGGCAGGTCCTGGTTGTGGCTGCCGAGTCCGTAGGTCACCCAGGAGCCGAGGCTCGGGAAGCCCGTGCGGATCTGGCCGGTGTTGAGCTCGAAGAGGGCCGGCGCGTGGCTGATCGAGTGGCCATAGACGCCGCGGAGCATCGCTGTCTTGTCGATAACGCGGGCCAGGTTCGGATAGCGATCCGAGACCCAATGTCCGCTTTCTCCATGGCGTTCGAATTTATAGGGTGAGGGAAAGAGGCCTCCGCTGGAGCGCGCGCCCTTGGTGTCGACGGATTCAGAGACCTTCTTGCCGGCGAACTTCTTCAGGGCCGGCTTGTGATCAAAGAGGTCGATATGGCTGGGCCCGCCGTACATGAAGAGGAAGATGACGCTCTTGGCCTTGGGGGCGAAATGCGCCGGGCGAGCGGCCAGCGGCGACAATGCGGAGGTCCCGGCATTCGCCAGCAGGCCCTGGTCCGAGAGCAGCCCCGCCAGGGCGAGCGAGCCAAAGCCGCCGCCGGCGCGCGAAAGCATCTCGCGACGAGTTGGGAGGCAGGGGCGATGGTTGGCGTCAATCGACATAGATAAACTCGTTGAGTGTAAAGAGAATGTGGCAGAAGTTGGCGATGCTTTGCCCCTCGCTTTTGAGCAACTCGAGGCTGAGCTCGAGCTCCCGTTCGGTAGGCTTGCGGGACAGTGTCAACCAATAGGCCTCCTCGATGGTTGCCCGCGGGGTCTTGTCCTCCAGCTTTGCCAGCCGGGCGGCGAAGAGCTCGGCCTGCTTGCGGACGAACTCGTTGTTCATCAGCAGCAGGGCCTGGGTCGCGACGGTGGTTTTTTCACGAACGCCGCGGCTGGTCATGGCATCGGGCACGTCAAAGGTCTCGAAGAAGGGCACCCGCATCGACCGGCGCATGAAAACATAGATGCTTCGCCTCCAGGTTCCGGGTCCGTCCTTTACGTTGGTCGGCCATTTGTTCGTCGAGCCGGTCTTGATGGC
>DCKY01000050.1:2517-10126 GCA_002320775.1 Planctomycetes bacterium UBA1662
GCCGGCGGTGTTCATGATCGAGTCCCGCAGGATCTCGGCCTGCAGCCGCAGCGGCTGGCGCCGCCAGAGCAGCTTGTTGTCGGGGTCGACATCGTGGCGCTCGCGGTCCCAGGTGGTGTCCTGGGTGTACACCGAGCTGGTCATGATCAGGCGGTGAATCGGCTTCAGCCGCCACCCTGCCCGGATCAGCTCCGCCGCGAGCCAGTCGAGCAGCGCGGGGTGGGTCGGCCGATCGCCGACCCGGCCGAAGTTGTTGCTGGTTCTCACCAGGCCGGCGCCGAAGTGGTGTTGCCAGAGCCGGTTGACAATGACGCGAGCGGCGAGCGCGCCGGCGCCGTCATCGACATTCGTTAACCACTGGGCCAGCCCGGGCCGGCCATCGCCGCTCTTCTTTTCGCTCGCCTCCACCCAGCGGGAGACATCTCCATCATCAGGGCTCAGGGCCGCGAGCACGCCAAGGCCGACATCGCCGGCCTTGCTCTCGGTGTCTCCGCGTTCAAGCAGGGGGTTTTTCGTCTTGTTGCCGCCGTTCCAGGCCAGGCCCTTGACCTTCGAGCCAGATCGCCCGATGGCGATCTGGCGGTCGCGGGCGCCGCCGGGGAGGAAGAACCCCACCAGGCGGTAGTAATCTTTCTGGGCGATCGGATCGTATTTGTGGTCATGGCAGCGGGCGCAGCCGATGGTCAGGGCGAGAAAGGCCGAGCCCGTAGATGAGACGATGTCATCGAGCTTGTCGTATTTCGCCTTCTCGCGGTCAACCCCATCGACGTTGGTGACCGTGGAGCCCGAGGTGATGAAGCCTGTGAGCGCGACGGCCAGGGGGTCATCTCCTTGCAGCACATCGCCGGCGACAGAGTGACGGATGAAGGTGTCGAAGGGCAGGTCGGCGTTGAATGCGCGGATGACCGCGTCACGGTAGGTCCACGCGCTGGGCCGCTCGTTGTCGGACTCATAGCCATGGCTTTCGCCAAAGCGAGCCACATCCAGCCAGTGGCGTCCCCAGCGTTCCCCATAGTGGGGGCTGGCGAGCAGCCGGGTCAGGATCTTGTCGTACGCATCGGGGGACTCATCGGCGATAAAGGCCTCGACCTCCTCGCGCGTCGGCGCGAGCCCGATGAGATCGAAATAGGCCCTGCGGATCAATCTCTGTCGGTCGATCTGTCCGTTCGGGGAGACGCCTTCGGCCTTCGCCTTCGCCAGCACGAAGCGGTCGATCCCGGTGCGAACCCACTCACCGGCTTGAACGGCCGGAGGCTCCCTCTGTTCCAGTTGACGGAAGGCCCAGTAGGTTCGGGCCTCGGCCCCGTTCGGCTCGTTGGGGAGCCCGATCAAGCAAAGTACGCTGAAGAGCGCAGCCATGAATACGGTCCTCTCAGGGTGTCGGTTGTGCCGGGGATACAAGCCGTACTTCACGCAGTTTCTTACTACTTTTTTATCTTCGAATGGAGGGTGTTTCAACCGCCGAAACGAAGAGAAATGAAGTTCAGGCCGTCGCGGAGTCCGCTCGCACGCCGGAAATGGCGGATTCGGCCAGTTTCAAGGCGGCGAAAAGGCAGGCGCTATAGAACAGGGTGCCGGCCAGGGTCCACTGGAAAAAGGGAATGCCCGCGGCAAAGGTGGCCTGGAGGCCGGCCAGGTTCATGGGGTAATGGAACCCGCCGCCTGTCATCCAGACGCCGAGGTTGGTGACGACAAAGAAGACCAGCGAGCTGCCGACCGCGCCTCCGCCGACCTTCAGCAGGGACGGGTTTTTCAGCTGCCGGCCGCCGGCTACGGTCAGGCAGAAGGCCGCCAGCACAAAGAGCTTGATGGCGCCAAATGCGGGCCAGGGCGTAACCAGCTGGAGAGCGACATCGCTCAGGAGGACCGCGGCCAGCGGTACGAAGTAGGCCAGCCAGGCCTTGCGAAACGTAAAGGCGGCAAAGAGGGCTATGGCGCCTACGGATGTAAAGTTCGGATAGTGGGGAATGAGCCGGGTAAACGCTCCGAGCAGGACCAGCCCTATCAGGACAGTCATTCTCCGGCTCGCGTGGCCGGCCGGCTCCAGCTCTTTCTTTTCAGCATCAATATTCATGGGGATTCCTGAGGCAGTGTTTTTATCGCCTCTACTTTAACACAAATAAAGAGCTGAGGTGTAAGCGCCTCCCTCCTCTTCCGAGTGGCAGGATAGTCATTGGAGGTCGGGGGGCACTGGGTTATTCTCTTTGCGTCTCAGGCTTTTTAGACCCATGAAAATAGCTTCTTCAGTATCAATCGCATCGGATTCCAGGATGGCTGCCGAGGAGGCGGCCACCGAGGTTGCAGCGGAGCTCGGCGACGCGGCAGCGGACCTCGTGTTCCTGTTTGTTTCGTCGCATCACACCTCCCAGGCAGAGGAGCTGGCGGAGATCGTACGGGAGAAGCTTCCGGCCGAGCATTTTATCGGCTGCACCGCGGAGGGGGTTCTCGGGGGCGACCGGGAGTATGCCGACAGTCCCGGACTGAGCCTCTGGGCCGCGAGTCTTCCCGGGGTCGACGTCGCCTCCTGCCGCCTCGAATCGGCCGAGGAAGGGCAGAACGGTCTTCTCATCGAGGCGATGACCGAGATGCGCGAGCCGACGACCATGATTCTTGTCGCCGATCCATTTTCCGTTGTCGCCGAAGACCTGATCGATGAGCTTTCCCAGAGCCGTCCGGAGCTTGTTTTTGCCGGGGGGATGGCCTCCGGTTCTCCTCAGCCCACAGGTAATCGGTTCTTCTTTGGAGATGACGTGTTCGACCAGGGTGGTGTCGCGGTCTTGATTCGAGGGGGGCGAAGCGTCTCGACGGTTGTCTCCCAGGGCTGCAGGCCCTTCGGCAAGCCTCTCGTTGTGACCGCCTGCGAGGACAACCTGATTCTCGAGCTTGGCGGACAGCCCGCCTGGCAGAAGTTTGTCGAACAGGTCGAGGTGACGGAGGATTCGGACAGGGAGCGCCTGACAGAGGGCCTTCATGTCGGGCGAGCGGTCGATTCGCGCCGTGCCAGCGAGGGGGCCGGGAACTTCCTGGTGCGGGGCGTGCTGGGCTTCGTCAAGGAGAACGGAGCGATGATGGTCGGCGATGTTCCCAGGGCAGGTCAGACGATCCAGTTTCATCTCCGCGACCCGTCTTCGGCAAGCCAGGAGATGGAGATGCTCCTGGAGGAGAGCGTCGGGCGGCTCAACTCGCCGGTGGCCGGGGCCCTGCTTTTTACCTGCAACGGCCGCGGTCCGCGCATGTTTGACCGGCCGCATCATGATGCATCGATGGTTTCACGAGTATTCAACGGCTCTCCCCTGGCCGGGTTCTTCGCCGCGGGGGAGATCGGGCCGGTTGGAAGCAGCAGCTTCCTGCATGGATTCACGGCGGTAACGGTTCTATTCCATCCTTCCTGACGGGGGCGCAGCATGTCCGAGAAGACCATTTATCCCAGGGGTAGATTGCTCATGGGGCCTGGCCCATCCGGGGTTCATCCAAGAGTTCATGAGGCGCTCTCGAGTCCGATGGTCGGGCATCTCGACCCGCAGTTCCTGGGCATCATGGACAATATTCAGAAGATGCTCCGCCGCCTTTTCAGGACAGAGAATCGCCTGACGATCGCGGTTTCCGGAACCGGAAGCTCCGGCATGGAGTCGGCCTTTGTGAACGTCGTCGAGCCCGGCGATGAGGTCCTCGTTTGCGTCAACGGTGTCTTTGGCAATCGTATGAGCGATATCGTCGAGCGTATCGGCGGGGTTCTGCACAGGATTGATCGGCCCTGGGGTGAGGTGTTTGAACGGGCGGAAATCGAGGATGCGCTCGCGCGCCATCCGGAGGTCAAGGCGGTTGCCATCGTACACGCGGAGACTTCGACGGGCGCTCTCCAGCCGCTCGAGGAGATCGGCAAGCTGTGCCGGAGCAGCGGTCGGCTCTTCCTGGTTGATTGCGTGACCTCGCTCGGAGGCGAGCGTTTCGAGGCGGATGAGTGGAATGTCGATGTGGCCTACAGCGGCACCCAGAAATGCCTCAGCTGCCCTCCGGGCCTTGCCCCGGTGACCTTCAGCGAGCGGGCGGTCAAGAAGCTCAAGGGCCGGGAGTCAAAGGTTGTCAGCTGGTATCTCGATCTCTCGATGATCGAGAAGTACTGGACCGATGGCGAGCGGGCCTACCATCACACCGCCCCGATCTCGATGAATTACGCTCTTCACGAGGCGCTCTGCCTGGTGCACGAGGAGGGGCTCGAGGCTCGCTGGGAGCGTCACCGCCACAACAGCGCCGCGCTGGTGGCGGGTCTTGAGGCGCTGGGTTTTCGGCTCTTCGCCCAGGAGGGCCACCGGCTTCCCATGCTGAACGCGGTCTGGATTCCCGAGGGGGTTGACGATGCGGGGTTCCGCAAGGCGCTTCTCGATGACTACGACATCGAGATCGGCGGCGGTCTCGGAGAGGTCGCCGGGAAGATCTGGCGAATCGGGCTCATGGGCGAGACCAGCTCGAGGGAGAACATCATGACCTTCCTGGGCGCGCTCGAGGCTCTGCTGCAGGAGTCCGGCCGGCTGGAGAGCCCGGGGGCGGGGCTTGATGCCGCCGCCGCCGTGGGCAGCTGATGTCTTCGCCGCAAATCTCTCAGGTTCCGTTGTCGATGGTGACGGTCTCACCTCCGGCGTAGCGGGTGACGGCTTTTTCGTCGAGCTCGACTCCGAGCCCGGGCCCGGTGGGCACCATAAAGTTACCCTTGCCGTCGAAGGACAACGGCTCGGCGAGGAGGTCGTGTTCGCGAATGAGCCGTCCGAAGATGTCACTTGGCAGGGTGCAGAGCTTGCTGGCGGCCGCCACGTGCAGGTAGCTGGCTTCGAGGAGGCCAAGGTCGACCTCGCTTCCATGCCAGAAGGGCATGTTGGCGACCTCGGCAATATCTCCAAGCTTCTGAACCCAGGCCATCGGGCCGTTGAAGTTGAAATAATCGACCGCATCCTGCTGGATCGCCAGGATGACGTCCTGGGGTTTCTGGAAGAGCTCGGCGTAGGGGATGGCGGTATGAAGCGCGAGCGGGATCGAGCTTTTCCGGCGCAGATGACGCCAGTTGCGCAGATCCCAGCGCGGTATGGGATCCTCCAGGAGCCAGACGTTCCCGACTTCTTCGAGCCGCCGGAGGAAAGGGAGAACCTCAGCCGGCCTCTCCCAGCGGGCGTTGGGGTCGATGATCACCCGGAAGTCGTCGCCGGCGCAGTTCTTGATAGCCTGGCAGACGTCGACGGGGCTTTCTTCAAGGGAGCCCTTGAACTTGAGGCAGTCGTAGCCCATCTCCTTGAATTCTCCCGCGCACCGTCCGGCATCCTCAGGGTCGCGTTGTCCGAACCAGGCCGAACAGTAGACCTTTTCACGGTAGGCTCCACCCAGCAACTTATAGGCAGGAACAGAGAGAGCCTTGCCAACGAGATCGAAGATAGCGCACTCGAAGCCATCGTAGGCCCGGCCATAAGGGATCGGCAGGTCGCGCAGGTTCATCTCCATGGGGTCCGCCCCGATGAGCGACTCCGCGATCTCTCGCATGCTCGATTCGCTGACGGCTCGCAGGCTCTCGCCAATGCCGGTGATGCCATCATCCGTGTGAACCCTCAGGATCCACTTGATGAGGCTGTCGAACTGGACCGACCAGCCCTTGCTCGCGCCAACGCTGAGCATATGGAGCGGAGCGGCCTTGCCGGGCGAATTGATCGCGTTCTCCCTGGCGGGAACGACAACGGGGGTCATCTCGATGCGGTTGATGTTCATGGGAAGCTCGGGCTGCCTTGGATCAAAGAGCGACCTCTTTCCATTCCACCACCCGCTTTTCGTGGATGGCCGTACGGCCCAGCAGCGACATCAGGGTGGCATGGCGGCCGGCGTCGACATTGGCCAGGGGCTCCGTATCCTCCCGAATCGAGCGGGCGAAGCTCTGGATTGCCAGCTCGGTGGAGTCTTTCAGCGGCGGCAGGTCGACCTTGGTCTTCTTGCCGTCCCTGGTGACAGAGAGGTTGACGGTGCCCTCGAGCTCGATCGCCTTGCCGGCATCTCCGAAGACCGTCATGTAGAGTCCTCCGAAGCCGGAGGCCGCGTAGATCACATGGGTGTAATTCAGGCGTATGTTGCCCGGGAATTCATAGGTGACGCCGTAGGAGTCCATCATGCTGCGGCCCTTGGGGCGGCCCTCAAGGGCGTTGATGCCGCCAAACCCGGCGGCGCGCAGCGGGTGGGCATCGAGCGCCCAGCAGAAGACGTTCATCTCATGAACCGCCTGCTCGACGATCAGGTCGCCGGAGAGCTTGCGGTCCATATACCAGCTGCCCTCTTTCTCGGGGTAGCCGCCGACATGCCTGGCGCTGTTGATGAAAGAGGTCTTGCCCACGGCGCCGCCCTGGAGCTGGTCGACAAAGCCGAGGAAGCCGCTGTGGTAGCGCCACTGGAAGCCGACCTGGAATTTCTTGCCGCTCTTCTTGACCGCATCGTAGATCATCTTGACGCCCTCGGGGGTCGGGCCGAGAGGTTTTTCGCAATAACAGTGCTTGCCCGATTCCAGCACAGCGACGGCGTGCTCGGGATGCAGGTAGATGGGCGTGGCGACGAAGACGGCGTCGATGTCTTTTCTCGCCAGCAGCTCCTTGTAGTCATGGATCCCGGCCGGCTTCATGGCGCCACACATCTTGATGCCCCTGGCCCGGGCCTTGGGGTCGATGTCACAGATGGCGTTGACCTTGAGGGTCGAGACCGAGACGCTGCGCAGGGCGCGGTCAAGCAGGGAGGTTCCCCGGCCGCCCACCCCGATCCAGCCCAGGCGCAGAAACTCATTGGCATCCTGAACATTGGCAAGGGAGGAGGCCGGCAATCCGGCGGCGATCACCGGGACACTCGAGAGCAGGCTGCTCTTCTTGATAAACTTTCGTCGAGAGACCGTCTTCTTTGGTGTTTTCATCGGCGTTCCTGTTTTTTTCTGTTGGCGATCGATGACCTGAGACAACATTGTGATCTCCCGGCAGACTCAAGGCAACAGTTCGAACGAAACCCGAAGGCATTCGATTTGATGGAAAAGATCAGCTTTTACACGAAGAGCGAATGTCCGTTGTGCGATACGGGGTTGGCAAAGCTGGAAGAGCTCGCTCGGCGTTTCAGGCTCGAGATCGAAAAAGTCGACATTGAAACAGATGCGCATCTTTTCCAGCTCTATCGCTATCGGATCCCAGTCGCTGTCTTTCGGGAAGAGGAGCTTGGGTGGGGAAGATTGTCAGCGGGAGGGCTCGAACGCCGCCTGGAGCAGATTTTAGCCTCCCCGGGGCCGGAAAACCGGTCCCCTGGCACTTCTGGACAGGCCTAAGTTCAATAATTGAAGCGACTTAAAGAAAACTTATTTTGTTTCTCCAGAGGCCTTGTATAGAAGGCTACTAATGAACACGCATTTTTCCCAGGCTCGCAAGCCTGGGTTTTTTCGTATTCAGCCAGCTTCAGGGCCTATATTCATCCCTAAGATCTTTATTTTAAGCATCTTAGGTTGTTTTCGTAAAAAAGATCTTTTTTTGCCCCGTAGGCCTTGTTCTGAGGGCTATAGATGAACGCACATTTTCCCAGACGCCTGTCTGGGTTTTTTTGTGCCCACAGCTTC
>DCKY01000050.1:10452-24063 GCA_002320775.1 Planctomycetes bacterium UBA1662
GCCCACAGCTTCTGCCGACAGCTTCGGGGAGGGAGCCCGGCGGTCTTTCCAGGCCTGGTGCCGCGGCTCAGCCCGCAGAGCGCGGCAGCCATTTCTTGAGGCGTCGCAGGGCTTCGTTGATGCTTTCGAGGTCATTGGCAAAGCTGAAGCGCAGCCAGCCCTCGGCCCGATTGCCGAAGTCGATTCCGGGGGCCACGCCGACCTGGGCCTCTTCAAGGATCCGTTTCGCCAGGCGCAGCGAGTCACCATCGAGGTGGTCCGCCTGGGCGAAGATGTAATAGGCGCCCATCGGCTTGCAGGGAATCGGAAAGCCGAGCTCGAGCAGGCCGTTGTAGAGTACCTCGCGCCGCCGTTTGTATTGTTCGGTCATGGCCGTGAGCGCCTCCTCGCCTTCCCGCAGCGCGGCGATGGCGGCGGTCTGAGCCAGCGAACTGGCGCAGACAAAGAGGTTCTGCTGCAGTCGCTGGAGTGGGGCGACCAGGTCTTCCGGAGCGACCAGCCAGCCGACTCTCAATCCTGTCATGGCGTGGCGTTTTGAAAAGCCATCGACGACAAAGCAATCGTCGGTCACCTCCAGCATGCTGACGGCCCGGGCATCAGCTCCTCCGTATTCCAGGCCGTGGTAGATTTCATCGCTGATGACGGGCACGCCCAGGGCCGCGATCTCTTCAAGGGTGCCGTAGTCCTGGATGGCGGCGGTCGGGTTCGAGGGAGAGTTGATGAGGATGCCCTTGCTGCGCTTGTTGACGAGCTTGCCGATGAGATCCGGGTCGTAGCGAAAGCCGGTACTCGCCGGAACCTCGTAGCCGGTCGGTTTACCGTGGAAGGTGAGAACGAAATTGTCGTAGCAGGCATAGCCCGGGTTGGGCAGCAGGATCTCGTCGCCGGGCTCCAGCAGCAGCGCCATGAGCAGCACCAGGGCGCCCGATGTGCCGCCGGTCACCAGCACTCTTCCGGGATCAATGTTGACCTTGTAGCGCCGCTTGTAATAGGACGCGACCTCCTCGCGGAGGTCGTACCTTCCGAGGCTGTGGGTGTAGTGGGTGTGGCCGCTCTCGACGGCCTTGCTGATCGCCCGGTCGACACAGGCCGGCACGCTGAAGTCAGGTTCGCCGACCTCCAGGTGAACGATATCGACTCCCTGGCGCTCGAGTTCCTGGGAGCGCTCAAAGATCTCCATGGCGAGGAAGGGCTGAACCTTTCGCGCTGAAGTCGAGATTCTGGGGTCATCGGAGTTCATGTCCAGCCTTTCGTCTGCTCCTGTCGTCCGTTCCGGGCTGAGCCGTTCCCGGCGTCAGTGCGTAGGCTTGATGAAAAATCTCCCCGTGTCCATTAAAAGATAACTTCCGCCGTGGCCGGCAAGGGGGTACTTTCAGCCCCTTGTGGAAAACATTTTGAGGATACAATTGGTCTCATGGCAGAGATTGTTCATGGCCGCTATCAACTATTGAGAAAGCTCGGGTCTGGCGGGACCGGAGAGGTTTACAAGGCGCTTGATCTGCGGCTGAAGCGAAACGTGGCGATCAAGAGGGTGTTGCCTGAAAAGCGAGGTAAAAAGCGGGTTCTGGAGCGTCTGCAGAAAGAAGCCGAGTACCTGGCGATGGTAGAGCATACGAATGTCGTGCTCGTGCATGACATCGTTGATTCCCGCGACACCTTTTCGATCATCATGGAGCTGGTAAACGGGGTTCCTTTCATCAGGACCTTCAGAAAGCGCCCGATGCCGGAGCTGCAGTATCTCAGCTATTTTCGCCAGATCCTGGCGGCTCTCCGGGCGGTCCACGGGGTCGGTTTGATTCATCGGGATGTGAATCCGCGCAATATCCTCGTTACCCGTGAGGGAGTTGCCAAGCTGACCGATTTCGGGCTGAGCGGGCTGGCCAAGGACACCGAGCATCGCATGGGGGGAACGCTGGCATACATGCCGCCCGAGGCGATGCGGAAAAATGCGCGTCTTGGTTTCGGCCTGGATTTATATTCCCTCGGCTTCCTGTCCTACCAGGCCGTCCTGAGCCTGCAGGGTTTCAAGAAGCTCTACGGGGCGAAGCGTCCAAGAGACTGGATTCGCTGGGTTCTCTCCTCCGAACCGTTCAAGACCCTGAAGGAGCTTCGCGCCCCGGTCTCCGATGGCTTCTCGACCCTGATCGGCAAGATGCTCGAGAAAGATCCAAAGGCGCGCTACCAGAAGGTCGCCCAGGTGCAGAAGGATCTCGACATCCATCTTGAGCAGATCGGCTATCCTACCCTGGGTCCCTGATTCGACCGGTCCTCACCGATGGAATCAAGCGGGGCTCCCCAGATCCGGGTCGCCACCAGGGTGCCGGCGCATGCGACGAGGATGCCGCCAAGTATATCGATGAAGACATGTTGCCCGGTGGTGATGGTGGAGATGGCGATCAGGACGGCCCAGGGGAGGAGCCAGTAGCGCCGCGGGCTTTTCCAGTGCGCGAGGGTGACCAGCATGCAGTTGGTGATGTGGAGAGAGGGAAAGCAGGTGTAGGGGCTGTCGGCGGAATGCATCAGCTGGTATTGCCAGGCGACCACCGGGCTCATGGCGCCGGGGTCTACCGTCTCCCGGATCGCTTCGATCGTGGTCGGCCACAGCGCGAAGGCAGCGAAGTTGATGATGTAGGCGATCAGGATCGCGCCGAGAAACCGCCAGGCGGCCTCTTTGGAGGGCAGCAGGAAGATTCCCAGGCCGCTGTTGATGTAGCAGGTGTTGTAAATGAAGATGGTCCAGCCGCCCAGGGGCAGCAGGAGGAGCTCATCGATTCGCAGCGTGGGAACCTTGTGGTAGACCTCGAACTCGATGAACTTGTTGAGCGAGAAATAGCCCACCATCCACACCGCCAGATTAAGCAGGCCCACGGTGAGCTTCCCTTGCCAGTCGGTGAGGAGGATGGATCTTTCCGCTTGCTGCTCGGGCATACCTTATTCTCAGGCGGCTTCAGTTCTGGCGGGGCCGGCCCGCTGGTCCCGGCGATCAAAGAAAGCAAACCATGCGAGGGTCCAGCCGGTCCCTCCGAGCCATCCGGCCAGCACATCGCTTGGATTATGAACCCCGAGATAGACCCGGCTGAGCCCGATGAGAAAGATCAGCGCGAGAGTGCCGCCAACAAGCGCCCGCTGCGAATGGCGTCTTCCGGCCGCGTTGTGAAGCAGCAAGGCGATACAGAGGTACATGGCCGCGGACATCATGCTGTGACCGCTTGGAAAGCTCACATTGAGATCAGAGCCTATGGAGCCCCTTACGCCATCGGCGAAGAACTCCTCTGGCCTTGTTCGCGCGACAAGATGCTTCGCGGCGTAGGCGACGATCTCGGCGGAGACCATGATAAAGAAGACCCGCGCAGTGGTCTTTTGCTCTCCCCGCGTAGAGAGGTAGAGGGTCGTCGCCATTCCGATGAGCACAAGCACCGGAAGGCTGCCGAGCGCGGACAGCTCCATCACCCTGCTTGTCAGCCCAGGTGATCGAATGCTGACCATCCATTCAAGCCCGGACTTGTCGAAGCTTTCTGTCCAGCCCAGCGTGTAGAAAAGCAAAACCAACAGCGCCCCGGCCAGGCAGATGATTCCGCCGCGCAGGCTTCCGCAGCTGAATTCGCGTCCGTCGTTCAACTGGCCGCTCCCAGCATTTTTTCAACAGCCTCCCGGCCGGTGTTTCCCTCTTCGATTCCAAGCTCTCTGGCCTTCGGCGTGCAGCCGACGATCTTCGCATCCAGTAGATCCTCCGGTTCGCAGAGGGGGTTTTCAGGAGTCCCCCTGGCGATGGCGATGGCCTGCCCAAATTCAGCCGGTGTCTCGAGGTCGTAGATGCCACAGCCCACGATACCCACGCTGGTGATGATGGTGCAGTACTGCCCCTTCTCCCAGCGGTTGCTGATGCCGATCCCGACACCATTCTCAAATTGCATGGCCTTGGTTATGGATCTCGGTAAGGTCTCGCTCATGTGAAATCACCTCGGTTGGATAGATTTGGAAAGAGGGCGTCTGCCCTTTCAGGGAGGCGCTGCCGGCCGGCAGGACATTCCCGGGCGACATTGTACACCCGCCGGGGAAAATGATGCGCGGGTATTGGGCGAGTTGCAGGTAAGTGTTGGAGAATCAAAACTCTTTAGACCTGTCCCGGATTGAATTAAGATGTCCGGGCGGCGGGAGCCTTCGCCGCATGGGGAAGATAGCGGCCCTGACTATGAATGATCAACCAGCATCCACATCTTTGATCCGGCTCGGTCCCTTCGCGGCCCTCGCTCTTTTTCTCTGCGCGAGTTCCTTCACGGCGCTGCCCGCAGAGGAATTGCCGCGCGAGGCGGCCCAGCTCCTCGATCGCTATTGCGTGCCCTGCCATAAAGGCGAGAAGCCGAAGGCCGGGCTCGATCTTTCGTCGGCTCGTGACTCTGAGGCGATTCAGAGAGGCCGTAAGAAATGGGAGTCGGTCAGCCGCATGCTGGCCTTGCGTGAGATGCCGCCGAAAAAGGCCAGGCAGCCATCTGAAGCTGAGCGCCTGGCCCTTCGCACCGCAGTCGATGCGGAGCTCGACCGCTTTGATTGCGACGGAGCGATCGACCCTGGCCGCCCGACGATCCGCCGGCTGAGCCGCTTTGAATATGCCCGGACAGTCAGAGACCTTACGGGCCTCGAGATCGAGCTGGCGGCTGATTTCCCCGCGGATGATGTCGGCTATGGGTTTGACAATATAGGCGATGTGCTTTCGATGCCGCCGCTGCTGCTGGAGAAGTACATCGACTCGGCTGAAAACATCGTCAGCACGTTGTTCTCCACCCTGGCCATCGGGGGCTCCCGACTCGCCCATTACGAGGGCGAGGAGGCTGCTTCGCGCAACAGGACCCCGAACAAGCATGTTCGCCGGGCTGGATCGGATGACAAGGCCGCCGGTATCTACTCGAACTATGAATTGTCCGTTATTTACGAAGCGCCCGAGGCTGGCGACTATGTCCTGCGCGCCCGGGCTTATGGCAGCCAGGCGGGCGCTGAGACGGTCAGGATGGGCTTTCGAATTGACGGTAAGACGGTGGGTGAGGCGCAGGTCAAGGCGGTGGCCGCCGCCCCGCAGGTCTACGAGGTCCGGGTCCAGCTCAAGAAGGGCAAGCATCGCTTCGGAGTCGCCCTGCTCAATGATTATGACGGCACGCGCAATCCCAACCCCGCTCTTCGCGGCGACCGCAATCTCTTTATTGACTGGTTCGAGATCGGGCTATTTGAATTGAAGAAGGCGCCGGCTGAGTCTTCCGGGATGATCGTGCGCCCCCTGATGGAGGACGGGCGCCCGCATCTGGGCAACATCAGCAAGACGATCAAGGGTTTCGTGACCCGGGCCTACCGACGCCCCCTCCAGGATGGTGAGCTTGAGCGTTTCGTTCAGCTCGGCCGGGCTGTGGTTGAAGACGATGGCTCCATCGATGACGCCCTCAGGGTAATTTTCCAGGCGGCGCTCTCCTCTCCGCATTTTCTCTTCCGGGTCGAACTCGACGCCGAGCCGGACAACCCCGGGGCGATTCACCCGGTCGCGCCCTTTGAGCTCGCCACCCGGCTGTCCTATTTTATCTGGAGCAGCATGCCGGATGAGGAGCTCTTCAAGCTGGCCGGCGACGGCACCCTGGCGGACCCCAAGGTGCTCGCCGCCCAGGTCCAGAGGATGCTGCGCGACCCAAGGGCGGATGCCCTGGCGGAGAACTTCGCTGAGCAGTGGCTGCAGACGCGCTTCCTCGGCGGCTCGACTCCGGACCCGGACATCTTTCCCGGCTTCGATGCCGAGCTTCGCGAGGCGATGCGACAGGAGACCCGCCTCTTTTTTTCCGACATCGTGCGCGAAAATCGCAGCGTGCTGGAGTTCATCGACTCTGACTTTACCTGGGTCAATGGACGACTGGCTCGTCACTACGGGATCGAAGGCGTCACCGGCGAGGAGTTCCAGCGGATCTCGGTGAAAGGTACCCCTCGCGGGGGGGTCCTGACCCAGGGCAGCGTCCTGACACTGACCTCCTATCCAACCAGGACATCTCCTGTTTTCAGGGGGAAATGGATTCTCGAGCAGTTTCTGGGCACCCCTCCCCCGCCTCCTCCGCCGGATGTGCCGGACCTCGATGGCGAAGGAGATGCTCCCCTGACCGGTTCGCTCAGGCAGCGGCTCGAAAAGCACCGTCTCGATTCGGCGTGCGCGGTCTGTCATGACCGCCTGGACCCTCTCGGCTTCGCGTTGGAAAATTTTGACGCAATTGGCGCCTGGCGGGAATTTGATGGGAAATTCCTCGTAGATGCGAAGGCTGTTTTACCCGGCGGGAAGCCATTTGAGGGCCCTGTCGAGCTCAAGCTCCTGCTCAAAAACCGCCCAAAAGCCTTTGTTCGAGCCCTTTCTGAGAAGATGTTGACCTACGCTCTCGGCCGCGGGCTTGAATATTACGATAAGTGCACCATCGATCAATTGGTCGACTTAGCGGGCGCTAACGGTTACAAAATAGGTAGCCTGATTTCGGGTATCGTACAGTCAGATACCTTCCGGTTCCGCCGTGGAGGGAGGAGAGTCAAACAACAATGAGCCAAGAACACAACATCTCCCGTCGAACTGTCCTGCGTGGACTTGGGGCCTCGCTTGCCCTTCCTTTCCTGGAGGCCATGTCGCCCGCGGTTGCCGCTGCCGAATCCGTGTCGGCCACCGGCGCCCCGGTCCGGATGGCCTTCTGCTTCGTTCCCAATGGAGTCAACCTCAAGAACTGGATTCCAGAGAGCGCCGGAAGCGACTACAAGATGCCCTGGAGCCTGCAGCCGTTGAGCGCTGTTCGCGATGACCTGCTGGTGCTCACAGGCCTGACCCATGACAAGGGCCGGGCTAATGGCGATGGCGCCGGCGACCATGCCCGCTCCGCGTCGGTTTTTCTGACCGGGGCGCAGCCGGTGAAGACGCATGGTTCGGGAATCCGGGTTGGCATGTCGGTTGACCAGACCGCCGCCCGGAAGATCGGCGACCTCACGAAGTTTTCCTCGCTCGAGCTCGGTTGCGATGGAGGCCGCAATTCCGGCAATTGCGACTCGGGTTACAGCTGCGCCTATTCGAACAATATTTCCTGGACCAGCGAGACCACTCCCAATTCGAAGGAGGTGGATCCGCGTCGCGCTTTCGATCGTCTCTTCGGTAACGGGAAGCAGCGCGAGGAGGCCGACAACAAGGCTCGCCGACTGAGTCGAAGGCTCAGTATTCTGGACTTTGTTCTCGATGATGCCCGTCGGCTGAATTCGAGGCTTGGCAGCCATGACCGCGGCAAGCTGGATGAGTATTTCTCCGGGGTCAGGGATCTCGAGAAGCGCCTGGCCAAGGTCCACAGCTCCAGCTCGGCGACGGATGTCGAGGCGCCCGCGGGCCTTCCGGATGCTCCCGGCCGCAGGATGGCCTTCAAGCAGCACGTCAACCTGATGACGGACCTGATGGTGCTCGCTTTCCAGGCGGACGTTACCCGCGTCTCATCCCTGATGTTCGCGCGTGCCGGCAGCAACAGGAGCTACCGTGAGGTCTCTGTTCCCGATGGCCATCACGGCCTTTCTCATCACCAGGGCAGAGAGTCCAACCTCGAGAAGATTCGCAGGATCGACCGTTTCCACGTCGAGCAGTTCGCCTATTTTGTCGAGAGGCTGAAGTCGGTGAGGGAGGGCGATGGCACCCTCCTTGACAACTGCATGATTCTTTACGGCAGCGGTATCAGCGACGGCAATCGCCACAACAATGAGAACCTTCCCCTGGTCCTGGCCGGCCGGGGAGGCGGCTCCATCGATACCGGACGCCATATTATCTACGACCAGGAAACTCCGGCCTGTAACCTGTTCGTCTCGATGCTCCAGCGCGCAGGCGCCTCGGTTGATTCCTTCGGGGACTCCACCGGTGCGCTCCGTTATCTCACCACCTGAATCGTCCATTCCGGGGAGCCGCCAGCTCGGTTTTACTTCAATGGTGTTTTCTCGAGATATGGTGATGGCCGTGCGGAAAGCCGCCCTCCTCCTGGCGTTTCTGATGGTCCCCGCGGCGGCCATCTCGCAGCAAAAGGAGGCCGATCCGGCCAAGCTGGCCGAGAGGCTTTCGAGTTCGAGCAAGGAGGCTCGCCGCCAGGCGGCTTTCGAGTTGGCGCGGCTCGGTAAAAAAGCTGAGCCCGCCCTGGCGGCGCTGATCAAGGCGCTCGGTGATCGCGACCAGCAGGTTCTCTTCCAGGTGGCCCGGGCACTGGCCGGTCTCGGCCCGGTGGCCGAGGCCGCTGTGCCGGGACTCATAAAAAACCTGCTCTCCGGCGACCGGCAGGTGAGCTACCGTTCCGCTTACGCCCTTGGACAGATCGGAAAGGCGGCGGTACCGGAGCTCATCAAGCTGCTCACCTCCAGCTCTTCGAAGGCTCGCGCGGCGGCGGCCCGTTCCTTGTCCTGGATCAAGCCCCCGCCACAAGCCGCCTTCGGCCCGCTTATCGAGACTCTCAGGGATTCAGACAAAACCGTGAACCGCAACGCCAGCGAGGCCCTCGGCAGCTACGGCAAGGCCGCCGCTCCCGCCCTGGCGAAGGCGCTTGGCGCCGCGGAGCCCGTGATCCGCAGGGGCGCGGCCCGCGCTCTCAGGCTGATGGCAGCGGGAGCCGAACCCGCGGAGACGGCGCTGGTGGAGGCGCTCGGTGATGCCGATGCGTCCGTTCGCGGCTCCGCTGTTTCCGCGCTCAGTAAGCTCGGTGT
This sequence comes from Planctomycetes bacterium UBA1662, assembly GCA_002320775.1. Taxonomy (GTDB): domain Bacteria; phylum Planctomycetota; class UBA8108; order UBA8108; family UBA8108; genus UBA8108. The sequence continues at coordinate 19,174 of DCKY01000050.1, forward strand.
TCCTGTCGGAAAGCTTGTCCCTTTACTGATGGCTCGCCTCGAGGATTCTGAATCGTCTGTCCGAAGCGCGGCGGTCCAGGCTCTCTCTCGGCAGCGGCCCGCGGACGTGGCCCGCGAGTTGGCCGCCCTGCTTGATGGGGCGGGGGAGGAGACGATCGAGGCCGTGGCGCTCGTTGCTGAACGTCTTGGCGCTCGTGCTCGCGCGGTCTTGCCGGGCTTGATCACCGCGGCGGCGCGTATCGGCGAGCTTCGCCCGGAGACTTCTCTGGCCCGCGCGCTGGGAGTTTTCGGCGATGAGGCGGCCGTGCTCCTGCTGAAAGAATTATCCGTGGAGGGGCTCTCTACTGAGAGAGCCGAGCGGCTCATCCTCGCCCTGGGTTTTACGGCCAGGTCGTCTGTTGGCCGTTTGCGCGGCGCCCTTGGCAAGGGCACTGGCCTGGTGCGTCTTGGCGCCGCGAAGGCTCTCGGCAAGGCCGCCGAGGCGGGAAAAGAAGCGCTGCCGGAGCTGCTGGCGGGGCTCGAGGACGATGAGTCGCGCGTTCGCGCCGCCTGTATCGGCTCCCTGGCGGCCCTCGGCTTTCCCGTCAAGGAGTACGCCGGGGCCCTTCTCGAGCTGATTGAAGATCCGGACGAAAAAGTCAGGGCGGCCGCGGTTTCAGCCGCCGGTGAGTTGGAGACCGACCAGCAGGTGAAGCTGCTACCGATCCTGGTGAGATCGCTGGCCGACAGCTCGGTGGAGATCCGCCGTGCCGCTGCGGCCTCCCTGGGTTCCGCGGGCCCGGCGATGGCGAAGGCAGAGCCGGCCCTCCTGGCCGCTCTCAAAGATCCGGACCCGGGGGTTCGCGCTCTCGCGGCCCGCGCCCTGGGGTCGCTGGGTGGCGATGGGGCCGGGTTGGCCGGCGAGCTGCCTCGCCTGCTCAAGGACAAAGACCAGGCTGTGCGCCACGCTGCTGTTGAGGCCCTGGGCGGCTTCTCGACAGGGATCGAGGCGGCCGCGCCATCCCTGGGCGCCCTGGCATCCACAGCAGGGGAAGCCGAAGCACTTCGGGTGGCCGCCGTCGGGGCGCTCATGAAGACCGGGGACAAGGCCCCCGAGGCCCAGGAGTTGTTGTTGTCCCTGCTCAAGGAGGCTCCGGTCAAGGTTCGCATGGCGAGCGCCAGGGCGCTCGTTGTTTGCCGTCGGGACACCTCGAAAGTCGTCGCGGCGCTGGCGGCCGTCATTGCGGGAGAGAACGCCGATGTTCGCCGGGCCGCGGTCGAGGCGGCCGGAGAGCTCGGCTCAGAGGCGGAGGGCGCGGCACCCGCGCTCTTCGAGCTCCTTGGAGATGAATACACCCGGGCGATGGGCTTTGAGGCCCTGAAGAAGATCGAGCCGAGAGATGTCTCTCTCCTGCGCAAGGCGTTGAGCCACGAGGATCGCTATGTCAGGGGCTTCGCCTGCTCCTGCCTGGGGAAGCTTGGCGCGGGGGCGAAGGATGCGCTTGAGGACCTTAAGAAGGCTTCTCGCACCCGGAGCCGGACGCTGCGAGACCTTGTCAGGAAGACCATCAAGCTCATCGAAGATGATCTTGCGAGGAAGGACTGAGCGGTGTTTCCGGCCCGCTTTTTGACTTCTCCCGCAAAAGGCCTTTATGGCCTTCAGCCCGAGCGAGTAAGATGTTTCCTGTATGCCGCGGAGCGATGTTGACGGCGGCATAGCCTTATCGAGGTACGCCAACATGTTTCACAAGATCATTTTCTTCCTGTGCGCCGCGTTCTTTTTCGCGGCCGGTCTGCGGGCCGAGGATGTTTCACCCGGGTTGCCTCCCGCGGCGGACCGCAAGGTGAGCTACGAGGCGGATGTGAAGCCGTTGCTGGAGCGCTCCTGCTATCGCTGCCATCAGGGGGTCAAGCACAAGGGAGACCTCCGGCTTGATCGGAAATCAGCCGCGCTGCGCGGTGGAGAGTCCGGCAAGGTGCTCCTGGCCGGCAAGAGCGCCGAGAGCGTGTTGATTCACCTGGTGGCGGGTACGGACCCGAAGAAGGTCATGCCTCCCGGCCGGAGCAAGCGTCTCACCGCGGCCGAGGTGGGCGTGCTGCGCGCCTGGGTCGATCAGGGGATAGATTGGCCCGAAAAATTCGCCGGTGAGGACGCTGCCAGCAGGACGCATTGGGCCTTCCGGCCGCTCATCATGGTCAATCCCGCGGCGGTCTCGGATCCCGACTGGGTGCGTACCACGATTGATCACTTTGTTCTTCTGCGGCTGGACCAGGAGGGTCTGAAGCCGGCTCCCGAAGCGGATCGTCACACGATGATTCGCCGGCTCTCGCTTGACCTGACCGGTCTGCCGCCGACGGTCGCGGAGGTGGATGCCTTTGTCAACGATAAGAGCGACCGAGCCTATGAGAGCCTGGTGGATCGCCTGCTGGCCTCGAAGGGCTACGGAGAGCGCTGGGCGCGTGTCTGGCTCGACCTGGCTCGCTACGCTGACTCCGCCGGCTACGCGCAGGACCCCGAGAGAACCATCTGGGCTTACCGCGACTGGGTGATCGGGGCGATCAACTCCAACATGCCCTTCGATCAGTTCACGATTGAGCAGCTCGCCGGTGACATGCTGCCGAACGCGACGGAGTCGCAGAAGATCGCCACGGGCTTCCATCGCAATACGATGACCAACTCCGAGGGCGGTACCGATGACGAGGAGTTCCGGGTGGCGGCGGTCGTTGACCGCGTGAACACCACGATGCAGGTCTGGATGGGTATGACCTTTGGTTGCGCTCAATGCCACAGCCATAAATACGATCCTATCTCCCAGGAAGAGTACTACAGGTTCTTCGCCATCTGGAACCAGAGCGAGGACGCCGATCGGGGCAATGAGAGCCCGACCCTCAAGGTGACTTCGGAGGCTCAGAAGCTCCAGCGGGCCGGGTATGAAAAGGAGATCGAGGCGCTCGAGAAGAAGCGTGTAGAGGAGGCCGCCGCGGGGGCGACGATCAAGCTCGACGAAGGTCCGATCCAGGCGCGCTTCGTTCGGGTCGAGATCCCCGGGCGCAAGGCCTTCCTCTCCCTGGCCGAGGTGCAGGTCTTCAGCGGCGGAGGGAATGTCGCCGTCAAGGGAAAGGCGACCCAGTCGAGCACCGGATTCAGCGGCCCGCCCGCCCTGGCGATCGACGGAAATACCGACGGCGACTACCACACCGCAAAATCGACGACTCATACGCTGGAGGACCAGGGCCCCTGGTGGGAGGTGGACCTCGGGTCAACCCGTCGTGTTGACAAGGTCATCCTCTGGAATCGAACGGATGGAGGTGTCGGCTCTCGCCTAACCGGTTTCCGGGTGGCGTTGCTGGATGGGGGGCGCAAGCCGGTATTCGTCCAACGCCAGGCCGCCGCGCCCATGCCCAGCAGCGAGCTCGCCGTGCCCGAGAGCGGCGCGAAGCTCAGCGCCGCGCAGAAAAAAGAGATTCTCGCCTTTTCAGGCAGCGCCGGGGCCTCTCCCGAGGCCGCGAAGATCGCCGAGCTGAAAAAGAAGATCGAGGGGCTCAAGACGACGACCACGCCGGTCATGGCCGAGCGCCCCGCGAATCGCATGCGGAAGACCAACATCCATGTTCGGGGGAACTTCAAGCAGAAGGGGCGAGAGGTTCAGCCGGGGATCCCGGCGATCTTCCCCGCCCTGCCCGAGGGCAGCAAGCCGGACCGCCTGGGCGTCGCGCGCTGGCTTGTGGATAGCCGGAATCCGCTGACGGCCAGGGTGATCGTCAATCGCTATTGGGAGCAGCTCTTCGGTATCGGCCTGGTGGAGACCAGCGAAGACTTCGGGCTCCAGGGGGAGAAGCCCTCCCATCGGGCCCTGCTCGACCACCTCGCTCTCTACCTGTTGCGTGAGAAGTGGGACATTCGCAAGCTGCTGAAGTTTATCGTCACCTCGAGGGTCTACCGGCAGTCATCGAGGGTGACGGCTGAGCTTGCCGAGAAGGATCCGCGCAATCGCCTGCTCGCCCGCGGGCCGCGTCTGCGGCTGTCGGCTGAGATGGTCAGAGACCAGGCGCTGGCGGTGAGCGGCCTCCTTGACCGCAAGATGTTCGGACCCTCCGTTCGGCCTCCTCAGCCGGCGCTTGGCATCAGGGCGGCCTTTGGCGGTTCAACCGACTGGAAAACCAGCGCCGGCGGCGACAAGTACCGCCGCGGACTCTACACCAAGTGGCGGCGGACCTCTCCGTATCCCTCGATGGTCACCTTCGATGCTCCCAGCCGCGAGTTCTGCACGATCCGCCGCATCAGCACCAACACGCCCCTGCAGGCCCTGGTGACCCTGAATGACCCGGTCTACGTCGAGGCCGCGCAGGTCCTGGCGCGCCGCCTGCTGGTTGAGGGTGGGGCTGGCACGGCCGACAGGGCGGCCTTCGCCTTCCGGCTGGTGCTCGCGCGTCCGCCCATGGAAAAAGAAAAAAAGCTGCTGCTGGAGCTCTTCACCGAAAGTCGAAAGCTCTTCGCCGGAAAGCCCGATGAGGCTAAGAAGCTGGCGACCTCCTACGCCGGGGCGGCGCCGAAGGGGGCTGAGCTCGCCGACCTGGCGGCCTGGACCGTCGTCGGCAATGTTCTCTTAAACCTGGATGAAACGATAGCGAGACCATGACAGATCAACTTTTCCAACACCCAGCTCCCGGGGACCTCTTCGCTCCGACCCGCCGCCATTTTTTGCGCGATTGCTCGATGGGGCTCGGCGCCATGGCCCTGGCGTCGCTGTCCGCCGAGGAGAGCGCGGCCTCCGAGCCGCTGGCCTCCCGGCAGCCCCATTTCGCCCCGGCGGTGAAGAACGTCATTTTTCTCCACATGGCCGGCTCTCCGCCGCACCTCGATCTCTTTGACTACAAGCCCGAGCTGGTCAAGCATACCGGAGAGCCCTG
>DCKY01000122.1:0-2642 GCA_002320775.1 Planctomycetes bacterium UBA1662
CCGTGGATGAAGGCGAGCGCCCGACGCCCCACCGCGTTGATCAGCACCCTGTCGCTCTCGATCCTGCCGGTCGCCTCGGCGACATCGAGCAGTCCGTGCAGGAAGATCGGGCCGTAGGGATAGTAATTCCACTCCTTCCAGTCACCGAAATCCGACAGGCTGCCCCAGATGCGGTCGAGCCAGGCGCGAGCCGCCCCGGCCTGTGGCGCGCCGGGAAAGAGCTTCACCGCGAGGGCGACTCCTCCACCGTTGCCGTAGGAGTGGTTGTTCGCTGACTGCGCGCCCTTCTTGAAGTCGAGAAATCTTGGATCGAGGCTCTGGTAAACAATTTTTCGGAAGAGCTCCTCCTCCGCGGCGGTGAGCATCTTCTGCCGTGAGAGTTCCTCGTAGATTCTCATTCTCGATGCGCCGCCCCAGCCTCCGTGGTAGCCGCCACCGTGGAAGTCTCGCTTGAGAGTCCGGCCATCCTCTGCCTTCCTCGAGACCTTGTTGCCGCTGTTGGTGGTGAAGAAGATGTAGAACATGTCTCCCTCACCCTTCGCCTCGGCCTTGGCGTACCAGTCGAGAATCAACCCCCTCAAGACAGCTCTCAAGATCCGCAGCGCGTGCCTGTCCTTTCGCCCGCCATCGACAAACCGTGCCCGCAGGCGATCCCACTTCCACCAGCTGCGCGAGAAGGAATAGCGCTCATGAGCGACCAGCGACTTCCGCAGGGCCTCCTCCATCTCGGCAATATTCTCTACATCTTCGTACGAGAACCTCGGATGCCCGGCCAGGAGGTCCGGAGATGGTGATTCCTTCGCCGGCAATCTGCAGGTCAGCAGAATTCCGAGTAGGACCAAAAAGCTGAACCGCGACAGTGAAAGCATGAAGAGGTGTCCTGGCCCTATAGTTGAATGATGAGCATAGAAACTGTCAGGCGCATTGAGATTAGCACTGGCAAAGAGTTCCTTCAATGACGCGAAAACGCCACTTCCACCCCCCCGTTCACCAGCCAGACTCCGGCGAGTTCCCATAAGAACTGTTTTCAGACATATTTCGCGTCTGGCTCAGATAGAGTTCGCATCGGCTGAGATCGGACCCTATACTTCGCAATCCGGTCAAGACCGGACACTTCTATTTTACGGCGCACAACAGGACCTGGTTTCAGGATCGCGCCGCAACTTTTCAGACTTCTCCTTGCCCTCGACTGTTGTGGCGGCTCGGCGCAACTGTCCCGGCTCCCGAAAAAAACTCCGGCGAGCGACCACGGGCTCCACGAAAGAGAGCAGATGAATTCTCCAACCGATGTAAATGCGGCTGGTTTCGGTGTATTTAACCTCGAGCCGGCCCTCCTGAACGCACTCCGTAAATCCGGATACGACGAACCCCGCCCGATCCAGTCGGAAGCTATACCCGCTGTAATAGCGGGCCGCGATGTCCTGGGTCTCGCACAGACCGGAACCGGTAAAACAGCCGCCTTCGGACTCCCTCTTCTCCAGCGCTTGCTCGAAAAACCCGGACCCGGACCACGGGCCCTCATCCTCGCTCCGACAAGGGAGCTGGCAATACAGATCGACAAGGAGATCAGGACCCTTGCAAGAGGAACCCGAATCCGGACCGTCACCGTCTACGGAGGAGTCTCTGAGCGTCCCCAGATTCAAACGCTCAGAAAAAGACCGGAAATTGTCGTCGGTTGCCCCGGGCGTTTCCTTGACCTCCTCCAACGCGGCGAGGTGAATGTCAAAAAAATCGACACGCTGATCCTGGATGAAGCGGATCATATGTTCGACATGGGATTTCTCCCGGACATCCGAAGAATCATTTCCAGGCTCCCTGAGAAACGCCAGAACCTGCTGTTCGCCGCGACGATGCCGAAAGATCTCCGCAAGCTGACGAACCAGATCCTGGTCGACCCCCTGGTCGCCGAGCTGGCCCATTCCAAGCCTGCCGAGACCATCGAGCACGCGCTCTATCCCGTTCAGCAGACGAGAAAGCTCGCACTGCTTCAGCACCTGCTCAAGCTCCCCTCCTTCTTTTCCTCGATCGTCTTCACCCGCACCAAGCACAGGGCCAACCGGCTGGCGAGACAGCTCAAAAACTCCGGGCTGAACGCCATAGCGATCCAGGGAAACATGACCCAGGGTGCCCGTGACCGGGCGATGAAGGGCTTTCGCGACTGCAGATTCGACGTCCTGGTGGCAACGGATATCGTCGCCCGAGGAATTGATGTCGACCAGGTCTCGCATGTTATCAACTATGACGTACCGGACACCGTCGAGGCCTACACCCATCGCATCGGCCGAACCGGGCGATCGGAAAGAGAAGGCCGCGCCTATACCTTCGTAACGGAAAACGACCTGCTCGCCATCGAAGACATCGAGAGAAAGCTCGGTCTCTCCATCGAGCGCCTCACCATCGAAGGTTTTGAGGGATTGAAGATTCCCCTGCCAACCCGCCGCCAGCGTCGCGACGCCCGGGATTCATCCGGTCGGAGGCGCGGAGGAAACCAGCGAAGACAAGGTTCCTCACAGGGGCGCCCCCGGAATCGGAGATCCGATGACTCCAGGTTCGAATCGAGAAGATCTGGCAAGCCAAGGCACGACTCCAGGCGCTCCGATGACTCCAGGTTCGAATCGAGAAGCTCTGGCGGCAAGCCAAGG
>DCKY01000122.1:2677-2908 GCA_002320775.1 Planctomycetes bacterium UBA1662
CGAAGACATCGAGAGAAAGCTCGGCCTCTCCATCGAGCGTCTCACCATCGAAGGCTTTGAGGGGTTGAAGATCCCCCTGCCAACACGCCGCCAGCGTCGCGATGCCCGGGAAACATCCGGCAGACGGCGTGGAGGAGGCCAACGAAGACAACGCTCCTCACAGGGTCGCCCCCGGAACCGGAGATCCGATGACTCGAGGTTCGAATCGAGAAGGTCCGGAAAGCCCCGCCA
>DCKY01000133.1:0-10558 GCA_002320775.1 Planctomycetes bacterium UBA1662
GCGGAGGGCGGCCATGACTGCCGATGGCTCTCACCCGCGGAGGTCGCTGAGAAAGCGCCCGGGGTGCGACAGGAGGGGCTCCTCGGGGCGCTACACAGCAGGCGGGAGACCCTCATCCAACCCCGGCAGGCTCTCGCTTGCCTTACCTCCTTCCTCAGGGAGCGCTTCGACACGAGCTTTCATTTTAAAACCGAGGTCAACAACATAGAGTCCCCATTGATAGAAACGACGCTCGGCCGGTTCCATGCCGACAGGGTGTTGATCTGCAGCGGAACGGATTTCGAGACGCTCTTCCCGGAAGCCTTCAGGGAAAGCGGAACCCTCCGCTGCAGCCTCCAGATGATGAAAACGTCGGCGCAGCCATCTCCCTGGAAGCTTGGCGCGATGATTACCGACAGCCTCACCTACAAACGCTACCAGGCATTCAAGAACTGCCCGTCCCACGCCGCGATGGAAAAGAGGGTTCTTGAAGAGCATGGCGACCTGGAGCGCCTCGGCATCACCGTCCTTACCGCCCAGGACAACGAGGCCGGACTCATCATTGGCGACTCCCACCACACCGCCTGGTCGCCGCCGGAGGCCCCTGACCCGGTGATTGACGAAAAGATCCTCTCCCATCTACGCGGCATGATCGATGCTCCCCATCTCGATATTGACCGGCGCTGGAGCGCGGCCTACCCGGTCCACCCGGAGCTCACCGAGGTGCTGCTGGAACCGGCCGCAAACACCCGGATCGTCCTGGCCAGCGGCGGCAACGGAATGACAACTTCCTTCGCCCTGGCTGAAGAGGTCCTCGAAGTCAGAGGCTGAGCCAGGAATCTGTGGGTAAAAAAAAGAGGACAAGGGCGCGGCTGAGCCACGACCTCGTCCACCAGTTTCAAATACCCAGAGGAAGTTGGACAGACCTCACACTGAGAAAACTTTATTTTGATCCGCCGCGACAACCCGAAGGACTGAAGCGACAAAAGCATTTTATCGAAAGCCCTGCTTCATGGCTATACTCCAGAACCAACTTTGAATATTAATCTAACCGGCAGCCGACAGCCGCTTCCCGGAACCTGCCGAGCTCCCAGCCGCTCCGCAGAACAGCCCGGGCGGCCATCACAAGCTAAGTCATTGCCACAGTAGATTTACGCAGAGGCCGACAGTTCCAAAAAGCCCTCTGGTCTCAAAGACTTCTTCTGAGCCCGCCAAGGCCCCGGAAAAATTCCCGGGCGGATTTTTTTTTCATTTCATCGCGCCCCGCAGCCCTCACAGCTGTTTCTTCGGCCTCCAGAGACCACGAGCCCATCACACATCCTCTCACTCCGAAAAGGATTGCCCGGGACCTTTCGACCGGATCTGAATATCGATCCCCGCCGAAAAGGTCCCGGCAATCCGAGCGCTGAGGACAGGAAACTCTTTGATTCCTCAAAATGTGTAGAGGCCGCGGCCAGGGGCGTTGGCCTGCAGCTCAAATTCCACCTTCGTACTCCTCTCACTCGACAGCTCGTAGATTCCGATGTCCAGCCCCCCCCGCCTGCGGTCCGCCGGAGGAGTGACCACCGCCGCCATCCAGGCGGAGGCCCGTGGTGTCACAAAGGAACCGCCGAACCCGATCCCCTGCCCGAGACACTCCCGGCCTCGACCAAGCTCACGCGCCGCGGCATATTCATCGCCTGCATTCTCCAGGTGGAACACCATGGGTTCCCACTCGACCCCCTTGCCTTCGAAGGTACAGATATACTCTTCGCCCTTCCTGCTGCCGAGATTGAAGAGAGCCCAGTTCTCGAGGCCGGGGTAGATCCGCAAGCCATTGGCCTGGTGACGCTCAACCGCCTTGCCGCCAAGATGAACATTGATGTTCCCGGCCCAGTGCCGGTTGCCTCGGCCGGCGGCACGGGAAGAGTCCATAGCCGAGAGATCCGTTCCCGACAGGAGCTGACCCCGACTCGATGAGAGGCGGCTGACGGCCCTGGAGAACGCGCGGAAACTGCCCGTTGAAGAGTCATCCCCTGAAGCCGGCCCCGGCTCTTCGGATTGCTGGATCCGGTAGATCTCCCGAAGCAGGGCCGGGTCCGCCCCGCCATCGAGCGCGCTGAGGAGTACCTGCTGGAGCGCCTCGCCTCCCCTGATTCCGCTGCGCGAGGTCAGAGCGGCGATGTCCCAGGCGCTGAGACCTTCAAAGCCTCCCCGGCGAAGGAAGGCGAGAACCCAGTCAGGGGCGGCGCGGTCATCGCGGGCTGCCCCTTTATTTTCCCTGGCAACGTCCCCGGCCTTCGACGGAACGGCTTCACCCGCCTGCTCGAGGAGCGCCTGGAACCGCCCGGCTTTCGCTTCCCTGGAACCGTTCTCCAATTCGACATCACCCTCATCGAGCCGAACCTCGGTGCTTACCGTCAGGCTCTCACCCGCCGCGATCGCCGGGACCGGGAGTCTCTGAAGAGGCCGCCAGGGAACAAAAGCCCCAAGAGGAGCCGCCTCCAGAAGCATGGTGTCGGGGCGCGAGCCCGAATAGCCCCGGTTGTGTACCGTAACTTCAATCTTCAGCGTGTCAGGGCCAACGTTGTAAAAACGAAGACCCTCTGTCTCGACACAGAGATCCACCCCTTCGTGCTGATTCTCAGCAACTACGCCGTCCATAACACCAGTACTGTCCTCAACTTTGGCCATCTTGCTCATCTCCCTACCTCTTTGCTCTCTGAAACAAACCTACTCACCCTGGCTCCACCCTCATCGGGCAATCCACTCGCCCTGCGCAACCAGTCCTTCTTAAATATCATTTTGTTTTCCGAATACCCTCCTTCGCTATCGACTGTCACGGCACAAGGAAGCTCCCCAGGCGCAAGGCCTGGCTCCTGGTGAGATCCGTGGCCTGGAACGCCGCATTGATCTTCTGAACTGTCCCGTTTCGTTTCCCATAGACCACACCGCTGGCAGCAAGCTGGGCATCTCGAAACTGTATCCATTTGCGCTGGGAACTGATCAGCGCATCCTTCTCCTGCCTGGTAAATTTCCGCGGCCAGGCATCTTCAAGCAACAGCTTGTACACACGGTTCAACTCCTTGTCCCACAGCTCCCCGGCCTTCACCTGGGCATTCACAGATGCTAGCGTGTTGGGAGCTTTGTCCGATTCTTTACGCAACAGGATGTCGATCGGATGCATCTTTGTGCTGCTGAGAATCGAGATGTATTTTCCCGTAGCGGGATCCAGAAGGATCGAGCCGGTTTCAGGCTTGTAGGCCAGCGTCAACCGCCTGTCGGCCTTCCAGCCAGATACATCCTTCCATGTGATCGCGGCATATTTGACCCGCAGCCCCTGACCACCCTTCAGCCTGATGATCGACGGATCGTGCCGAGACATATAACGGACCTCTTCCCGGTAAAGCCATTCATTGGCTCCAGCAGGGACTCCAACCCCCAACGCCGTTCCCGCCAGCAGAAATATCCCGAATATCCTCATCAGCTCTCCTCTCGCTCCTGCCCGATGGCATCCTGGCTCCATCTTCACCGGTACCTTTCTACCCGTACGTCATTCAATTCCAATCGGGACGTCTGGCCGGCGGTATCCGCCGGGATGTCCGCACCGGAACCAGCGCCCGCTCGAGCTTGCGCTTGCCGCGAAGGAAGGAAAGAAAACGCCACCTGGCCTCACAAACAGCGCGCCGGCGGTTCTTCCCTTCTCTGCGGATCGCATCGACGAGCGCCCGCAACTCCTCCATGTACTCCCTCTTCATCTCCACACTCCTTTCCGACTGTCACTTACAGTTACTGCTTCGCAGCTCTTCTTTTCACCAAACTCTTCTTTTCACCAAGAGTCGAGGCACTGCGGCCAGTATCCGCGCCGAAAGCATCGCCACGGATGGTGACAACATGGCCGCGTTCAGTGCCTCGAATAAGAAAGACCTGAATTCAACACCACCTCCCGCGCAGCATCACAGCCGCCGGGAAGGTTGCTTTATGACGCCCTGGCCCATACCGAAACCCGGCACCGGGAAGAATTCCCGGGAGGCTCTGCGTCAAGCGCGGGGCTCATAAGAAGTGCGGCTCTTCACTGTCTATGTGAAGCGCCGAAAACCTCTCTACCGCCACCGCGGGGAAAAACCCTGCTCTCATATCTGCGGACTCCTCTTCGACCAACAGACCTTTGATACCCGTGCTCTTGCCAGACCGGACCGCTTCCGGCCCCTTCCGACCTTTTCTGGCCTGACCTTCAGGCACTCCCTGGAAATTACCGACCTGCTACCGGCCCTGGTGAGACACCGATCGGCTTCCAGTTACTACTTCACTTCTTCCAGGTTGCCACCCTGACATACCCTGAAAATAGACCGGAAATGAAACTATAAAACCGTCCCGGACGTTTGCAAATGAGGGGCAAAAAAAAATGCGTCTTTCCTGCAGAGACCCTTCGGAGAGGACTGGCTTGACTACTCCATCCGCGGCTGCGGGAAAACCCCCGCATCCTCGGATATGTCATCAAAAACATCTTCAGCCGCAGACGCAAAGCGGCCGCTCAACAAAAGGTTCCCGCCAGGCGCCAACCGGATGACACCGTACCCGCCTGAGGAGAAGAGCTGCTCCGCGCCCTATTCAGCTTTCGCAGCGGGCACGGGCTTCTCCTTGCGCCCGGAGAGATACTCCACCAGGCCGAGAAACTCGTCCTTCGTCATCGCCTTCTCAAGCCCCAGGGGCATGAAGCTTTTCTTCTGGGGGATTTTCAAGGCTATGGTCGAAGCCTTCACCGGGTTCAGCTTGCCTCCCTGCTGGCGCAACATCACCACACCATTGGTCTCGGACTCGATGAAACCTGTGAGGAACTGCCCCTTCCTGGTCTGCAGCAGGACCCCGAGGTACTTCTTATCGACCACCGCGTTGGGGTTGAGAATCGACTGCAGGATCTGCTCCCTCTTAAGCCGCAGGCCGACATCAGAGAGGTTGGGACCGAAATTGACCCCCTTGTCGCCAACCTGGTGGCACAGAACGCAGTTCTTCTCGAAGACGAGCTTGCCCTGACCTGCATCTCCCTTCAGCTTCAGCAACTCCTTCAGCGGCGGAAGCGCCTCGGCTTTCTTTGCAGCCGAAGCCACCGAGGCGGGATCAACAGCCCTGAAGATACCGAGCTCATGGATCGACCAGAACTTACCCGGCCGATGCCCGGTCTGGGTAACCCTGATGTGGCGCGCGTTGACCGGGGCGAAGGCAATCTCCGTTTCCGGGTGGCTTCCACTGCCGCTGGCAAGCACCTTGCTCCATTTCTTTCCATCATCTGAGACTCGAACCTCGTAGCCAACCGGGTAATCCAGGGCGGAGCCCGCTGAATCAAGGCTCAGCCCTCGAACCAATTGCGCCTTCGGCAACTCAATCTGGAACCACATACCGGGCTGCATGGCCGTATTGGTGGCCCAGCGCGAAGCCGGATTCCCATCAATCGCTGAACGTGCCGCGTTACCCCCATGGCTGGCGGTCAGCTTCCACTTCGAGCCGCCTCCGAGCCGGGGATCAAACTCCAGGAGCTCGGCAAGCGTCCAGGGCGTCGTTCGCCCTGCCCCGGCGCTTCGAGCCGAGGCCACATCCTCTTTTGAGACATAGGGGGCCTTGTTCCCCCAGGTGTTCCTGGTGTAATTCAGAGCCGCCGCGATCCAGGCGTCATCATTCGAGCCCATCGGCACCATCTGCTCCTTGTACTCCTTGCCATCCACAGGCCCCTGCAATCCATGCAGGAGAATCCGGACAGCCCTGCTCTTCTTGCCGAGAACCCGGGGAGAACCGGCCAGCGGCGGAGCCCGCATCTTTTTCTTATCCTCCGGCACTGGAGCTCCCTTGCCATCCTCTCCATGGCAGGTCACGCAAAGGGTTCCATAAACAACATGCCCCTGGGCGTAGGACTTGCCGAATTCTTCGTTCGCCTTGCGCAGCGCCTCTTCGCGGCGCCGCAACTCTCTCTGCTGGACAAGACGGGCCTTGAAGCCGCGCAGGATCGACTGCACTGCATCGCTCTTCTCGTGTCGGTCGAGTGCGGCCCCGGCCAGGCCCTCGAGCTCAACGAGGGCAGTATACTGGGCCGAGAGAATGACCTGGATCGTCACGTTGGGATCAGCATCCTTCACCAGTCCCCCAAGGTCGGCGATCACGTCCTTGTCCTTCTCCACCATCAGGGGCTCACTGATGCGGATCGCGCCCGCCCGCACCCTGGCGTCCTTGTCTGAGAATTTTTCCCGCAGGAGTTCCTTGTCGATAACGTCCATACCCTCAAGGGTCCAGAGTGCCTGCAGCCTGCTGAGAGGTGCGGGGTCCGAACGTGCCAGCTTCTTCAGAGCGGGCACCACCTTCTCGTCATGGCGGAGGATGATCAGCTTCTGCGCCTCGTCACGCCACCAGCCATTGGGATGGGAGAGATGCTTGACCAGGGTGCTGGTCTTCTCTTCAAGCATGCGGGGTTTCGGGCCCGGCTTGAACTTGTCATGCACAACCCGGTAGATCCGCCCCTTGCCAATGTTCTTATGGAGTTCATAGGCCTCCACCACCCCCCTCAGGTAGGAGCCCCGCCTCACCCAGTTACCCTCCTGGATAATCCCGCGGTACATATCGAGAATATACAGGCAGCCATCGGGCCCGGTCTTGGCAGCCAGCGGGCGGAAGTTCGGGTCCTTCGTCGCGATGAACTCCTTCCCCTTGTAGGCGTTCACCAGGACGGTCTTGCCGGCCACGTTGGTGATCTTCGCCCTGCGCACCAGCCGCCCGACCGCCTCAGGGATAAACAGGTCTCCCTTCATATCCGCCGGAAGACGGTCGCCGCGATAGACTCCCTGCCCACCACAACCGGTAAAATTATTCAGGGTATTGTTGGAGCGCACCCTGCCGCGGCCGCCCTGGACATCCGGCACGTTGTCGATCGGAAAGACCTCCCGGAAGCCGGGAGCGAGCTCTCCTCCCATCCGGATCCGGCCGTAGATCATCGGCTGCTGGAAATCCATCGCCGGCTGCTCACCGCCGGCCGTCGAATAGTAGACCTTGCCGACATCGTCATGGGTGAGCCCCCACTGCCCGGAGCCTCCCGGCAGGCTGTGGCGCTCGACCTTTCCGCGGGTAAACCGGTAGCGATGGTTTGAGTAGGTCGTATAGATCCAGTTGTCGATGTTCCAGATCAGCCCGCTGGGCTGGTGCTCGAGGTTTCCCCCGCGCCCGCCACCCTTGTGCCAGAGCTTCTTTTCATCGGCGACACCATCTCCATCATGATCGGTATAGGCCCAGAGATCGAGTGTGTTGGTCTCACGGATAATGACATCCTTCTCAAGCGGCAGGATCATGCGCGGCAGGACGAGCTTGTCGACAAAGACCGAGTGCTTGTCCATGCGCCCGTCACCATTGGTGTCCTCCATGCGCACAACCCTCGAGATCGGGCGAAACTGGTCGCGCCCATCGATATCCTGCATATAGGTCCGCATCTCGGCAACGTACATGCGGCCATTGCCGTCCCAGGCCAGCGCAACCGGCTCCTCGATCATCGGCTCAAAGGCCACCAGCTCCATCCGGTAGCCATCGGCAACCACGAAGGACTTGAGGGCATCCTCGGGAGAGAGCATCGGCACCTTGTAGGGCTTGAGGTCATCCCCTGCGGAGACCCGCAGGCAGGGCAGGATACTGAGAAAGAAGAGGACGGCAGAACAGGAGCTTCGCTGGAAGAAATTCATCTTTTCACCTCGTTTCATAATGTCTTGTCCCTGTGCAGGTGGCAACATTCTGGACCGAGAGGCCTCCTGAGACAATTCTTTACCGCCAACTTTGATCCCAGGCAGCAACAAAGACCCCACCCCCATCCGCTTCACCTTCAGAGTCCTCATAGCAACTGCCATCGACCAGTGACAAGGCTCGGGGCCTATTCATCAAGGGGATCACCGGGCAGGTGGGCCGCTGTTCCAACGGCGCCTGAAAAGAAGGACCGCCAACCCCTGGCTCCCCGCAGGTCAGCACCCTCTATGTTGGCCCTGGAGAAATCGGCAAAGTTCAGGTCCGCGCCCTGCAGGTTGGCTCCCTTGAGATCAGCCCCTGTGAGGTTGGCGTTGCGAAGGTCGGCCCCCCGGAGGTCGGCTCCCTGGAGATTGGCCTCCTTGAGGTTTGACTCCCGCAGGTCTCTGCCCTGCAGATCCGCATCAGCCAGGTCCGCCCCCTCGAGGTTCCCTGCAGCAGGCGGCGGCTCTTCAGGCCGGGTCTCCTCCCCGCCGGAGAGCTTTCGGTTCAGGTCGCCGAAAAACTTTTCAACTCCACTGTCGGCATCCTCGTAATCGCGCCAGTCACCATAGGTGATCCTGGTTTCAAAATCCTCGGACGGAAAATTGAGCTCGATCGGGTTGTTCTTATACTGCTCCTCCAGCTCGGCCGGAGACTTTGAATTCTGTTCACGCTCCCAGGGCATGAACCCTCTCGCCTTGTTTCCAATCCAGAGCCCGACCACTATAAATGGAACAACTCCAAGCACGAGAATCCCCACAACGGACCCGATTTCATCCTCAGAGAACCCTCCTGAAAAAATAACCCCCAGGGCGGGAATCAGAACAGCGAATCCCCCACCCGCAAAACAACCACAACCCAGCCTTCTCCATTGGGGGGCATCACTCCACCCATCGCATTGGCGACACCTTGTCACCCCTCGATCCGCGCCAAGCGCATCAAGCTCAGCGGGCTTTGAATGCATATAGACAGGCGTATGGGCCTTGCATTTATTACACCAGGGTCTCAGCCTGTTGGGTATATAGGGATTTACAAACACCGGCCTGGCCGCGGAGCCGTCGCCGCTGGTTTTTTTCTCGGGCTCCGGCACCTGCTCTTCGCCCTCAAACCATCCGCTCCCCGGCTCTTCAGACTCCTCATCGAACTCCTTGGCAAAGCGCGGCGCGATCTTAACTACCCCAGTGTTAGCCAGGCCAATAAGACCGTAAATCAGCACAGAGCCAACGCAGGGAAGGCTGAGAGCGAAGATCCATCCCCCCATCCACCCGTTTGACCGGGCAATGATCACACCGAGCAGATACAGGCCCCACCACACATACCAGGATGGCCTCGTGAGAGCAAAGCCGGTAAGGCCTAGCCCGAGAACAATCCCCAGGAGACTCCAGAATACAAAGGCGCCAAGGCTAGCCGTTCCGAGAAAATGGTCGGGGTCGGCTAAGAACAACCACGCCACCAGCATGGTCACGAAGATCAATGCCCCCCCGGCGATCTTCAGCACCCTGCTGATCTTCGCATGGCGCCGCACGGTATATTTGCGCCGGCGGGAAATGTATATATCCAGTCCCGCGGCCACCAGGAAACAGCAGGCCGGAAGGAGAAGCGGGCCCAGGAAACGAATCCACAGCTTCAGCTCATCCAGGAAGGAATTCGGTTCCTGCCGCTGCGGCAGCCAGGGCTTGTGCCCGGCAGAAAAGGCCTCTCCTGCCCACAGGAGCACGAGGACCGGAAGGAGCAGGAGAGAGATGCGCGCGCCCCTGTTCAGTAGTGCAGGATACGACTGTAAAGAGCGCATGGAAATGCTCGACCTGGAGCCGGAACTTCAATCAGGACACAAGGGGAACCTAACAAACAGAAAGACCAGGAGCAACCGGCCCCTGTCAGGGAACATGCTCTCCATCCGACGTGCTGTTGTCCCTGCCGCCGCGCACCGAGCTGTCATCTCCCCGGGCAACGTTGCCGAAGCCGCCGCTGACGACGCCAACAAAGCCATCGGCCGTGTTGACACCGCCGCCGCCAACCACCGAGGCGACTCCGGCGGCTGAGTTCTGGGTTCCGCCACTGACAGTCGACTGGACCCCGATCGCCCGGTTGCTGCGCCCTCCTGCGATGGTCGTATGGGCCTCTGAGGACTCGTTCCGCTCTCCACCACCGATGACGCTGAACTGGTTCGAGGCGGTGTTGTTGCCGCCGCCGCCCACCGTAGAGATGAATCCTTCGGCCCGGTTCTCCCGGCCTCCACTGATGACCGAGTCGATTCCCGTGGCGGTATTTCCCCTGCCTCCACCCACCAGGCTTCCGGGCCCATCAGCCAGGTTGCTGACCCCGCCACCGACGACTGAATAATCTCCGCTGGCGGTATTGCCCTCCCCCCCGCATACGCTTGAGAGGAGCCCCCTCACCGTATTAGAGCTGCCGACCACCTGCCCTCCCCAGGAGCTGTAGTTATTCTGCCGCCCGACGACAAGGTTGTGGGAGCCGCTTCGATCGTTGCCGCTTTCCCGCGTCTCCTGGTAGCCGATAATGAGATTCCCCAGGCCGTCAGCAGCAGCAGTGCTCCCTGAGCCGTTCACCACCTGGAGGTTGGCACCCGAAATGCGAATCGTCCGGGCACCGGCACCTTGGTCATCAAGCGGCAGCTGAACGAGCGAGAGATGAGAAAGCACCTCCTCCTCTTCAGCCTCGAGCCCCCGGATGGTCGCCAGGGCCCCGGCATTGGCGGCAACAGCCGCCTCCAGCGCCTCTCTGCCTGCGGCAAGCTCGGCCTGCAGCGCCGCGAGACCCGCCTGCAGCTCGGCAATCTCCTCGGTATGGTCTGGGCCGGCAGCAATGGCAACCGGCTCCGGCCCGCCGG
>DCKY01000133.1:10870-11499 GCA_002320775.1 Planctomycetes bacterium UBA1662
CCCGCCGGTGAAGAGGAAATTCAGCAGGTGAACCGGGTCGGCAATATTCAGCCTCGAGTCGCCGTTGATATCTCCGTTAAAGGTGGCCTCGGGTTCTCCGCCGGCAATGGCCACCAGCTCATGTACAGCAAGGACAAGAAGGCTTGCATTCAACACGAGCGCAAACGCGATGATTCGCCTCATTTTTTTCTCCCGTGAATTGTATTTTCCGTTGAGCACCTGGCCTGCCCGCGAAGCGGGACTACTGTGCCAGTGGCATAGTATGCTGGAAAAAGAACTCAAGCAAGGAGGGTGGAGGCTTCGGGGCCTGCTGCTGCTACTGCCCGGTGCCGCACTCGATCGCCGCGGGCTCATTTCCGCCATGGAAGAGCCAGGTAAGGAGGTAGGTCGCATCGCTGATATCGCGGCCAAAATCACCATTGGAATCACCATTGAGAACCCCGTTGCCTTCCCCGGCGCAGCCGGCGTCAGCAGGCTCAGGTCCTCCCTGGAAGAGCCAGGTAAGCAGGTAGACCGCGTCACTGATGTCACGGCCTGAGTCGCCGTTTAAATCACCATTCAGGACCACCGGGAAGATCCCGGCATCTGGATCAAGCTGGATCCCGGCGGCAATCAGCTCCGCCGCCTCT
>DCKY01000244.1 GCA_002320775.1 Planctomycetes bacterium UBA1662
GCGTGATTGGCAATGACCAGCGCGGCCCGGTGCTCGGCTCGAACGCTGCCAGCCGCTGCGAAGCCGATCACGAATACCAGGATTGACCAGCGCATATCAAACCATGATTTCGGCCAGGGGCCCGGCCTGGTCGAGATCTCCCAGGCCGAAGTCCGCTACGCCAAAGTTCTTGCGCTTCTCGCCAACAGCGTGAAGCAGAGAGAGATACAGGCTGGCGATGGTTCGATGCCCCTTCTCGCCGTACCAAGGGTAGCGCAGGTAGCGGTTGCCCAGCTTGAGCCGCCCGCCCAGGTCTCCGATAAGGACGAAAGGCCACTCCTGGCAAACGGGATGATGCCCCTCGGCGGAGTCGGACATGTAGACGACCAGGGTGTTATCCAGCATGGTTCCATCACCTTCAGGAACAGCCTCTAGGCGCCGCAGGAACCCTGCGAGCTTCTCAAGGCACTTGCGGCGAATGAGGGCATGGCATTCCCCTGAGCTCATCCCGGCGCCCGAACCGCCATGGCCGATTCCATGCGCGCCGATGAAGCCGCTGCCTTTGCCCACCTCGCTGCCCATGCAGGACAGGCCGATGCGATCGGGGCCGGCTCCACCGGATACCGTTACCACGTTCGTGAGACCGGCTATCATCGCACCCGCCGCATTTTCAAACTGTGCCTCCAGGCGGTCGAAGACGCCGGTAGGCCCGGTCTTCGTCTCCTGGATCCTGCCGGTACGTGGATCAATCTTTGGCGCGGCGGCAGCGATCTGCCTAGCCATGGCGGCCAGCTGCCCCTGCCTTTTGCTCATGGACTCAAAAGCGCCCAGGTAACGATCCAGCTTTTCTTTCTCGGAGCCATCGAGCCGTGTCTGCAGGCGCTTGACATCATCCGCCAGGAAGTCGAGCAGGTTCGTGTCTACATCGAAATTCCTGCGGGCCGCGCCCTCGGCACCAGCGGCAAAGAAACGCTCGTAGGCCTGCACGGGATTGAGCAAGGTGGGCAAGGCCTTGCCGCGTGCCACCGAGGTGAGGTTGTAGGTCATCGAAATCGCCTTGTTGGATACACCCAGGCCAATGTGCGGATAAATCCCGCCGAGATTGCGCGCCAGGGCGGCATCGATGGTTTCACCATAGGCTTTCTTGGACATGGGCCAACAACCCAGCGCCGCAAAACCCATGTTGTGGCTGCCGCGGGCGATGCGACCCGAGAGGCCGTGGATCATCGTCATTTTCTGTTTCCACGGTGCCAGCGGCTCCATGGACAGGCTCATCGCATGGCCCTCCAGGGAAAGATCCTCTAGCCTGGAAGGGTTCCTGGGCATCTCAATCCCCTGCGGCTGGATGTCGCGGGGGTACACGCCATTGCCCTGCACGAAGAACAGCACCCGCGCGGGCCTGGTCTTCACAGCGCCAGGCAGTTGATTGAAGAACTGTCCCAGGAGCAGGCTGCCCGCTCCAATCGAACCAGCTTTGAGGAAGTCACGGCGTTTAATATTCATATCAATCATTCGAGTTCGCTACCGATTGTCTCATTAAAAAAGAGTCCGAGGAAAGCAAAGATTCTGTAAGCACCCGAAAACTTCCGCCGCTCCTGCGGTAGGCTGCGTGGGCGTCCTGCAGAGTATTTGAGTCGCCAAGAGTCTCGTTGCGCCCCATAAAATAGCGGAAGGCGTGCCGCACGAAGACCTGCTCCACATAGGCAGATTTCGACAATACGGCCATCAGCTGGGCCGGCCCGCTGACTCGCCTGCCATCCAGCCCGGGCACGCCGGTGCGATCGATCAGGCCCGTAGAGTCAACCGGCTGGCCGGCGTCGCGCCGCTGGTAGCGCCCGTAGTGGTCGTAGCGTTCAAAGACCACGCCCAGGGGGTCCATCTGCCGATGACAACGCCAGCATTCGGATGGGGCCGTAGCCTCCTTGAGCCGGACGCGGAAGGTAGCATGCTCGGCCTCCGGCACACGGGCATCCACACCGATGGGCACGTCGGGAACGGTGCCCCCGAGCAAGTGTGTTCGGACCCACTTGCCGCGCTGTACGGGATGGTTGTCAAAATTACCGCTCCACGCAGCAAGCCAGGCAGGGTGCGTGAGCACTCCGGCACGTTCCCCCTCGGGGAACTCAACCGGCTGCAGCTCCAGCCCCCAGCGCCAGTCCGGCGCGAGATTGAAGGCCGTCTGGTAGGGCCACCATTTTGCATGCCCACCCTGCAGCTGCACGCCCTTTCTTTTTACCGGCTTATACTGGGCGTTTACATAAAAACGCCGGGTGGTGAGCAGCGTTCTCAGCACCGCCCTGTCCGCCCGCAGCACGTCCCGCACGGTGGTCTCCAGGTCCCTCACCAGCCAGTCCGGCTTGTAGCTGCCCCCCTCCGGCGGGTCCTTGAACACCTCGCGTGCGAAGGGGTAATTGAAATACTCGCGGAAGAACTGCAAGACCCGTGGATTACGATCCTGCAGCAGAGAATCGTCGTTCAATTGCTGGCGCACCTGCCGGGCGACATCCCCGGACCTGGCCAGCTTCCCCTCCGCGGCCGCCTTGAGAAAGGCATCCACCGGCCGGTTATCGAGGGCGTAGGATAGCGCGTAGGCGAGCTCACGCGGACTGAGGCGCACCCGGCCATGGGAGTCCGGCTTGCCGGTGCCCAGCTCCAGCCGGTACAGCACCTCCGGCTGCATGAGGATGGCCGCCAAGAGCGTATTCGCCGCCGTCACATGGCCTGCGGTGGCGGCGGTCGCCCGGTGAAATCCGCCGAAGCGCTCCAGTTCCTCGGGGCCTGGCAGGCGGCCGAGGATTTTTAGAAAAGCCGTCCGAACCCCCTCGGCCACCTCCCCTGGCGTCGGAGGGGTCTCGGCGACAAGGAGCTTGAGCGCTCGATCTTTCGCATTCGGTGCCGTCATGCCCGCGGCGATTTTCTTTGCGTTGCCCAGCAGTGGCGCCGCCGCCGCTTCATCGAGAAAATAATCCGCCGCAAAATCCTTGAAGTCCGAGCGGTCCACCGTGTTCAACCCATTGGCCAGCCCGGTGATTCGCTCACCCAGCCGCGGCATGGTGGTATTGTAAATCGACGGACGCAAACGCCACAGCCGCGGCGGCGCGGGAGTCACATGGCTTCGCCGTTTGCCGAACAAGGCCGCATGATCCATGTAGTTGCCAAACTGCGGCTGGGTCAGCTTTTCCTCCGCCAGCGTCCCCGGTTCCTGCGTCTTCAGGAGCTCACCGCGAATCCATCCCAGCACGGCGGCGCGTTCAGCTGGAGCCGGTTGCCTCTTCTTTTTCGGCGGCATGTCGCCAAACTGGAGCTGCTCGCGAACCAGCCGCCAGGTCTCCAGCCCGCTGCCGGCCAGCGAAGGAGAAATCCCCTCCAGTGACAGCTTGCCTTTGCGCGTCTCGCTGTCGTGGCAATCGAGGCAATAGGCCTCGAGAAAGGGCAGGACAGTTTTCTGGAAAGCCGCCTCATCTCCAACTGCCCCTACCGGCAGAGCCACCAGCGCACCGACCAGCGCTGTAAAAATGAAAAGGGAGGCTTCCCGGGTGTTCATGAGAAATCCTTTGAATGCTTTCAAGAGCAGGTCACTCCTGGAGAATCAGCTCCAATCCATTGATCACCGTCAAGCCCCTGGCGACACCTAGCTCAATATCCAGCGGACCAGTCACCAGGACCTTTCTGAACTCCTTCACCACCGGGCCGGCAGCGCTGACACCGCTTGCCACGAGGCGGCCTTCGAGGCTGATGTCCAGGCCCCGGGCCCCGGAAAAATGCATGCGCACGGTATAGGTCCGGGTCGCCTTGTCGTTCTTTTCGGCCTTGCCGCCTTTCATCATAACCGGTACCGTGATGCTCTCGACACCGGCCAGCCCACCCGAGGTAATCCAGGCATCCCCCGCGTGGCCGCCCTGCCACACCAGCTTGTCGCGCGGTTCCATGCGAAGGGCGTAGCGCTTGAAACGATCAATTCGCTGCCACAGCATACCGTCCCCGGTAATGCGATCGCCCGGCGCGCCGAAGTTGTAGCCGATGCGGCGAATCGGTGTACCGGCCGCTGCGCTCTTCTCGGTGGTCGAATAATAGGTCGACCAGGAAGGATTGTCGGGTCGATGCACAAGGGCCATAGCGGTCATGCGATTGCGCTTGTGATGGGTTCCAAAGTTGGGAATGTTGAGCAGGCCGCCGGCCGGTATCAGGGTTGGAGAGCAGCCCGCATCGAGGCCAGCCAGGGTTGTCGTACCGCTCTGTTTTTCCAGGTCGAAATAGCCGGTTCGCCAGGTGACCAGGTGCTCGCAGGCGATGAGGTGGCCACAGCCGGCCTTCCTGAAGCTCCACGGTTCCAACTGCCCTGTCACCGGCGACCTGCGCAGAGCGCGTTTACCGTCGGCGAGGTTATAGGTGTAGCCGGAGCGGTCGATAAGCAGATCTCCGTGGATAACATGCGGGCGATGATACGGATGCGTGTCGACCTGCCAGGCCACTGAGCCGTCACTGCAATTGAAGGCGCGCATACGGCCCGGCGCGTTCTTGTTGGTCTTGCCCCGACGGACGTCAATCGACTTGTTCACCCACTGGTTGTCCTTCCAGACCACCAGGTTCCGGCAGGGAACAAGCAGCAGGTCCTCCTCCTCGGAGTAGGCAATGTTACGGCTCAGCACATCTAGGTCGAAGCTCCACGCTTCCCGACCGGTCTCCAGCTCAAGCGCCAGGACCCTGGGAGGGGTCGTCGGCAGCCTGCGCCCGGCCTCCTTGAACTTGTCGTAGATCTTCGGCGTGATCATGTCGGTGGCATAGACCTTCCCGCCGCCGGCACAGATTCCGCTGCGGTTGACGTAGCCCCAGGTCGCCTTCCGCTGCCACAGCTTCCTGCCGGTCTGCCGGTCAAGGGCTATGAGGTAGGCCATGCGCATGCGGTCGCCGGCCCAGTCCCCGCCGTTACCGTCATGGCCGGCGTCAGCAGCCATGTGGTCGGCCGGCCGGAACGCCGTGGCCACCAGCACATCCCCAGCGATGCGGAGACCTCCCCAGCACAGGTCTTTCTCCTCGATCGGAACAGGCCAGGCAGACAGGCGCCTGCCGTCTTTCGGGTCGATACGCAACAGCTCCGGCCCGACACAAGTATAAATACCGTCAGCCATGGATGCATAGTTGAACCCGGATGCGCGCGATCGCTGGTTGGGCTTGATATCAAACTCCTGGGCCACCGCGACGTTCATCGGCGACTTATGCCTCCTGGAGTGCAGACCCAGTCCGCCGCCGGCGCCGCCATAGGTGTAAACACTCGGCAACTTCGACTCCCACAAGAGGCGGCCGGTGTACATATCGAAGGCGCTGATGAGCCCCGGTGACTGCAGGATCATGCGGCCCTCGATGGTCTCGGCCATGACCGGCTGCGGATTCAAGCCGTGGCCCGACTGGTGATCGATTTTTCCATCGTAATAATACCGCGCGCCTGAAACCGCGCCCCCGTACCAGAGCACCCCCAGCGGCGCCTTCACCACCCTGTCAGGAGAATTCAGGGTGTTGGCGGCGTTGAAAAACTCCTGCTGCCAGTCAGCCGTACCTTCGATGGCGCCTTCACGAACCTGCAGCCGCCACTTGCCTGCCTCGGGCCGGGCGAGGATGCCCCCGAAGGGCCGCACCCATGCCCGCGTCGCGGCCGGGAGCTTTCCCTTCGACTCGGTGGTCACCAGGTTGGCGATGTAGGGCGGCAGGTCAACGCTGGCAGCATCGCCTTCGACAATGGCCAGGCGCGAGGTGAACAAGCCGGCGCCATCGAGGCTCCTGCGAAGCGCCGCAGCCCCGGGGGTCACAGCGATGACATTCATCGCGCTGCCACCCAGGAGTCCCTTGACGATCGCGCCATCGGCCACCCCGGCAACGATGGCGTAGCCGGCCCTTGTCTTCGTCGCGGCCAGCAGGGTCGACGCCGCGCTGGTCGTCTCTGTCTTCAGCTCGATCGTGTATCTCTTCGGCTGCGTCTTCCCGGGCCCATAGCCGGTCACTGTGCCGCTGTCAGATGTCGAGAAATGACGACCGCCCCCCAGCGAAGCCGCCCAGGTTCCGCTGAGGCCGGGAATCCCGGGGCGCTTGAGCTGCGGCCGCTTCGGGCGCTTCTCCGTGACAGGGCGCCCACTGGCGATGTCCAGCATGGCTCCACCGTTGTGCCCTTCGATGATCAGCCAGTTCTCATGCATTCGCAGCAGGTAGGGCCGTGCCTGCAGGCCGCTGGCTTTCCACCTTTCCTTACCTGTCCTGGTGTCGAGGGCGTAGCAATAGACCCCCTCCAGCGGCCAATAGCCGGCAGTCATGTACACTGTGTCTCCCGACACCAGGGGCGAGGCCATGATCGGCCAGGCGGAGACCAGCCGGCCATGGCCGAGAGCCCGGCGGTCAGACGGGCCACCGCGTTTCTTCCACAGCAGCTTACCGGTGCGATCCAGGCAGTACAGAATGCCGCTCTCCCCACCTACGAAGATGCGCTCGCCGTCGCCGGCCGCCGGCTTTCGCAAGGGGCCGTCGGTATAGAAACGCCAGGCTTCGGCTCCCGTCCTCGCATCAAGCGCCAGCAAGGCGCCATTATATTCGCAACTGACAAGCACCAGTTCGCCCTGGGCGAACACCGGGTAGCTGCGGTCCGGGCCGATTCGCTGTACATGCTCCCAGGCGAGCTGTCGCTTCGGAAGTTTCCACTCCCACTGTTTTTCCAGGGGGGTGGCCAGGTAGAAGGATTCCGCGGGGACCGCCACAGGGCCAGACAGCATCAAGGCCAGCAGAAATGCATTCAAAACAAGAAGCTGAATCTTGACTGTCAAAAGCCATCTCATAAAAAAAACCTCCGCAGGTTGAACATGGATGAGATCCTATAATGGGGTGAAGGAGAAAGGCAAGGAGAGGGTGCCCCCTGGT
>DCKY01000147.1:0-1533 GCA_002320775.1 Planctomycetes bacterium UBA1662
TGGATGCCGGCGCCTACACCGTGAAATTCAACGGCAAGACCTGGCCCGGTATACCCTTCGACAACAAGGGCCCCATCGACACCATTCGCTTCCTCACCAACGGGTGCAGCGCTACGGGCTTCTCCATGAGCTCGATCGACGACGTCACCATCACCCGCTAAGGCTCAGGGCTTTTCCAGGCGCCAGACTTTCAGGACGGTCCTGCTGCCGGCGACGAGACGTTGGCCGTCAGGACTGAAAGCGACAGAGGTGACCTCGTTGCTGTGGCCGCGCAGGGTCAGCAATATCTTTCCGGTCCGGGCGTCCCAGATCTTCGTTGTCTTGTCCTCGCTGCTGGAGGCAATGCGCCTGGAGTCAGGGCTGAAGGTGACCGCGGTGATGTCCCCGCTATGCCCCCGCAGGCTCAGGAGTGATTCTTCAAGGGATGAGTCCCAGACCTTCACGGTATCGTCCCAGCTGCCTGAGGCGATGCGCTTGCCATCGGGGCTGAACGAAACCGAGCTGACCGCGGCGCCATGCGCCAGCAGGGTTTCCAGCTCCTCGCCCGTTGACGCATCCCAGGTCTTCAGCTGGTTTTCTCCATCCGCCGATACGATCTGTTTGCCGTCAGGGCTGAAAGCCACCGAGGTGACATCGTATTCGTTATCGTGCGAAAGCCTCAGCAGGGCTTTTCCGCTGCGCGCATCCCAGACCTTCAGGCTGTCGTCCCCACTGCCGGACACGATGCGCTTGCCATCCGGGCTGTAGTCAACAGACGTCACGTGCTCCTTGTGGCCACCCAGCTTCAGGAGCTCTTTACCGCTGCGCGCATCCCAGACCCTGAGGGTGTGATCCCAGCCGCCTGAGACAAGTCGCCGGCCGTCCGGGCTGAAATTGATCGTCGTGATGGCCGCGGTGTGTCCCTGCAACACCCGCACTTCCCTGCCGGTGAGGGCATCCCAGAGACGAAGTGTTTTGTCTTCACCTGCGGACGCAATCCACTTTCCATCGGGGCTGAACGCGACGGTGGTGACCCACCCCTCGTGCCCTTTGAGAGTGATGACCGGTGGCTCATCGGCGTGAGCGGGGAAGAGCACCGCACCCCCCACCACGGCGAGACAGAACACGCATTCCCTCAGGAGCTTCACGGCCTCAAACCAGCAGTTCAGAAATCGGGCCGGCGCTTTCCTTGAAGGAACGTACCGGACAGCCGAGCTGCTGCAGGATCGTGAGGTAGAGATCAGACATCGGCCGCTCGTCACGCCCCCACTTCGTGTGGTGGCCGTGCTTGAACCCCAGGGCCTTGCCTCCGGCGATGATGGTCGGGAAGCTGGTGCCGACATGGCTGGCGGTCTGGGCTCCTCCGAAAAGGATGACCGTGTGATCCAGCAGGGTTCCTTCGGATGCCTCGATCCCCTCGAGCTTATCCATGAAACGGGCCATGCAGGCGCAGAGCATCTTGTCACGCAAGCTCAGGGCGATCACATCCGGGTTTTTTTCACCCCGGTTGCCGCCGCCTTTATGATGGACGTCGTGGGTGCCGCGAAGCTTGGC
>DCKY01000147.1:1920-3444 GCA_002320775.1 Planctomycetes bacterium UBA1662
CCAAGACACTGGGTGGCGACCCGCGTCATGTCCGTCTGGAAGGCCAGGGTGATCAGGTCGGTCATCAGCTCGACGTGCTCCTGGAAGCTGTTTTTGACCTCACGCTCGAGGCGGACCTTCGATTCGTCGAACTTCGGCCGCCCATCTTCCAGGATGGCCTCTTTTTGAAGAAGACGTTTTTCAACGTCACGCACCGAGTGCAGGTATTGGTCGACCCGCTGCTGGTCGATACGCCCGAGCTTGCGCTTGATATCCTTCACATTGCCGGTGGCCGTATCGAGGATACTGCGGTTGAGCGCCAGGCGGGCCTGCTTCTTTTTGAGCTCCGCGCGGTCTGCAGGAGGAAACAGGTTCTCAAAAACACGCCGGTAATCGGCCGTCGCCGGGATGTCCACCCCGAGTGCATTGCGAGAAAGTGTCGTGGTGCCCACACCGTTTTGCCACGACAGGACCAGGGAATTCAGATAGGTCGGCCCGAGATGTTTCGCGGCCACCTGGTCAACTGAGATGGTATTCGTCCGGGTGCCGGGAACCAGGTTGATATTGTGGCCGGTCAACCAGCTGTAGGGATGGACATGACCACTGATGCGCCCCTTGATATGAGACAGGCCGGTGAGCACGGAGAAGCGATCACGATGATGCGCCAGGGGTTGGTGCGAGGAGGCAAGAGTGTACTTCGGCCCGGTATCCTTCGGGAACCAACTGTACTGGCTGATCGCGCCCGGAATATAGAAGCAGGCGAACCGGGATGGGTCCTTAGCCTTCATTCCAGCCGCCAGTGTCCTGCCACCAAAGGTCTCGAGAACAGGCAAAGCCAGCGTCGCGCCCAGTCCTCGCAGGACCTTGCGACGGCTCATTAGTTGTTCCCGGTTCATACTAATTACCTTTTTAAGGCCTCAGCTTCGTTTCAATCCATCTTGCCGTTTGACGAAGATGAAGTCAAAGATTCCGTACCTAGTGCTCGAGAAACGCTTCGCTTTGAAACACCGCCAGGA
Source organism: Planctomycetes bacterium UBA1662 (assembly GCA_002320775.1). Taxonomy (GTDB): domain Bacteria; phylum Planctomycetota; class UBA8108; order UBA8108; family UBA8108; genus UBA8108. The sequence goes on from DCKY01000147.1 coordinate 2,916, forward strand.
GCATTGTCCGCAGCGGATATCCTTTTGCGGCGTTCTTTTTCATGATTCCCTCGATCTCCGCCATGTCATCGATATCGGGCTTACGACCGGTGGCATAGAGCATAAAGTTCTTCATCAGGCCCCGCACCATGTCTTCCTGGTAGGCCTTCACCAGCACCTTCTTGAATTCATCATAGCTGCGGAATTCCTCGCCACCGGGCAGGAGGCCCGTGGTATCGGCTGGCCGTGTCTTGCCTTTGCCGCGCCAGGCAATCTTCCCATCAAGCTCGTCGACGGAATAGGACGCGTGCTCAACGTCGCGCCAGCGGCCGCTGATATCGAAATTCTGGAAGGCAAAGCCGATGGGGTCGAGCCTGGTATGGCAGCCGGAGCATTTGGGGTCCTCCCGGTGATAGGCCATCAGCTCCCGGGGAGTTAAGTATTTGAGATCACCTTTTGTGGAATCCAGTTCAGGCACCTCCAGCGGCGGCAGCTGCGGCGGATCGTCGATGATATGCCGGGCGACCCAGGCCCCGCGATAGATCACCCA
>DCKY01000147.1:3813-5719 GCA_002320775.1 Planctomycetes bacterium UBA1662
GACATAATGCCGCCACCGCGCTTGTCACCCTTGCGCAACTTCACCTTGCGAAGCTGCCCGCCCTGGATGCCCTCATACCCGTAATGACGCGCCAGGGCATTATTCATCATGGTCCAGTCACTGCTGATCAGCTCCCGGGCCGGCCGGTTGTCAGCCAGCAGGCGGGCAATATAGGAGTAGGTCTCTTCGCGCATCGAGTCCTGGAGATACCGGCGAAACCTGTAGCTCGCCTTGCCCCGTCGGTCATCCACCAGGGTAATCGGCTGCTCCATCTCGAGCCATTGGGTGACGAAGGGGCGAACAAAAGAGCCGTAGCTGCTCTCGTCTCCCAGGAGCCGGTCCGCCTGGGCTTTCAGGACTTTCGGGTTTCTCAATTGACCCGAGGCCGCCAGCTTACGCAGCTCGGCATCCGGCGGTGCGCCAAGCAGCATGAAGCTCAGTCGTGAGGCGACAGCGTGATCGGCGAGGACCTTATCCTCATGAGCCGTTGAGTCCAGGTAGCGAAAGGGTGCGCTCAACAGTACGGATTGAAAGGTGGAGCGCAGGGCATTATCGAAGGTCATCCCCTCAGCGCGGAGCTTCTTGTAAAAGGCGAAAAACTCTTTCGGCTCGGCGGGCTTCACCGGCCGGCGGTAGGCCCGCTCCATCCAGAGGACCAGCAACTTCCTGGCATTCGCGGGCGTGTCGCTGAGCTTACCAATATCAGCCTTCCATGCAGCCGGCGGCCAGGCGGCGACGTATCGAGGTTCCAGCTCGACGTGTTTCAGGACGACAAAAGGCCGGGGCTGCTGCTCGGGGGTCTTGAACTTCTTTTTGTCCCAGGCCGGACGAAACAGCCCGGCGCCATCGGGCAGGTCCTTGGGTTTTGACCGGTCCTCGTTCTCAAAGCCCTTGACCCCGTATGCAATTTCCACCCGCGGCGTGACCCCGATGGAGAGCCCGCTCTTGCCGAGAATCGCGTCCTCGACCTGTACCTGGTACTCCAGGTCCATCGGGCCGGTGATCTCACGGCGGTCGATTACCCGCCCGCCAATCTTGACAGATAGAACCGGGTTCGGCACCTCCGGGAAGGCACAGTAGGACGCCACGCTGAATTTCACCCGTACAAGACCCCCCGCATCCGGAGGCAGCGGAACACTGAACATACTGCTGGTTCGATCTCTCGGCCATTTGGGCTCGACCAGGGCGCCCAGACCCGGTCTTGGAATTCGGGGAAGCTTCCCAAGGTTGATACCCGCCGCCTTCCAGGGATCGAATACCTTGTGCGGATTCTTTTCCACGTTCACCAGATCCGCGTGCAGGATCTCACCCGGCGGGGCTTCGAGAAAACGAATCCCGGCCACAGCGCGGCGGGTGACCTCCATCACCTGGCTCACCGAGTCAGCGGCATCCTGCAGGGCCTCCGCACCGGTATCGAAGCCGTTCACCTTGCTGTCCCCGGGAATGGTATAGGCGAAATCAACATCCAGGCCGGTCATATCCCGCAGGGCGCTTCCAAGCTCGCGGCGATTGAGCCGGCGTGTGCTGCCTGCCCCCAGGGCCCGTTGCTCTTTCTCGATCCAGGCAAGGATCTTTTTCTTTTCCGCGGAGCTGGGTTGGGGCTTGTTCTCCGGCGGCATCTCACCGGTGGAGAGCTGCTCATGGATCTTCGTCCACAGGTGCCGGTCGGTGACCCGGAAGCCAGCCATTCCATCGTAACGCAGGCGGGCCTTCTGTTTTTCGGGCCCATGACAGCCCACGCAATATTTCTGAAGAACAGGCATCACCAGGCTCTTAAACGTCCTGGTATCCACACCGGTTTCATCAGCTGAGGCCATCGATACAGGAATGACTATCAGCAAAATTGTTATGGCCTTAGCTTTCCTCATCGCAATAGTTTATGTGAGGCCATGGGCGGGGGCAAGGA
>DCKY01000227.1 GCA_002320775.1 Planctomycetes bacterium UBA1662
AGGGGACGGTGTGCTTGGAGAAAACCTCGATCGCCTGGGCCGCCGCATGGGTGGCGTACTGGCTCCACAGGGGCATGGCTTCGGCGGGATAGTAGGACATGCAGAGGGTGGCGAAGCCCTCTCCGCTCGAGGGCATTGCGTCCCAGACGAAACTTCTCGAGCTGGCGAAGGCGAAGTCCCGGACCATGTCGGCGTGGAAGACCCAGGTCTTCTTTCCTTTTCCGCGGTCCTTGCGATTCTCGCCGGCTTCCTCCCTGGTGACAACGAGGATCGGCTTTTTGGCTCCGGCCGCCGTTGCGAGCCTGGCGCGCTGTTCGGCGGTGAGGACCTCGCCAGGGTTCTGGAGGGTGCCCGTCGAGGCGACGATATGGTCGTCGGGGACAGTGATCTTCACCAGGAAGCTGCCGAACTCCAGGGTGAACTCTCCTCCGCCGAGGTACTGCCGATGTCGCCAGCCATGGACGTCGGTGTAGGCGCACATGCGGGGGTACCACTGGGCAACGGAATAGATGGCGTTGCCATCGTCGAGAACCTCCTGCCCTGAGCGGGCGCGGATCTTCTTCAGGTTGACCAGGGTAAAATTCCAGGAGATGGAGAAGCTGTAGGCCTGGCCGCTCTGGAGAGGCTTCGGCAGGTCAACCCGCATCATGGTCTTCACGATCGTGTGAGGGAGGTTCTTTCCGTCCTTGTCTTTGACCGAGGAGATGGTGATGCCGCCATCGAATTGGGATCGATAGAGGATTCCCTTGAGGCCCCTGTAGGAGATCGAGTCCAGGCCCGGCGCTTCGGCCGTCAGGGGAGTGTCGGAATGCTTGGAGAAGAGATTGGGGTCCAACTGCAGCCAGAGATACGAGAGACTGTGCGGAGAGTTGTTCGTATAGGTGATGGTCTCGGCGCCTGAGACGCTGTGGTTTACCTCATCGATCTCGACGTCGATGACGTAGTCGGCTCTTTGCTGCCAATAGGCGGGCCCGGGGGCGCCCGAGGCGGTCCGTCTCTCGTTGGGGGTGGGGAGCACCTCTTCGAGTTGGCGAAACTTGTCTGTTCGTACCTCTTTTTCCTGGGCGAGAGTTTCGGTTCCAGGCCCCAAGAAGGCAAGAAGTATGGCGGGGATCGTGAAAAGACGGCACAGGCTGGCTGCGTTGGGGCTCAGTTTAGTCGGGGGCAAGGTTGGCTCCTTGAACTGTTGCGGGCGCTCGCCGACCCTGGAGAGCGCCAGGTGTTTCTTTGGTCCGGCCTTTCCTGAGGCTGTCGGACTTTTTGAATGAATCTTCAATTCAAAGGGGTGAGCCGTGAGGATGCAAGCTCGGCATTCAGAGAATAAAAACTGGGCCCTGGCCGGCGAGAGACCATTGAGTATCCCATGGGGTCTCTGTAATGATAGGTACCGAAAGAACGCGGTTTCCGCGCCTTGCGGGCCGCCAGGAATAAGAATCCGAACAGACATCCAGACATGACAAGAACACCTATCATTTTTTCCCTGCTCCTGATCCTTGTTGCGCCCGCGCTGTCAGCCCAGGATTCCGCCAGGAAGCTTGAATGGGACCTGGAGATCCCCCCGGTTCCCGACATGCATGGATTCGCCGGAGCCTTTACAGGGGTATCCAACGGGCGCCTCCTGGTCGCCGGGGGAGCGAACTTCCCCGACAAGCCTCCCTGGGAGAATGGCAAGAAGGTCTGGCACGACAAGATCTTCGCGTTGTCCTTGGCCGGAGGCGGTGGCGGAGAATCAGGCTGGGTAAGTGCCGGCACCCTGCCGGGCCCGCTGGCCTATGGGGCCTCTGTCTCTTTCGCCGCGAGGGCGATCTTCATTGGCGGAGACAATGGGGTCGATGCCAGCTCCAGGGTTTTTGCCTATTCGTGGGGCGATGGTCTCGAGGGGCCTGTTGACTACCCGTCTCTTCCTTCACCTTGCACCAATCTTTGCGCGGCGGTTGTCAGCCTCAGCTCGACGGAGGCTTACATCTTTGTGGCGGGTGGGCTGTCCAGCGTCGAGTCGAAATCTGTGAGCGCCCTCAAGAATTTCTGGTCTCTCTCAGTCGGCCCCGATGGCGCGCCGGTTGAGGGCGCGGAGTGGGAAGCGCTGGGGGCCTGGCCTGGGCCGGAAAGGTTCCAGGCGGCGGCCGGGGTTGTTGACAAGGGGTTCTACATCATTGGCGGGCTTCGCCTGGATGAGGGCAAGAGAGTCATGCCTCCGCTGTCCGATGGCTACAGGTATTCCCCTGCCACCAGGTCCTGGGCGCCTATAGCGGATCTGCCAAGAGGGGTGGCGGCAGCACCTACCCCGGCTCCAAGGCTCAGCGATGCCCATCTGCTGGTCGCCGGCGGCGGGAACCCGGACGCGCTCAGTTGGGCGGCGGCCAATCCGGACCGGTCCCTTGGAGACCACCCGGGGTTCAGCCGTGAATGTTTCGCCTATCACAGCGTGGTGGATCGCTGGGTGAGCTATGGAGCTATGGAGTTTCCCGATGTCGAGATGGAGACATCCAGGGTCACGGTCAATACGGTGGAGTGGGGCGGTAGCTGGTTTATACCGAGTGGAGAGGCAAAGCCGGGAGTCCGGTCGCCAAGGGTGTTCGCGGTCCGGGCTGTTCATGAGGGAGGGTTCACGAACCTGGACTGGAGCATCCTGTGCATCTATCTCGCCTTGCTGGTCTGGATCGGCTGGTGGCTCTCAAAAAGAGGTAAATCTACCGGGGACTTCTTTCTCGCCGGTGGGCGTATACCCTGGTGGGCCGCCGGCCTGAGTGTCTTCGCCACCCAGCTCAGCTCGCTGACGTTCATGGCAACTCCGGCGAAGGTCTTCCGAACCGATTGCACCTATTACATCCAGGTGCTGACGATCGTGATGATAGCCCCGGTGATCGTCTTCTTCTTTCTGCCGATTTTTCGGCGCATGAACATCACCACGGTCTATGAATACCTCGAGAGGCGGTTCAACCTGGCTGTCCGGTTGTTTTCGAGCGCCAGCTTTATACTCTTTCAGCTGGGAAGGATGACGATTGTTCTCTACCTGCCCGCGCTGGCTTTGCAGGCGGTTACCGGCATCAATATCTATGTGTGCGTCAGCCTCATGGTGGTTCTCGCCACCGTGTACACCTATCTCGGAGGAATGGAGGCTGTTGTCTGGACCGATGTGCTGCAGGCTGTCGTGCTGGTTGGCGGCGCGCTTGTTACAGTATTCATCATCGCCGGTGAGCTGGATGGGGGCCTGGGAGAGCTGGTCTCGACGGCAACCGCTGAGGGAAAGCTTCGCCTGGTGGAGATGGATTGGGGCCTCGACAGCTATACGAAGCCTGTGCTCTGGGTCATCCTGGTCGGTGGGATCTTCCAGCAGTTCGCATCCTACGGATCCGACCAGGCTGTCGTGCAACGCTACCTGACCACTCCTGATGAAAAGTCGGCCGCCAAGGCTGTCTGGACCAATGCGCTGCTTGCGATCCCGATCCCCGCCCTCCTGTTCTTTGTCGGTGCCGCGCTGTACGTCTATTATCAGCAAAATCCCATCGAGCTGTCCCCTGGGCTGAAAACAGAGCAGGTCTTTCCACTCTTTATGGTCCAGTCCCTGCCAGCCGGTGTCTCCGGAATTGTTATTGCCGGGCTTCTCGCGGCGACGATGTCGACTCTCGACAGCAGCATGAACAGCGTCTCGGCCGCCTTTGTCACCGACTTCTACCGTCGATTCAAGCCGGACCGGTCCGAGGATCATTACCTGCGAGTCGCCAGGCTTGCCACGCTCACCCTGGGAGTTCTCGCGCTTTGCACCGGGCTGCTGCTGGCCCTCTACAGCGAGCAGTGGAAGTCTATGCTGGACCTGTACCTCGCGGTGCTCGGCTTGCTCCTCGGGGCAGTGGCGGGAATCGTCTGCCTCGCGATATTTACACGCCGGGCAAACTCAACCGGGGCGCTTGTTGGCGCTGCGGCGTCCTGCTTTGCCCTCTGGTTAGCCAACGGCCGGGTTCACTCCATTCTTTATGCAGCCGTCGGCATTGTAACCTGCTTCTGTGTGGGTTACCTTGCGAGCATGGTTGTCGGGGGTGGAGAATCCGGCGAAACGGGAGAATCCGAGGTGGCATGAGCGGAAAAAAAGAAACGTCGACATTGGCGCGTTTTCTGATGACCACGGCCTGCTTCGTGGTGGCGATCTGGGGGCTTCACTCCTCGCAGGAATTTGTCGTGCCATTTCTCCTGTCGGTGATGGTCGCCGCATTGACGGCTCCTCCCTTGTTCTGGCTCAAGAGCAAGGGCCTTCCCTCCTGGGCCGCCCTCGCTGTCGTGCTGCTGGTCGTGATCGCCGGGGTGGTGATGGTTGCCACGGTTATCGGGTCGTCAACCTCAGGGTTCGTCGCGAAAAAGGAAGCTTATGGAAATGAGCTCCAGGAAAAGCTGGATATGTTGTATGCCGGCTTTGACAGCATGGGTTGGGAGGAGCCGGAGAAGGTGATCGGAGAACAGTTGGATCCATCCAGGGTGATGGCTTTTTTCGCCGCCTCTATCAAGACCATGACCGGGGTGCTTGCCAACGCCTTCCTGATCCTTTTGACGGTGCTGTTCATCCTTCTCGAAGCGGCTACCTTTTCAGGAAAGTTACAGGCGGCCTTCGGCCCAGGGCAGGGGACGCTTGGTCCCTTTGAAGAGTTCCTCAAGAGCGTCAACCGTTACCTGGCCATCAAGACGGGCATGAGCGCGTTGACTGGAGTTCTGGCGGGAATCTTTCTCGCCATCATGGGTGTTCCTTTCGCAGCCCTCTGGGGGCTGGTGGCGTTTTTGCTCAACTATATTCCCACCATCGGCTCGATCCTTGCTGCGATTCCGGCCGTTTTACTGGCCCTGGTGGAGCTAGGTACTGGCGGGGCTGTCGGTGTCGGGATTGGCTATGTTGTATTGAATGTCGGTATCGGAAATATTCTCGAGCCCCGCCTGATGGGGCAGGGGCTTGGCCTGTCCGCCCTCGTCATTTTCATCTCGCTCGCATTCTGGGGCTCCGTGTTGGGGGTAGGCGGCGCGCTTCTTTCTGTGCCGTTGACCGTCGCGGTCAAGATTGCGCTGAGTGTGAGAGAAGACACCAGGTGGCTGGCGATCCTGATGGGGTCAGGCGCCGGAGCTCAAAGGGTTGCCGTAAGTGTAAATGCTCCGGCGAAGCAAGGGGCTAAAGCGGAAGAGAGCTCAGGATGAGTTCCTGTTAGTCGGCCCAGCCAGGGCCTGGGGGCGTTGTGGGATATTAGAGTGTTCACCAGGAGAGAGATGCTTCCATGACAACGACCAATAAGCTCCCGGTCCTTCCGGGCCTGCAAAGATCCGCAGCCATAACCGCAGCCCTTTTGGCTGCAGCAGTTTTTTCCGTTGCCTGCAGCGGTATTTCCTATGGGCAGGAGCCTGCTCACCTGGTGACGGGGCCGGGCCTCGCTGCCGGAGGGCTGGCCGATGGAGAGCTGCTCCTGGGGGAGTTGAACTGCGTGGGCTGCCACCAGGCGCCGCCGGCCGTGAGGGAGAGCCTCTTTGTCAAGCAGCCGCCCCTGCTGGGGCATGTGGGCGACAGGATAACCCCCAACTACCTTCGATCTTTCCTCAATGACCCGCAGTCGCAGAAGCCTGGAACACAGATGCCAACCCCTCTGCACGGCCTTGGCAAGGCGGCAAGGAAGGACGCGATCGAGGACCTGGTTCATTACCTGTCGACCCTTCGCTCAGGTCTCAAGCCCGTCGGAGTCGAGGCGGATGGCTATCTGCTCGAAACCGGCCGAGGACTCTTCCACAGGGTCGGGTGCGTTGCCTGTCACGAGCCCCAGGAGGCTGCCAAGAAGGGCAAGCCCGGCAGTCCGGCCGATGAGATTCTTCGCCAGGCTCGCGCCAGGGCCCAGGGAGAGAAAGGCGAGCACCCCTCCGTCCCGCTCGGGAATCTTGCCGCCAAGACAACCGCCTCCCAGCTCGCGGCCTTTCTCATGGACCCCCTTTCTGTCAGGCCATCAGGGCGCATGCCTTCCTTGAACCTCGACAGGTCAGAGGCCACGGCGCTTGCCATTTACCTCCTTCGCGAGCAGATGAAGCAGGGCGAGGAGGAGATCAAGCCTCTGCCCGGCCTCAGCTACAAGTACTACCATACCGGCGGAGAGAGCAAGTTCGCCGATATAGAGAAGCTGCTGCCCAGGAAGCGGGGAGTCGTTAACCGTTTCACCCTCGGGCCGAAGGAAAGAAACGCCAACATGGCCTTTGTTTACACCGGGCTCATTCGGATCGACAAGGCCGGCAAATACAAGTTCTTCACCAAGACAGATGATGGTTCAGCGTTGTTCGTAGGGGGAAGGAAGGTCGTTGATAACGATGGGGTTCATGGCGGGCAGGAGCGGGGCGGTGAGATTGAGCTCACCGAGGGCCTCCACCCGATTAAGGTAATCTATTTCAATGTCGGTGGGCCGTATGTCTTCGCGGTTTATTACCAGGGCCCCGGGGTCAAGAAGAAGAATATTCCGAGTTCGGTCCTCAGCCACGTAGGCCAGGCCATGAAGCCTGTCGGGTTCGAAGAGCTGAAAGCTGACCCTGCCAGGGCGGCCAGGGGCCGTAAGCTTTTTGGTGAGAACTGCGCTTCCTGCCACTCGCTTGGAAATGGCCTGGCTGAGGTGCCAGCGAAGGCCGGGGCGCCATCCCTTGCAGCGATAAAAGGCAAGGGAGCCGGCGGCTGCCTTGCCGACAAGCCGCCGGCGGGGACGCCTGCTTACTCTCTCAGTCCCGCCCAGAAAGTCGCGCTGAGGAAGGTTGTGGACAAGGGAGTCGCTGCGACCGCGGCCGCTGCCGACCTGGTACATCGATCCTTCTCCGCCCACAATTGCTACGGCTGTCACGAACGAGGCGGCATCGGCGGTCCGAGTGTTCGACGGTACGATTATTTCAAGCCCTCTATGGAGGTCGACATGGGCGATGAGGCCCGTGTGCCTCCTCACCTGAACAGGGTGGGAGCCAAGTTGAGAGGAGACTGGCTTGATGGCGTGTTGACCAATAGGGGAACCATTCGTCCTTATATGGCGACCAGGATGCCGCAATTCGGTGAAGCCAATGTTGGGCACCTGGGGAAGCTGCTTGCCTCGGTTGATCTTGGGGGGAATGAAAAAGAAGAACCTTCTCCCAATCTCGAGTTGCTGCGCCCGGGAAGGACCCTCGTGGGCAATAAGGGGCTCTCCTGCGTTACCTGTCATATCTATGGAAGCTTCAAATCACTTGGAATACCCGCGGCGGATCTTACCCAGATGACCAGGAGAGTTCGAAAGGACTGGTTCGTAAGTTTTTTGCTCGACCCGCAGAAAGAGAAACCCGGAACTCGCATGCCCCAGTTCTGGCCGGAGGGTAAGGCTGTCAGGAAAGAGGTGCTGGATGGAGACACCAACGCCCAGATCGAGGCGATCTGGGCTTACCTTTCCAAGGGGAAGAGCTCTAAGATTCCATCCGGACTCAGAAAGGTCGGCAATGAGTTGATTCCCGATGATGAGGCCATCATCTATCGTCACTTCATCCAGGGCGGCGGCGCCAGGGCCATCGGGGTCGGCTATCCGGAGGAGGTGAACCTGGCCTATGATGCCAATTCACAACGAATAGCCATGATCTGGAAGGGAGGCTTCATCGACGCCTCCCGCCATCGCAACGGACGCGGCCAGGGCTTCCAGGGGCCCCTTGGGCAGGAGGTCTTGAAGCTCGTCGCTGGCGCTCCCTTCGCCATGCTCGAGAATGGGGAGAGCCCCTGGCCTGGGGAGTCAGGGAAAAAAGCCGGCTTCAAGATGGGCGGCTACCGACTCGACAAGCAGCGGAGGCCAGCCTTCTTCTATTCATTCAATGGTATCAAGGTGGAGGACTTTCCTGTTCCTGTTGAAAGCAAGGGCGCCGTCTACCTCGAGAGGATCCTCGCGGTGGAGGGGACGGGTAACCCCGCCGGGCTCTGGTTCAGGGCCGCGGCTGGGAATATAGAAGCCCTGGCAAACGGCTCCTACCGGGTCGATGGCAAGCTGACCTTCTCCTTCGGTCTCTCGCCCGGCTGCAGGACGGTTGTGAGAAATTCGGGGGGTAAGCAGGAGCTCCTGGTCTCCATCTCTCTTGAAAATGGCAAGGCACGTATCGAGGAGAAGATCTCATGGTAATGACAAGCGCTTCGGCAGGACCAGCAGCGAACACCGGCAATAGAGAACTACCTATGAAAATGTATCTTCTTCTCGCGGCTCTGTTTTTATCTTTTACGGCTGGCGATGGTTTCGCCGGAGATCCCCCTGCCGAGCTCAAGTACGCCAGGCGCTCCACGCGAGAGGAGACCAGGAAGGCGACGCTGGATGCACATGACGTGCCCGGCGAGCGGATCAACGCGCTTCTTGAGTACCAGCTGGACAACGACTTTCCCAGGACGGAGGAAGACAAGTATTACCGCATCGTGACTCTTCCTCTGCCGGATGGTGTCCAGTTCGAGCCGGGTGGGATCGAGTTTGATGACAAGGGCAGGATTTTTGTTTCCACCCGTATCGGCGATATCTGGATGATTGAAAACGCCCTCGAGTTGCCTCCCTATCGCTCGGAATATTCACTCTATGCCAGCGGGCTTCACGAGGTGCTCGGCCTCGCAAGGAAAGGCGACTGGCTCTACGCCACCCAGCGCGGCGAGATCACCCGAATCAAGGATGTGGATGGAGATGACCGCGGTGATCTTTTCGAGGTGGTGAGCGATGGCTGGGAGATCGGCGGCGACTATCACGAATACGCCTTCGGGTCCAAGTTTGATGATGAAGGCTATATCTGGGTCGTGCTTTGCCTCACGGGGTCCTTCAGCAGCCAGCATTTGTTCAGGGGCTGGAGCGTGAAGGTCTCCGCTGACGGAAAGATGGTCCCCATGTGTAGCGGAGTCAGATCGCCGGGCGGCATCGGCCGCAATGACGCAGGCGATCTCTTCTATACGGACAACCAGGGCACCTGGAATGGAACCAGCATACTCCGGCACCTGAAGCCCAGGCATTTTATGGGCAACCCCGAGGGCAATCGCTGGTATGACCAGGCCCCCAATATGGGGAAGCGGCCGCCCAACCCCAAGAGCGGGGGGCGCTGGCACATTGAGATGAAGAAGATCCCCGAGCTCATCAATCCGGCCATCTTTTTCCCTCATAACAAGATGGGTAAGTCCGCCAGCGGAATCTGCACCGATCGCTCGGGTGGAAAGTTCGGCCCCTTTGACAAGCAGATGTTTGTCTCTGACCAGGGGCAGAGTATTGTCATGAGGGTCTTCCTCGAGAAGGTCCAGGGGCGCTACCAGGGGGCGTGTTTCCCCTTCAGGGCGGGCTTCAAGTCAGGGAATGTACCCATGACCCAGATCCCCGATGGGTCAATGTTCATCGGTGGAACAGCGAGGGGGTGGGGCGCGCGCGGGGGCAAACCCTTCGCGCTGGAGCGGTTGGTCTGGACAGGCAAGGTGCCCTTCGAGATCCATGAGATGAGGGTCCGGCCCAAGGGCTTCGAGCTGACCTTCACCAGGCCGGTCGACCAGGCCACAGCCGCCGATCTCGCCTCCTACAACCTGCAGACCTATACCTATATCTACCAGGCCAAGTACGGCAGCCCTGAGGTCGACAGGACGACGCCGAAGATTCTGAGCGCGACCCCGGGCAAGGACGGCAAGTCTGTCTACCTCGAGATAGATGGTCTCCAGGAAGGCCACGTGCATGAGCTGAAGGTTCCGGGGCTGAAATCCAAAGACGGTGAGGGGCTGGTTCACCCCATAGCCTATTACACCCTCTTCTACTTTCCTGACTCCTGATGGGAGCTTTCATCCGCGGCCGGAGCATCGAGGAGCGCGCCAAGATGGGCTGAAACTTCGGAGACCGGAACAGTCTCCTGGGCGCCGCTGGCGAGGGCCTTGAGAGTCAGGGAGCCGCTCTTGAGTTCGTCTTCGCCAAGGATCGCGGCGCAGGGCGCGCGCACTCCATCGCTGTCGGCGTATTGGAGCTGTTTACCAAGCTTGGCGGGTTCCGGATAGATTTCGACCCGGAGGCCCTGCTGTCTGAGCTCTTCGGCTACCTTGAAGACCGGCCCCGCGTCCACTCCCATGGAACAAAGAACAACCTGGGGGCCGACCTGGAGGGACGGGTACATGTCGCGCTCTTCCATGACAAGCAGGATTCTCTCGAGCCCAAGTGAGAATCCGACCGCGGGAACAGGCTGCTTGCCGAACATGCCCACCAGGTCATCGTAGCGCCCTCCTCCGCCAAGGCTGCCGGCAAGGTCTTCGACGGTGATCTCGAATATGGGGCCGGTGTAATAGCCGAGACCGCGGGCCAGTCCGGGGCTGAGGCGGAGGTGGCCTCCAGCCGGGCCGGACCCGGATGCATCGATGAGCCCGGTCAATTCCGCGATCGCCGCGTCGGCCTTGTCGGATCCGAGTGAGGAGCTGAGCCTGGCGGAGATGGAGGCGTTGTCTTCATCTTCATCTGTCGTGATCAATTGAAGGAGGGCCTCTGCCTTCGGGCCTTCAACCCCACGCTGATCAAGCTCCTTGAGGACACCTTCCACGCCAATTTTTCCGAGCTTATCGACGGCTACAAGAGCGCTCTCCTCGTCTGCGGGATCGATTCCTGCAGATGAGATCATCATGGTGAGAAGCTTCCGATGGTTGATCTGGATGGTGAAATCTTTAAAGCCAAGGCTCTGGAGGACCCGGGCTACGGCAGAGAGAACATCTGCCTCCGCGAGCAGGCTGGATGTACCGGTTACGTCGACGTCGCACTGGTAAAATTCTCGAAAACGGCCTCGTCCAGGCCGGTCGGCTCGCCAGACCGGCTGGATCTGGTAGCGCTTGAAGAAGCGGGGCAGATTTCCATACTGGGCAATGACCCGGGCGAGGGGGACCGTCAGGTCGTAGCGGAGGCCGAGGTCGGCCAGGTCAGCTTCCTGGACCTGGTCCTCCTCAAGCGCCCTCCGCAGGGCATCTCTTCGGTGCAGGATCCGGTAGAGCAGCTGGTCCCCTTCTTCCCCGTATTTTCCTACCAGGGTGGTAAGGTTTTCTATGCTCGGGGTTTCAATCGGCTGGAAGCCGTACTGCTCATAAATTTTTCGGACGAGACCGATCACGTAGTGACGCCGGGCCAACTCTTCGGGTAGGAAGTCCCGCATTCCGCTAGGGGGCTTTGTGCTGATCTGCGTCATGGCCTGGCCGATAAACCGTTCCTGTCTGCGATTTGGACTCAAAATACCGAAGCACAAGGCGGATCTCCACCACGATTCTTCTTTCCTTTTACAGATTCAGATTTTGACAGGTGTCATTTGGTTGCGGGGACCCCTGTGCAGGGGTTAACCTGAGTGAGTAAATGCAAAAGGATGCCGCGCAGAGCGAGCGATGCGACAGCGCGGCGCTATTCGAGCAGGTAAGAAATGAACAGCAGCAATCGTCTCTCAGGGTGGATTTTGATCGTCGTTTTTTTGGCCATGCTGGGTTATTCGGCCCAGGCCGCTGTGGCGGATGAACAGCTTAACGCGGCCATCGACAAGGGTGTTGATTACCTGAAAAAACAAATCCGGGCCAAGCCGACCGGTCAGCATTCATATGGCCAGGTGGCCCTGGAGACCTACGCGCTGATCTCCTCAGGAGTCTCGGTCAGTGATCCGCTTATCACGAAGAACTTCAAGATCCTGACCCAGATGGCCAAGGGGTCCAGCCATACTTATACGGCCTCCTGCTATATTTTTGCCCTGGATGCGGCGATCGCTCAATTGGAACAGGACAGGGCCTTCTCCAATCCCGGGAAAAAGCTCGGCCAAAACAATAACGTCGGCAGGCTCTATAGAGCCAACATGGCTACTGCGGTAAAGACCTTGATCAAGACCCAGAACCCGTCCGGGGGCTGGAGGTATTTCGCGGCGAATGATTTCGACAATTCCAACGTGCAGTTTGCCGTGCTGGCGCTGGGCGTTGGCGCCAAGCGCGGGATCCCGATCCCAGAAAAAGTATGGGAAGGGATCTATAAGCATTTCGTGGAAGGCCAGCAGAAGAACGGGCCTGAGACGCCTGCGAGGATCAAGCTCGGCAAGCCTGAGGAGGACCGCCGGCTCAACGCTCTCACTCTTGCCAGTGAGGAAGCGAAGCCGGGCAGACCCAAAAAGACAGGTTCCGCACGGAGAAAAAAGGAGCCGAAGAGGGGCCGCACTGTTGTGTTGAAGCCTGAAGACGACCCCATCGCAGGGGCCGAGAAGATTATTGTGCGGGTGCGCGGATGGGATTATGAAAACAAGGGCGGGGCCACCTGGAACATGACCTGCGCCGGGGTCTCTTCCTGCCTCATCCTGCGGGAGAATATTAAAGGGAACATCGACAAAGATTCCTGGAAGAAGCTCAATGTCGCGATCGGCGATGGCTACGGCTACCTCATGGGGACCTGGACACCCTTTCATTCTCTCTATGGCCTCTACAGCCTGGAGAAGGTCGCGGATATCGGAGGCGTTAAGCTTTTCAACGAGATCGACTGGTACGAGCAGGCCAAGGGGCATCTTGTCGGCGTGCAGCAGGCAGATGGAAGCTGGGCCGGCGGCGCGGCGCATGGAGAGAACACCAGGGTCGCGACAAGCTTCGCCCTCCTGGTTCTGAATCGAGCCAGCTCGCTGCTGACGAGAAAGCCGGGCGGGAATATCATTATTTCCGGCAAGTCGGAAGTTGGAAGCAATGATCGAACCTGGGTTTATCTTCCCAAGCTCAAGACAAGCATTCATTACCCCGCTGTTCTCGACCTGGTCAGGAAGAGGCCTTCACGGCAGCTGCTCAACATCCTTGAAGAGATTGTCGACGCCTATCCTGAACAGTGGCGCGGGGAGCTCATTCCAAGCCTCAGCTCAAGCCACGCAAAATCCCCATCGAAGACCATCAAGCGGATCCTGCTGGGGCACCTGGAGAAGATTGCCGGAATGAAGTATCCGTCTGTCGGAGAGTATGAGAAGTGGCATTCTCATTGGAGCCGGGCACTCAAGGCCGGCCAGGGCAAGGACGCCTCGGCGGTTGGCGAGTTGTTGAATGATTACAAGGACAACCTGGGGAGCGTAGAGCTCAAGAGGAAGGCGGCCTGGGCCCTGACTCGCATACGCGACAAGAGGGCGCTGGGGTTGTTTCTCGCTGACCTCGAGAATGAATTACCAGAGGTTCGGCAGTTGGCCTACTCTTCATTTAAAGGATTTTTTGTCGCGACCCCTCCCGTATTTACCGCCACGGGCCCCAAGAAAACACGCGCCAAGCAGGTCGCGGCCATTCGGCAGTGGTTCGCCGAACAGGAATAAGGCTCGCTTCGAATTCCCCTCCGGGTTGCCGTCCGTTGGGGTTTTCAGTCAGCCGCTCCCAATGAGTTATCGGTGAAGGAATTTCGCTTTGTGTGCACAAGCCCTTGATGGAAAGGTGATCGTTGTCGTCGGCGGAACGAGTGGTCTTGGCCGTTCGGGCGTCGAGGCGTGCCTCGAAGCCGGGGCGCGAGTGGTTGCCGTCGGCAGGAACCCGGAGAAGGTCGAGGCGGTCGGCTGCCTTGGAGCCGAAGTCTTCGCGCGCGTAGGAGATGCCGCTGATCCAGGTTGCGTTGAGGCGGCTATTGATGAGGCTGAATCGCGGTACGGTGGTTTCGATGGACTGTACCATGTCGCCGGAGGCAGTGGACGTTCCGCGGGAGATGGGCCACTGCATGAACTTACCGACGAGGGAGTTGATTACACGCTTCGCCTCAACCTCTCTTCTGTTATTTACTCAAATCGAGCCGCTGCGCGGAGGCTGTTGGGGTCGAATCGGCGAGGCAGCGTGCTGAACATGAGCAGCGTCCTTGCGTTTGCTCCCGCAGGGGAGCACTTCGCTACTCACACCTACGCCGCCGCGAAGGCTGGCATCATTGGCCTGACTCGTTCCGCGGCATCGAAGTACGCTGCCAATGACATTCGTTTTAACGCGATCGCGCCCGCTCTTGTTGAAACGCCAATGTCTGAGCGAGCGCAGGAGTCTCAGGGCATTCTTGAATATACACGGAGGCGTCAGCCTCTCGATGGCGGCAGGATAGGCCAGGCCCGGGATGTAGACGGGGCCGTGGTCTATTTCCTGTCGGATCAATCCGCTTTCGTTACAGGGCAGGTTGTCTCAATTGACGGTGGGTGGGAGGTAAGCGATGGACAGTAATGCCTCGACGAGCCAGAATGGAGAAATGACACCCGCCAGAGATTATCTCGAGAAATGCAAGAGTCTCATTGAGGCCGTCAGCCTGCAGGAAGATCTTATTGGCCAGGCGGCTGAGCTGTTCAGCCGCTCTATTCTTGCGGGGCGCCTGGTCCATATCTTTGGCTCCGGGCACAGCCGGATACCCGCGGAGGAGATGTGGCCGAGGTATGGGTCCTTTCCCGGGTTCCACCCGATTGTCGAGCTTTCGCTTACTTACCACAACCAGGTTGTCGGAGCCAATGGGCAGCGCCAGGCCATGTATCTTGAGAACGTTTCCGGTCTGGCGGAAAAGATTCTAAGGAATTTCGACATCACCTCGGAAGATTGCGCGCTGGTGATCTCCTGCAGCGGATGCAATACCGTGCCTGTTGAAATGGCGGAGGGGTTTCAGTCACGGGGCCTGAAGGTGGTCGCTATCGCGGGCTGTCGTCACATGGAGGCGACGGAGAGCAAGCACCCCGCTGGCAGGAAACTCTCCGATTTTTCAGACCTTCTTCTGGATACAGGGGTTCCGCCGGGAGACTCGATGGTGTCTGTTGATGGACTCAAGGAGCCGGTCTCGCCCGGGTCCAGCATTGGAAGCATACTCCTGGTGAATGCGATCAAGGCCGAGGTCGCCCTTCGCCTGACGGCCGCGGGCGCGCCGCCGAGAGTTCTCGCAGCGGCCTGTGTGGTGGGGAGGGAGCGCGCCGAGGAGCTGTTTGACTCGGCCTACGATGAACATGCCCACCGGGTCGCAAGGCTTTACAAAGACCTGGGAGCCCGGATGAGCAATGAATGAACGCCCCCTGCGAACGACAGTGATCGGGAGCTACCCGTTCCCCTCATGGCTCGAGTATGCCAGCGGCAACCTGGATCAATTCGGCTCTGAGGATGTAAAGGAGATGCAGGACGACGCCGTCACCGTGGCGATTTCCGACCAGGTAGAGGCTGGCCTGGATTGCATCTCGGATGGTGAGCAGACAAGGTTTGATTTCAATCTTTCCTTCTACGGATTCCTCCAGGGGATCCGGATGGAAGAGGCTCCTGTCAGGCTTCATGGCCCTCCTGCCCATGACCAGCGGGGGAAGCATGAAATTGTTGGTGAGCTGGCTGCGCCCGGGGGGCTTGGCGCGGTTGAAGAATACAGGCGGCTTGCCAGGCTTGCGCCGGCCGGCCAGGCGTTGAAGGCCTCTGTTCCCGGTCCTTATACGCTCAGCGGCCGCCTCTTGCCGAATGAACAATATTCCGATCGGGCTGCTGTCACCGAGGCGCTCCTGCCGATCGTGAGGAATGAGCTCGAGCGACTGGTCGAGGCAGGCTGCGCGGAGATCACGGTCGATGAGCCCTCCATGAGCTGCTACGCCCACAGGGGTGACACCTCGGAGTTCGTCAGCATTTTCAATCGAACGGTGGAAGGGGTCCGGGGAAAGTGCCGCCTTTCGACTCATCTCTGTTTCGGCAATTACAAGGGTCGGGCTGTCGGGCCGAGGCAATACGCGCCGATGTTTCCGGCCTTCCTGGATTTTCACGTAGATGAACTGCACCTGGAGATGGCCAGCAGGGAATTCAGCGAGCTCGAGCTCCTCAAAGAAATTTCGACGGCCATGGACGTTGCTGTCGGTGTGGTCGATGTGAAGAGCTATTACATCGAAACTCCCGAGGATATTGCCAGGCGGGTTGGGATGTGTCTCGATCATGCTGCTCCGGAGAAGCTCTCCTTCGCCCCAGATTGCGGACTCAGCCAGACTGCAAGGTGGGCTGCCCGGCAGAAGCTCGCCAGCATGGTGGCAGGGGTGGGCCTCGTTCGCGAGAAGCTGGGACTTGGGTGAGCGATGATTTCTCCGCACCTGACAGGCGATGATCTGCTGCGGGATGTCGCGACCGCTCCGGCCGACAAGGGGTGCTTCCATCTCTGGTGGCTGGGGCAGAGCGGCTTTCTTCTCAGATGGGAGAGCAGATTTCTCCTGATCGACCCCTACCTCTCTGATTCGTTGACCGAGAAGTACGCCAGCACCGACAAGCCCCACATCCGCATGACGGAACTTCCGGTCGAACCCGGGCAACTGGATTTCATAGATCTTGCCACCTCCAGCCACAACCATACCGATCACCTTGATGGAGAAACTCTTCTTCCGCTGCTCTGCGCCAACCCGGGCCTGGCGTTTCTCGCGCCCGAGGCAAATCGACAATTTGTGGCCGAGAGGCTGAGCCTGGACGGGGATGCGCCTCATGGAATCGCTTCAGGCCAGGAGGTCGAACTTGCGGGGTTCAGCTGTGTGGGCGTTCCGGCGGCCCACGAGAGCAGAGATTTTGATGATGAGGGGCGAGACAAATACATGGGCTACATTTTTAAATTCGGCGACTGGGGCGTCTACCACAGTGGAGACACGATCCCCTTCGATGGCCTTGTGGAGGCTCTAGCCGGCCATCGTATCGATGTCGCTATTCTGCCGATTAACGGTCGGGCGCCGGGGCGGGGAGTTGCCGGAAATCTCTGGGGGAGAGAGGCTGCTGACCTGGCTGGGGCCATTGGAGCCCGTATCGTGATCCCCTGCCATTACGATATGTTCAGCTTCAACACGGCCACTCCTGATGAGTTTATTCATCGCTGCCACCAGCTTGACCAGCCCTACAGGGTGCTGCGATGCGCCGAACGCTGGAGCAGCTTTGAACTGGAGGGGCGCTGAATTGACCTCCGAGGGAGCTCTTTGCGAGGCCATCGCAGCCGCGGGAAAGATCCTGTTTTTTACGGGAGCCGGGATCTCGACCCCCAGCGGAATCCCTGATTTTCGAGGCCCCCAGGGGGTGTGGAAAAAGCGCGACCCAGTGTTCTACCAGGACTTTATGTCTTCGGAGGACTCCCGGATTGATTATTGGGAATACAAGCTGGAGGGATGGGCGGCTTTTCAAAAGGCTATGCCTAATGCCGTTCACGATGCGATTGCCCTCATTGAAAAGGCAGGTAAGCTGGCCCTGGTCGTCACCCAGAACGTTGATGGGCTGCATCTTCTCGCAGGAACCAGTCCCTCTCTCCTGGTTGAGCTTCATGGGACGAACGGCAAGGTCGAGTGCCAGGGATGTCGGCAGGAGGCTGATCCGGCGGAAAGCTTCGAGTCCTTTCAACGGGAACGGGCCGCGCCCAGATGTCCCTGTGGAGGTTATCTCAAGCCGGCGACCATCAGCTTTGGCCAGGAGCTGAAGTCTGAAGACCTGGAGAAGGCCTTCCAGGGCGCGTCGAGTTGCGACCTGGTCCTGTCGCTTGGGTCCACCCTCTCGGTCGAGCCTGCGGCATCCATACCGCTTTCGGCGGCAAAGAACGGGAGCCCTTATTTTATTGTGAACCAGGGAGAGACAGCCCACGACAGGGTCGATTGTCTTTCAGGGCGTATTCACGGCCTGGTTGAAGAGATCTTGCCGGCCGCTGTGGAGAAGGCGCTCAGGCAGGGCTAAATGAAGAAGTCCGGCATCAACTCCTGGCCTGCCTCGACAGCATACTTGTCGAGGTCCTTTTCGCCGGCGGCCATGAGGACTTCGTCATCGATGTGGAACTGTCCCGTGCTTTCCCTGCTGCAGCGGGTCAGTATCTGCCAGGCGGCATCTCCCATTATGGCAGGCTTTCGAGATCGGCGGATCATGTCTTCGCCCCCCAGGAGGTTTCGGACCGCGGCCGTGGCGATGGTTGTCCGGGGCCAGAGCGCGTTGACGGCAACGCCTGCCGGGGCCAACTCGGCGGCCATTCCAAGAACACAAAGACTCATCCCGAACTTTGCCATGGTGTAGGCCAGGTGAGGAGCGAACCACTTTGACTCGAGGTTTAACGGTGGGGAAATATTCAAGATGTGCGGGTTCGGGGAGTTTTCGAGATGTGGAAGGCATAGCTTCGAGCAAAGAAAGGTCCCCCTGGCGTTGACCTGGCTCATGAGGTCATAACGTTTCATTTCTGTTTCCCGGGTGTCGGTGAGGGAGATGGCGCTGGCGTTGTTGACAAGGATGTCGATCCCCCCGAATCGTTCCACGGCGGCCTCTACTGCGGCCTGCACCTGCTCCTCAAATCGTATATCGACCTGGACGGCCAGGGCCTCGCCTCCGGCAGCCGTAATTTCTTCGGCTGAGGAATAGATGGTCCCTGGAAGCTTCGGATGCTCCGTGGTCGTTTTGGAGGCGATGACCACATTGGCGCCATCGGCTGCCGCGCGCAGGCCAATTGCCTTTCCTATCCCTCGGCTGGCGCCGGTTATGAAGAGCGTTCTTCCCTTAAGGCTTTCCATTAGGGTACCTTTCTTTTTTCATCGGCTTGCCTGAGAGACTACCAGAATTCTGGGCAAGTGATAGCTTCCAGGGTGAAAGGAGCGGGTCGGCCGGGGGTGGACTTCTTGCGCTTTTATGGCACCCTGAGCAAGAGAGGGAAACCAATCGAGGAGCAGGGTGAAGCTTATGAATATTGAAAAAGAATACTTTGGCCAGACACGGGATGGGGAGCCCGTTCACCGGTATCTTATTGTGGGGCAGCAAGGAGCCTCGGTCGCGCTGATCGACTTTGGCGCCATTGTTCAGTCGGTCAGGATGCCTGATCGGGATGGAGGGGTAGATGAGATTTCCCTGGGGTTTGACTCCCTGCGCGGCTACCTGGATGAGCATCCTTATTTTGGCGCCACGGTGGGCAGATATGCGAACCGGATCGATAGCGGCCGCTTTGAGCTTGGGGGGGAGACCTTCACGCTTGCGGTGAACAACGCCCCCAATCATCTCCATGGGGGTCTTCGTGGATTCGACAAGGCTCTCTGGTCCGGGAGCCCCGTGCAGACTGAGACTGAATGCGGAGTTCGCTTCAAGCTGACCAGCCCTGATGGCGAGGAGGGGTACCCCGGCGAGCTGCAGGTGTCCGTCCTCTACATGCTTGATGTCGGCAACAGGCTCACGATCAGCTACGAGGCCAGTACGAGCAGGCCAACCCCCGTCAATCTGACGAATCATACCTACTGGAACCTCTCTGGTGCCGGCTGCGGTGATATCTTAGGACATCAATTGAGCATCGTGGCCGACCGGTACCTGCCGGTCGATGAAAATCTTATACCGACGGGAGAGCTGTCTCTTGTGGAGGGGGGAGCTATGGATTTCAGGAATCCCCTCGAGATCGGATCGAGGTTTAGTTCCGTCGAGGGAGGCTACGACCATTGCTTTGTTCTCGGGGATTCCGCCTCGGAGGCTCCCAGGCCGGCCGCGATTCTCCGCGACCCGGCAAGTGGGCGCTCAATGCGAGTCAGCACCACCGAGCCTGGCATTCAACTATACACAGGGAATTTCCTGGATGGCGTGAAGGGGGCAGGCGGGAAAACTTTTGATCGCCACGGGGCGCTCTGCCTGGAGGCTCAGCATTTCCCTGACAGTCCGAACCAGGAGAGCTTTCCGTCCACTATCCTCAACCCAGGGGACACCTATCGGCAGGTGACCGTCCACGAATTTTCCGCCGCCTGAGCTGCGGAATGCGCGGCTGGGATCTTGCGGGCTCGTTTCAACAGCCGGCGTAATCGTCACAGCCGAGGTCCCCGAGGGAACCTTCGGCGTCGGTATCGTTCCCGCAGTCGGCCTCTGGCGGCCCGGGGGCAGCCGGGGGCTCTCCTCCGGAGAACAGGTAGTTCAGAGAGGCGACGGCATCGGATATGTCGACGATTCTGTCGTTGTTGAAGTCCGATGTCTCGAGGCAGGACGGAATGGCGCCGCCGGCGAAGAGGTAATCGAGAGTGCCTACTGCATCTGTGATGTCCAGGGAGGAGTCGCCGTTGACATCCCCGCGGTGAAACCGCGGGCGAGAGTCCCGGCACTCGTCGGGCTCCAGGTCTCCATCGTTGTCGAGTGAGTCACCGCTTGCAATGTCGCAATCATCAGGGATCCCGTTTTTATTGCAGTCGGAGCTCTCTCCGAATTCTATGTCGCATTCATCGCTGAAACCGTTCCTGTTGCAGTCGCTTCCGCCTCCGACCAGGAGGCAGGCCGCGCCGAGATCGACAATGCTCAGGGTTCCATCGCTCCAGTCACCGCGGGTCATTCCCCCATCTGTGATCTGGCAATAAACGTGGTAGGTTCCGGGCTTGACCTCGGCTGAATTGATAATGACAAACCCGAGAGATGCATCGGTGTGAAGTGACGGGGCGATCATCTCTGCTGTTTCGTCGAGCTCACGAGTCTCGCTGAGGTAGACCGTAACCCACGCAGTGTCATTTTCAGGGTCTGAGTGGGCCCAATTAACCATGTAGAGATCGAGCCCGTGTCGAATCCGGACATTGCCGGCGGCGGGGGTCAAGGTGTCGACCGTTGGAGGCTGATTGGCGGGAGGGTTGATGCTGAGGCGGTATCCGTCATTCGTGTCCCCGTTTCTGCCGGTGACTCGAGCGTAGTACCAGCCTTCGGGCTTCTCGAACAGAGAGATGCGCTCGTAGTCTCTGGAGGTTCTCGATTCATCGATCAGGGTCCCGTTGTCGTCAAGGAGCTCGAGGTCGATGTTTCCATGTGAGTTGTCGAAGTCGATTCTTACAAAATCGGCCATGCCGCCAGTTTCATTGGAATAGAAGCGGAAGTAATCCTCATCTCCTGTTTCGTGAAGAGTGAGGTTGACGAGGGTCCGTTTTGGGTTGCAGGGGCCAAGGTTCGGGCTATTGGGGCTGCCGGCAGCTATGTTCCTGACATTGTCCAGGTCGCCATTAGGCTCATAAGTGTCAGGGTTGATGTCAGATGGGTTTCCAATCGTTATCCTGATCCGGGCAATGTTGTTGTCTTCATTGGATTCCAGCACGTTATTATTCGGATCCACTTCAGATTCGAGCCAGTAATGGCCATCCGGCACATCCGTGATGTCGATGTTCTGCCCGGGAAGACTTTTCGAATAAACATCAATCCAGCCAACAGAGAGGCCCTGGGTCGTTGAGGAGCAGGTTCGAAAAAAACCTCCCGAGACATAGTCAGGAAGGCTGCGGTCGTAGACTCCGAGGTCCAGGATGCAGAAGCTGGTCTTCTGTCCTGCAGCCACGACATCTCCCACCCCGTCTTCGCCTGTGACTCTTCGGAGGCGGTACTGTGCCCATTCTTCAAAATGAATGTGGTTGTGTTCCGGATGGTAGACAAAGGTTCCGGCGACCCGCTCAAAATAGGAGCCGTCCTCGCGGAATACGCGCTGGCGAACATCCTGGGTTCCATCTTCATTGCCAGGGGTGGCTCCGTAGAGATAGAGAGGGCCTGTGCCCGCATTGGCGGTTCCGTTGGACAGCCGCAGGAGGGTCCTGCCGCCGCTGACACGGATGTCATTATCAAGAAGGTCGGACTGTCTTACGATAATGTCGGGCAGGTCAAGGGCCAGGTCATCTCCAGCCCGGGCTTGCCCAGGACCTAATGAGATGATGCAGGTAATGACCGGCAGCGACATCAGCCAGAGTTTTTTGTGGTTTAAAAATGTGCACATGATTCCCAACCTTTCTACTCGAACTCAGTGCTGTTCGCCCTCATCTCTAACGGGCTCTCCAGCTTCAAGAAGCCTCGCAGCCCCCAGCGAGCCTTCACTCCTATTGGTCAAAGGTAAAGGGGTTGGGACTCAGTGTCAACTTGCTTCGATGTAGGAAGCCGTATTTATAAACAAAACTCTGTGAGGGGCGATAATGTGGCCGCTTGCGGGGCCGGGCAGCGGCGCGGAGCTTTCATTTGAGCCTGGAGGGACGACCTTTAAAGAGTCCTGAGAAATGCCACGAGGTCGCTCAGCTCATCCTGAGTTAGCGCATGCGCCTTGCCGTGTTTCTTTTCTTTGTCGTGAAGAGTGAAGATGCTTCGAAGGTTCGTAGCTCTTCCATCGTGGAGGAATCGGCTCCGGCGGCCCACGCCTAAAAGTGAGGGGGGATTGTAGTCGCGGTATCCGTCATATTCGTCGAAAACACCAACATCTTTAAGGTCAGGGATCGTGTAGAGCGGAGGCTTGTGGCAGGTTGCGCAGGCGGCCTTCTGGAAGAGAGCGGCGCCTTTTTCCGGGTTGCCGCCAAGGCTCTCCGGTACGTGAATTGTCGGGCGAGGCAGAAGCGATTCCAGGAACGCTGTGACCCGGGCGATGTCCCTCGGGGAGGCCTTTTGATTGACAGCCATTGTTGAGTGGAGAGAGGCCGAAATTTGTTCCTGGAGGGTTTTGAATTTTCCATTCCAGGCCCAGGGTGGAGTTCGGCTGGAGCCATGAAGGTCCGGCGCCTTTTTCGCAAGGCCATCCCCATCTGCGTGGGTGTCAAAATTATGCCCTCTTGTTCCGCCCTCCGGATGGCAGCTGTTGCAGCTATACCAGCCGCCATTGGATCGCTTTGAATTAAAGAAGATCTTTGCCCCGAGATGTGCCTCGGTCGGTTTCGGGCCTGGCCCGAGGCGTATTGTCCTCTGCGCCTTCCTGGCGGCGAGATCGATCTCCCAGATGGAATCTTCAAGACTGCAGAGCACGTAGGCGTGGCGGCCGTCGGCAGTGCAGACAACGGCAACCGGCCGATCTCCAACCTCGATGGAGGGTAGCGCCTCCTGCCGGGAGAGGGGCTCGGTGCCGGGCAGGTAGGCCTCGTTTGTGTCGATAAAGACCAGCCTGTTGGTCCCGCCGCTCGGAAGCAGAAGGAGATCTCCAGCGGCCCCCGGGCGTGGAACGAGGGCGGGCTTACCGGGGTCTCCATTGGCCCGCTGGCGTTGATCTAATGGAACGACCCGATGCCGGGGGTCGCCGCCTTGATAGCCGACTCCGTAAATATATTTCTTCTCGGAGCCCTCGCCGTCTTTCTTTTTTTTGTAGTCGCGGGCAGAAATTGTTGAGACCGGAATGCTCGTTACCCGATTCGCAAGTATGAGGCCCCACACGATCATCTGAGGGTCGACCGCGACCTCTGTCGGCTGGACCTGGTGACTTAAAAGAATGTTTCCTCTGCTGAGAGCCATCCCCTGGAGATTCAGGGCCCGGCCCCTGGCGGGCGCTGCCTTGCCAAGCTGCGTTTTCGCTTCCAGGTCGAGCAGGCCGATCGAGTCTCGTCCCGTGACGGCCATCCGGCCGGGGGACGATTCTTCAAGCGAGAGAAGCCGCCGCGGGCCTTCCACTGTCACTATGGATCCCAGGGCCTTTTCCGTGTCAGGGTTGAACATTAAAACTCGGTTGGCTTTGACGCAGGCGACTACAAGCACCCTGGCGCCCCGGGCATACTGCAATCCCTCGGGGCCTCCCGGGGCGGCCAAGGTCCGCAAGTGCTCAAGGCTGGGAGATGCAGAGCCGGTAATTGAAAGAATGTAAACCCTCCCCGCATCTCTGTCGCTCACTGCAACTCTTTGCGCTCCATTGTGCAGGAAGACGGTGATTTGTGAGGGCCTTGCGGCGGCTCCGAGATGGAGTTCATGGAGAACTTCGCCGGAGGAGATTCTGATCATGGAGATCGAACGGCTGGCGCTGTTAGCTGTAAAAAGATGTTCCTGCCCAGGGCCGAGGGCGAGGTCGGAAGGATAGCGCGGCCCCTGTAAAGGCTCGCCACCTGCTGCCTGGGTCAACCCCAGGACGAGAAGGATGGCGGAAAGGGGCGATTGGTTAAAAAAAGAACGGCACATCCTTGTCGTTGACTGCATTCAAAAATTGTATCCTGTCTTCACAATCAGTTCCACAAGGCGTGATCGCCATAGGAGATCCCGGATGAGCTATGTCTCGATAGGCAAACTTGAAGATTTCACTGAAGGCAAGGGCTCAGAGGTCCTCGTTGGAGCGAGGAGAATTGCTGTTTTCAGGTCAGGCAACACAATTCGGGCGATCAAGAACATATGTCCCCATGAAGGCGACCTGCTTCACCGCTGCGCGCCAAAGGATGGGGCCGCGGTTTGCCTCGGCCATGGTTGGCGTTTCAGTCTCGAGACAGGCGCCTGCCTCAAGGGCAGCCCTGAAAGCCGCGTGGCGGTCTATCCCGCCAGGGTCAACTCAGGCGAGGTTGAGATCGACCTGGGCTAAAAAAAGAGCGCCAGTCGGAATCCCGATTGGCGCTCTTTTTATGGCTTGGGTCCTGCCCTGCAGGCCCCGCATTCGCCTGTAAAGCACAGGCTGCAAGGCTCAGCTGGCGGGCTTGGCCTTTTTCTCAGTCTTCTTGACTCCGGCGGCGGCCTTGACGATCAG
>DCKY01000108.1 GCA_002320775.1 Planctomycetes bacterium UBA1662
GACGGCGTCGAGCTTGTCGGTGCGTTGACGAACCTCGGGGTCGCAGTCGCTCATCTCAGCCAGCCCTCCGGCATTGTCAGCCACCGGTCCGTAGGCGTCGACTCCCAGGGAGATGCCTAGGGTCGAGAGCATACCGACGGCGGCGATGGCGATGCCGTAGACGCCGGCGAGGTGGTGGGCGGTGAGGGTTCCGAAGGCGATCAGGACCATCGGCGCGGCGCAGGACTCCATGCCGACCGCCAGGCCGTGGATGATGTTGGTCGCCGTGCCGGTTTCTGATTGCTCAGCGATCTGCCGTGCCGGTTTTTTCTCTTCCGAGGTGTAGTACTCGGTGATATGCCCGATCAGGAGGCCCAGGAGAAGCCCGACCCAGACGGCCCCGGTGACGCCCCAGGGGCCGTAGTCGTTGCCGGCAGTCGCGCCGATCGCGGCAAGCTCATCGGGTATCAGCAGGGCCAGCACCACGGTCCCTCCGACAAAGAGCGCCGAGGCGACCAGCAGGCCCCGGGTGAGCGCGCTGGAGATCTTTGATTCATCGTTGGTGCGTACGGCGAAGGTGCCGATCATGCTGGCGACGATGCCGATGGCGGCGAGGAGGACAGGGTAGAGGGCGATGTTCGTGCTGTCAGTCACGGTGGTCAAGCCCAGCGCGATCGAGGCGATGATGGCTCCGACGTAGGACTCGAAGAGGTCAGCGCCCATGCCGGCGACATCGCCGACGTTGTCACCGACGTTGTCGGCTATGGTGGCCGGGTTGCGCGGATCATCCTCAGGCATATTCGATTCGACCTTGCCGACGAGGTCGGCGCCGACATCGGCCGCCTTGGTGAAGATGCCGCCTCCGACGCGCGCGAAGAGCGCGATGCTCGAGGCGCCGAAGGAGAAGCCGAAGATCGGGTCAATCCAGTCGGTGAGACCGACCTGTTCTTTCATGATCCAGGTCAGCAGGACAATTCCCAGCAACCCGAGGCCGACCACGGTGAAGCCCATGACCGCGCCGCTTGAGAAGGCTACGGTGAGCGCCTTGCTGAGGCTGGTCTTGGCCGCCTCGGTCGTTCTCACGGCGCTGCGGGTGGCTACCCGCATGCCGATGAAGCCGGCGAGCGCGCTGGAGAAGGCGCCGTAGATAAAGCAGGCCGCCTTGTAGCCTCCATTGGGCAGCCCGACGGCGATCGCCAGTGCCACCACGGTGACGAATACGCAGAGCCAGGAGTATTCCTTCTTGAGGAAGGCCATGGCGCCGTCCTGGATTAATCCGGCAAGCTTCTTCATCTCATCGGTGCCCTGGGGCTGCTTGTAGATGAACCTGCGCCGGATGACGGCGAAGGCGAGGGAGACGAGAGCTACCGCGCCGGCGCCGTAGATAATGTTCTGGGTATTCATACGATTCGATTCCTTAGACGCGTCTCTAAACCTTGTCGAAAAGAAGAGATCCGGAAGATTCTTCAGAATTTAAACCGGCGGGCCGCACCTGATTCCTGATCCTGGCAAGCGGCTTCTTCCGGCAAATAACAGCTACATTGAAAGCTCTTGATAACCTCCTGAAATTCAGGGTCAAGGGTATTTCTCGGGCCGTGGGAGCCCTTTTGCCGCTCGGGGGGCGGTCGTCTTGAATTGATAAAGGATGACGACCCGCTTTACCTTGCATGCGCCCCCCCTGTGTGTACAAGATGGGCGTTCGAACGCTTTCTCTGAAAACCCTTCGCGAATCCTTTGAAAGACAGGAAATGAGAGAACAGGACAACAGCCGGAGCGTCTGCGGGGGTTCGGTCGAGACCTGCTGTTGGCTGCCGAGGGAGGCCGCCGATGCGTGAGCTTGGCCACGAACTCATCTCGCTGGAAGAAGCGCGCGAGACCATGCTCGCGCTTATCGGAACGATAGAGACCGAGACGTGCGCGACGCCGGAGGCTTTCGGGCGGGTGTTGCGCCAGCCGATCGAGGCGCGCGACCTGATCCCGCCGTTTGACAATTCGGCGATGGACGGCTACGCGGTGCACGCCGCTGACCTCGCCGCGGCCTCGGGAGAAAATCCCGTCACCCTGCCGGTGGCCTTCCGGCTGCAGGCCGGCGAGGTGGCAGAGGAGCCGCTGACGGCCGGCAGCGCGGCGCGGATCATGACCGGCGCGCCGATGCCGCCGGGTGCCGAGGCGGTGGTGCCGCACGAGCTGACGGAATTCACCGACAACGAGGTCACCTTCAGTGATCCGGTCGAGGCCGGGCGCAATGTCCGTCCGGCAGGGGGAGATATGAGGCCCGGCGATGTGCCGCTGGGGCCGGGCGCCGTGCTCGGCCCTTCGCAGCTCGGTATCGCCGCCACGCTCGGCTACGCCGAGCTCGAGGTCTGCCGCCGCCCGCGGGTGGCGATCCTCTCTCCCGGCGATGAGCTGGTCGACATCGGCGAGCAGCCCGGCCCCGGGAAGATCCGAAACTCCAACGCCTGCTCGTTGCGGGCCGCCGTGATCGAGAGCGGCTGCGAGCCGATCGACCTGGGAATCATCCCCGACAACAAGCCGGCCATCAGCGCGGCCATCGGCGCGGCGATCGAGCGCGGCGCCGACGCCTTTGTTTCGACTGGCGGAGCCAGCGCCGGCGATTTTGATTTTATCAAGGAGGTCATCAGCGAGGAGGCCGAGGCGGCGCACGTCTTCAAGGTCGCGATGAAGCCGGGCAAGCCGCAGGTCTTCGGGCTCTTTGACGGCAGGCCCTTCTTCGGGCTGCCGGGGAATCCCGCTGCCGCGATCGTCTCCTTCGAGGTCTTCGCGCGCCCGGGGCTGCGCAAGCTGCAGGGCTGCTCCCGCATCCTGCCGGAGCTCTTCGAGGTTCGCTTTCCCTTCGAACAGCGTTACAAGCCCGGGCGGGTTTTCCTGCTCAGGACCAGGGTGGAGCCTGCGGCCGATGGCGGCTACGAGGTGGTTCGCCCCGGCGAGCAGGACTCGAGCTTTCTCGCCTCGCTGGCTCAGGCCAACGCTATTGTCGTTCTGCCGCCGGAGGGGGGACCCGTTCCCGAGGGCGCGACCCGTCCCGCCTTCTGGATGGGCGGAGCGGGACGATGAGCGCCTCGGAGGGGCGGCGCGAGGCGGTCATCCTGGCCGGCGGCCGCAGCCGGCGCATGGGCCGCGAGAAGGCGCTTCTCCCACTCGGCGGCGGGACGGTTATCGAGCGCCTGGCGCTTCGCCTGGCGGGTTCTTTTGACCGGATCATCATCTCCGCCGGCAGCGAGCCTCCCTCCCAGGGGCTTGCCGACGCGCTTGCGCGGCTGGTCTCCGGCGGGATCGATGCGGAGGCTGTTCGGGACCAGCGTCCCGGCAGCGCCGGTCCCCTCGCCGGGGTGGAGGCCGCGCTCGAGGCGGTCGACGGGAGCCGGGCTTTCTTCGTAGCCGTTGATGTTGTCGACCCCGGCGATTCGTTGCCCGGGAGATTGCTGGAGGAGGCCTCGGCGGAGGGCTCCCTGGGCGCGGTTCCCCGTTGCGGGGGACTCATCCAGGGGGCCTTCGCGGTCTACGCCCGCGCCCTGCTGCCCCGGGTCCGCTCGCTTCTTGACGAGGGAGAGGCCCGGCTGCAGGCTCTCGCAGGAATAGAGGGCGTCAGCGTGATCGAGCTCGATTCCGCCGCAGGAGGCGTCTTTGCCGCCTTCAACACGCCCGCGGAGTTTGAGTCGGCCCGTCTCGCTATCGAAGGCGGTCCGGAGACAGAAATGTGATGAGAAAAGCATCGGGCTCTGTCATCCTCGACAGAGGGCAGGGCGCAATTCTTTCCGGAGATCGCGATGGCCGGCAATGAACAGAAAACCAGCGGCGGACAGGTCTCGCGGGACCTCTACGATGCGGTGCTCTCGTTTTGCGCGGCAGATCGAAAGAGCGTCGAGGTTCTCGCCCTCGAGCTCGCCCGCCGCGGCATCCGGCTCTATCGGGATGAGACCCCAGAGGCGCAGGCCTGGGGAGCCCGGCTGGGAGAGGCCATTGCGGCTACCGCCGGTGTTCGCTCCCGCTACGTCATCATCTGCCTTCCGCGGGAGACGGCCTGCGGGATCTGGGAAGCGGCGGAAGAGACGGTGGAGCCGAGCGGAGTCTCCTCCGGGTCTGAGCCCAGCTCCTCGATCAGCTACCTGTGCTGTCCGCCGGAATCAGTGGTCAGCATAGCCGACCGGGTCTCCCAGGAGCTTCGCAAGGCGCCGGAGTCTGTTCCCAGGATCTGGCGGGTGCCCCTGGGTGTTAGGACGGTACCCGGAACCGGGGTTCCTGTTTTCGAAGACAAACCGCCGCAGGATTGAGTCACCGGAGTCTCCAGAGAGAGCCGCCGCCTTTTTTTTAAAAGGCCTGGCTTCCA
>DCKY01000146.1 GCA_002320775.1 Planctomycetes bacterium UBA1662
CCGGTGGAGCCGAAAATATACGGTTTCCAATCCGGCGTAACGGGCTGGTAGGTCTTGGCGATCGGATGGAAGGGAAAGGCGTCACTTTCTCCCGTGACGGCGGCCACAAGGTGGACATCGTGGCGCGGCCTGGGAAGGACCCAGGTTTTCTTCCATTTGCTGCCGGGGCGTCGGGCCGCTGCCTCGGGGATGTCCGCCTCGCGAATCACCAGCCCGTTGCTGAAGAGCCGGACCTTGCCGGGCCGGGACCACGAGGGACCCAGGACCTCGAGCTCTACACGGAGCTCTTCGCCCGCGGGGGCCAGGCCGCCGGGTCCGTGTCGGCCATCCACGGTAATGGTGGCGAGCAGCCCCAGGCAGACCGAGACTTTGCCAGCCAGGAGCGCCTCCACGGCGGCCTCGACATCAATCTTCCCCGGGTCGCCGTCAGGGCAGGAGATGTAGGTTCTTCCCTGTCCGAGGATCTTGGCTGAGACCTCGTGCGAGTCACTCGATCCGATCGGGGTGAGCTGTAAACCGCTGTTCAGCATGGCCATCCAGTCGCGAAAGACCCGCAGCGGATCGGAGTGAAGCGCGGCGGAGTTGATGACCTCGATGGCGTTGGCCTCGAGTCGTTCACCGTCGATGTTCTGTCCGGCCGCTTCGTTGTGGTGCAGGGGGCCCAGCGGTCGGTAGCCGCCATGGACATCGCGTGGATGGTTGAGGATCACCACCTGGGGCTTCCCGCCGCCGGCGCCGCGGATGTTCTCGAAGATCGTTTTCCAGTCCTCGGGAGTGTGGTCCGGCGGCTTGACGCCCGGGGCGATCGGGAAGATGTTGAAGTGCCCGTGGCGGGTGGTGACCTCGTTGCCGATGACCGGCGTGAAATGACGCAGCAGCCCAAGCTTGCGCGCCATGGGCTTGTAGTCAATGTGCTTGTTGTGGTCGGTGGCGATGGGGAGCTCGAGGCCCTCGCCGGCGATGGTGATCATGCGCTCGGGCATATCGCAGTCGCCGTGACCGGAGTGGGTCACGGTGTGGATGTGGGTGTCGCAGCTCACCAGCCCGGGCGTCGGCACCTCGCGGCGGATCTTCAGGGTGCGGTTGATTCGGTCTCCGGGCTTGACCTTGATGATCGTCTTGTCGATTCCGTATTCGAAGCCCCGCCCGGCCCAGATGGTGTATTCGCCTTCTTCAAGGCCAAAGCTGGCCTCTCCAGCGGCGGTGTAGACCACACCGGTTCGAACCGCCAGGCGATTGTTTGATTCGGCGCCGAGCAACGCCAGGGCGCCGGATTTCGTGGCGATGGTCAACTTGCAGGGCAAGGGCTTGCCGCTGTCGGCATCGAGCACCCGGATCTGAGCCTCCGCCTCGTGGAGGAAGACCGCCGGGGCTCGAAGCTCGAGGCGGACCTCGCCCACAAGTATGTCATCGCCGTGTTCCGCGGAAGGAATGACCTGCAGCTGGTTGGGGCCATCCCGGAGAGCTCCTGGCGCCACAGCGAACCGGATGAGCTGGTCGTTCTCATCGCGGATGAGCTGGCCGATGCGCTTCTTGTTGAGCACCACCCTCCAGGCCATCTTGACGTCGCGCTGGCGCAGCACCAGCGTCGCGGGGGCGGAGTTCTTCGCCGCCTGGAAGCTCAGCTCGAGCCGGTCACCTTCGGCGCTGACGGGAAACTCGCTCCATTCACGGGTCTTGCCGGAGCGCAGATGGTGAAGCTTGCCATCGAGCGTTTCTCCTTCGGCGTGGCGGACCGCCAGCAGCAGGGCGAGGGTGACGGCCGTTGTGATGAGTCGGTTCATTCTTCGTTCCCTTCGGGGCTGTTTTCTTCGTTGTCGGCGGCTTTAGCCAGCAGGGTCCGGATGTCGCGGAAGCCGCCGATGGTGACAACCACAGAGATCACCGCGAAGATTACGAGGCTGGCGCCAAGGACCCAGCCCCAGAAGGTCGCCCAGGACTCAATCATGTCGTCACCTCCATCCTGGCGGCTTCATCTTCCGCCCCGGGATCCCGGCGGTCCGGGAAGGCCAGCGAGCCGAGAACCATCACCAACGAGCTGGCCGCGACGGTTGAGATGCCTATGATTTCACTATCCCACTCAAGCTCGACACCCAGGATTTTCTGGACGGCTCCCTGGATGGGTTTGAGGCCCAGCACGGCTGAAAGTCCCACCACGAGGGCGAGGTAGGCGCCAACGCGGCTTGCTCCCTTCCAGTACAGGCCGGCCACCAGCAGGGCAAAGGCTCCCGTAAAGTAAATCGCGCCCGTGATGAGCATATAGTCCCAGAGGTCCTGGCCGAGGTCGTACCAGAGGCTCCAGACCAGCAGAAAGATTCCGATGACGAAGATCAGCAGGCGCGTCAATTTCAGGCGGCTGCCGGTAGACATCCGATCACCTCCAAGCGGCGCGATGACATCCTGGGTCAGCACCGAGCTCCAGCATAGCAGGTAGCTGTCATGGGTCGACATGAAGGCCGCCAGCATTCCGGCCGCCACCAGCCCCAGCAATCCGCTTGGCAGCAGGATGCCGAGGAAGCGGGGCATGGCGTGCAAGCTTGTTACGCCCGTTCCCTCGGGGTCTTCGGAAAAGAGATCCGGGTTGTCAGCAAAGTAAACCAGCGCGCAGAGGCCGATGAAGTTGGGTATCAGGAAACGAACCAGGAAGCCGATCGAGCTCCAGGTGTAGATGCGCTTGACGTCTTCGGCGCTATGCGCCGAGCAGGCGCGCATGACAGCAGTTTGCCAGATTGCGCAGGACACGAGCCCTCCGAACACCATCCAGATTACGTAATCGGTGCCAAATTCTCCGCTGGCTATAGGATCAAACCCGCCCTCGCCCTTCAACGATTCTACCCCTTTTACGATGTGCTCCCAGCCGAGCTCGTTGAGGGCGAAGAGTGTCGTGACAATGAGGCCGACCGAAAGGACGACGAACTGTACGTAGTCCGTTAGCACGATGGAGAACATCCCGCCGAGGATTGTGTAGAAGAGCACCAGCGTCAGGAGGGCGGTCATCACCCACTTGATGGTGTTTTCCTCGAGCCCGGTAACCTCTACGACAAAGATCGACCCGGCCTTCAGGAACATCCCCATATTGAGGATTCCCGACAGTGCCAGGATGAGACCTCCGAGGATGCGCACACCGCGTCCGAAACGCCTCTCGTAGAACTCGGGGATCGTCATGATTTCCATACGGCGAAGAGGTACGACGATGAATCCGCTCCAGCCGACCACCAGGCAGACGACCCCGGCGCTGAGGGCAATGTGAAAGGCTGCGAAGCCGCCGGTGAAGCCCTTCTGGGCGGCGAACATCACCGTCACCAGCCCGAGCTCGGTGCCGATCATGGTGGCGATCCCGAGGTGCGATTTCAGCGAGCGTCCCGCCACCACGAAATCGCTCATATTCTTGACGTAGCGTCGGCTCCAGATGCCGATGGCGGCGGAGCCCAGGAGGTAGAGGATCACGATGGCCCAGTCGAGGGTGGCGAACTGGCTCACAGGGATTCTCCTTGGGGGATGGGGGAGTTCAGAAAAAACCGGGCCCGCCTCCAGCAGGAGACGAGCCCGGTTACAACTCCAGGTGACCTGCCGGTCTCCTAGAGCTCGTAGCCCTTGCGGTACTCGTAGTGGACGAACTTGTTCGCCTCTGGCGAGTTGGGCGACTTGAGATTGGGGCCGTCCCATTCGATCTTGCCGTCGACTTTCATGGCCAGGTTACCCAGCAGGATCGTCTCGGTGAGCAGGGCCGCGTAGTCGAAGTTCGACATCGCGGGCTTGCCGCCCTTACAGGCGTTGATCCACTCCTGGGCGTGACCGGGTGAACGGGGGATCCAGGGAGTCGGCGCCTTGTATCCGCTCCGGAACTCTTCGGGGAAGAGCGTCCAGCCGCTGCCGTAGTCATTCGGCGAGTACATCATTCCCTTGTCGCCAACCATGAGCGAGCCGGAATTCGATGGCCTGATGGGCTGGCCCTTAAAGGTCTCCTTCGGAGGCGTGTTGTAGGTCTTGCGGCCACCCTTGATGGTCCAGCCGTCATACCAGTAGAACTTCAGGGCGGGCAATTGCTTGCCGCTCTGGTAGCCCTTACGCGCCGGGAAGTCGAAGCGGATCTTCGAATAGGTCGGGTAGGTGATCTCGTTGTTGCCGACCATCTCCTCGCGCTGAATCGCGATGGGGTGCTCAAGCTCACAAGCCCAGAACGCCAGGTTGGCTGTATGACAAGCCATATCGCCGAGAGCCCCGGTACCGAAATCCCAGAAGCCTCTCCAGACGAAGGGGAGATATCTACGACTGTAGTCGCGGTCGGCGGCGGGGCCGAGCCAGCTGCTCCAGTCCATGTGTTCGGGAACCTTGTCCGCTTTTGGTACCGTGGGGATCGCCTTGGAGCCCTGAGGCCAGACGGGGCGATTGGTCCAGACATGGATCTCGGTTACGTTGCCGAGTCCGCCGGACTGTACCACCTCGACACCCTTGCGCAGTCCGCTGGTGGACGTGCCCTGGTTGCCCATCTGGGTGGCGACCTTATGCTTCTTGGCGGCCTCTCGCAGCTGGCGGGCCTCGAAGACGGTCTTGGTGAGGGGCTTCTGCACGAAGGCGTGCTTGCCCTGCTTGATGGCCTTCATGGCCGCGGGGGCGTGGTTGTGATCGGGCGTCGAAACCGTCACCGCGTCGATGTCTTTGCGATCGAGCATCTTGCGGTAGTCGGTGTATTTCTCAGCCTTCTTGGCGGTCCTGCTGCCGGCCTGGTTGAGCCGGTTCTTGTCGGTATCACAGATCGCCACGATGTTTTCGCCGCGGCAGGCGCCCATGTCGCTGGAGCCTTTTCCGCCAACGCCGACACAGGCGACGTTGAGTTTTTCAGCTGGCGAGCGTGGGGAGCCGATAACGGTATTCCCGATCCACATCCCCACTCCAGCCATTGAGCTGTTGCGGAGAAATTCACGACGTGATGCATTTCGTCTCACGTGCAACCTCCTTGCTACGGTTCCTCAGTTCCAGATTGACGGGCGCCGATTCCAAGCTGTCGTACATATGACGAAGAGAAAGCGCCTGATCTTCAATAAAGATAAGCCCCCAAGATAAGCATTTTGGGCCTGAAATGCCAATAAAGACATGGCTTCACAATAGCTGTGAGACGGCCTCAGATGATCTCGGAAATGGGCTGGCGCCCTTCGTCTACGAGGTAGTGGGGCCGCCCGTTGTAGTCGCCGACGGTGGCGGTGTTCACATCGATTCCAAGGTTGTGATAGATCGTGGCCATGACCTCCTGGAAGTGAACCGGTCGGTCCTTCGCCTGGGCCGCGGTGCGGTCCGTCGAGCCGATGACCTGGCCAGTCCGGAGACCGCCTCCGGCCAGCAACCCGCAGGAGACCTGCGGCCAGTGATCGCGTCCGGCTTTCTTGTTGATCTTGGGGGTGCGGCCGAACTCCCCCCAGACCACCACGGTAACGTCCTTGTCGAGACCGCGCTGATAGAGGTCATCGATCAGCGCCGAAACGCCCCGGTCGAGGTCGGGGACGTTTTCCCTGCAGCGTTTGAAGTTGCTGCCGTGGAAATCCCAGAAGCTGAAGCTGAGGGTCACGCAGCGCACTCCAGCCTCAACGAGGCGCCGGGCGATGAGAAATTGTTCCATGAGCCTCGGCGCGGCATCTCCCTGCACCTTGGCGGTGCCTTTGCCATAGCTCTCCCGTATCTTGGGGTCTTCCTTGTCGAGGTCGAGCGCGCCCGCGATTTTGCTCGAGGTGAGGACGCCGAGCGCCTGGCGGGTGAAGGCATCAACGCCTTTCATCATCCCGCTGGCATCGGTATCGCGCCGGAAGCGGTCAAAGGAGCTGAGCAGCCGACTGCGGTCGCCGAGGCGGTCGAGACTGATCCCGTTCAGCACCAGGTCGTCTTTGCCGTCACCGGAGGGACGGAAGGGTGCGTGGGCGACTCCGAGAAAGCCGGGGTAGCCGTTGTTGTAGGGGGTGTGCTTCATGACCGGGGACAGGCTGACGAAGGGAGGGACCGAGGGGTTCGTGGGCCCCTGGATGCTGGATACCGTTGAACCGAATTCCGGCCAGCCTCCCTGGGGAGGGTTCTTTGTGGTTCTTCCCGTCATGCACTGGTGGGCCCAGTGGGCGCCGGTGGCGCCAACGATGCTGCGGATGGTTACCAGCTTGTCGGCGCGCGCGGCGAGCTTCGGCATCAGCTCGCCGAACTGGATTCCGGATACATTGGTCGGGATCGGCTTGAATTCGCCGCGGACCTCGCTTGGAGCGTCCGGCTTGAGATCGACCATGTCCTGGTGCGGCGGGCCGCCGGGCAGGTAGATCATGATGACGGATTTATGCGCCCCCGGTTTCTGCCCGGACTCCTGCTGCGCCTCGAGGATGCCGGGGAGGCTGAGGCCTCCCATTGCCAGCCCGCCGATCTGGAGGAAAGATCTCCTCCTGATTCCATCGCAGAATTTTTCGGCGCATCCAGGGATCCTAAGCATCGTCAGTTCTCCTGCCAGCTCAATCAGGG
Organism: Planctomycetes bacterium UBA1662; assembly: GCA_002320775.1. Lineage (GTDB taxonomy): Bacteria > Planctomycetota > UBA8108 > UBA8108 > UBA8108 > UBA8108. The sequence goes on from DCKY01000146.1 coordinate 6,490, forward strand.
TGCAGTCGCATTGGCCTATGTAATTAATATAGCGGAGGTTGTGGGAGGTATCAAGATCTGGTGGAGAGCCCCTGCGGCCCGGCCGGCAGGGTAAAAGCTCAGCTTGTGGGCGGGTTTTGAGCACAACTTCGGGCCTCAAGGGAGAGAGGGTCTCAAGATTTTCACATTAAAAAATCGCCCTCCGACTTTTCTGTGCACGCTATGAGCGCCCAGACGGAGAGGTTAGAGTATTTATTCTGAAACGACTGATTGATCCGGGCTCTCTCTTTCCCGAGGAGGAACAGCGACATGCAACGTAGAGATTTTATCAGGAGTACGGTAGCGGCGGCTTCCCTTGGAGGCCTGCTGGCCGCCGAGCAAAACGCTGTTCGGGCGGCCTCCGCCCCGGTGCCGGGCGCTTCGCTCGTCAAGGACCGGGTCGATGGTTCGAGCCTGCAGCTCAGCCTGGCGGCCTATTCCTTCAGGCGTGAGCTCTCCGGCAAGAAACCAACGATGACACTCGAGGGCTTCGTCGATTATTGCGCCGAGCAGGAGCTCCAGGCCACCGAGCTGACCGAGTATTATTTTCGCGATAAGTCGCCCGGGTATATCTGCGCCCTGCGCCGCCGCGCCTACGTCAACGGTCTCGCCATCTCCGGCTCCCCCCTGGGAAACGACTTCTGTCATCCTCCGGGGCCCGCGCGCGACAAGCAGCTCGCCCACGTCAAGGCGTGGATTGATGTGGTCGCCCTGCTGGGTTCCCAGACGATCCGCGTCTTTGCCGGGAAGGCGAAGAAAGGCAGCAGCGAGGCGGAAGCCGTCAAGCTGGCGATCGCGGGGCTCAAGGAGGTCAGCGAGTACGCTGGTAAAAAGGGCGTGCTGCTTGCCATCGAAAACCACGGAGGGATCACCTCGACGGCCGACCAGCTCCTCGCGCTGGTCAAGGGAGTCGATTCGCCCTGGCTGGGAGTGAATCTCGACACGGGCAACTTCCACACCGATGTCTACGCCAGCCTTGAGAAGGCGGCTCCCTATGCCGTTGCCGTACAGGTCAAGGTGCATATCAGGGAGGGGAAGAAGGCGGCTGAAGAGGCCGACTTCAAGCGCATCGCCGCCATCCTGAAGAGCGCCGGCTACAGGGGCTACGTTGCGCTCGAATACGAGGCGAAGGAGGATGCGCTGAAGGCGGTTCCCCGCTACCTCGACAAGCTGCGCGAGGCCCTGGCTTGAGAGGGCGGAGCGGTTCTGCCGCGCTGTTTTTCCTGGCGCTGGCCATCCAGGTGTTTTTTACCCCGCGGGCGATGGCTTTTGAGAAGACCGGTCTGCTCGATGGCATCGAATACCGATTCATCTGCACCGATGTGGCCCAGCTGAAGGAAAAGATCAACGTGCTGGTCATTCTTTCCCGGCCGGCCGGCGCGGGCGGAGCAAAGAAGGCGATCCGGGTTTCGCTCGGCATACCCATTGGGGCTTTCAAGCCGATGGCCGGGCCGGAGAGCCTTGAGGCCGGCTTCGAGCTTGGCCCCGGTGATACGGAGCGCTTTGCTTTCAGGGACCTGCTGGCGCTCGAAACCGCCGAGCCAGGGAGCTGTACTTTTGAGCTCAGGATCTCGGCTGGAGAGGGTGGTGAGGAGGTCTTGCCTTTCGAGGTGGCTACTGTCAGGGGGCCGTTGCCTCCCCGGGGGCTTCTTTCAATCCTCTACCCCACCATCGTTGCCCTTCTTTTTCTCCCCTTCTTCGTCTTTTTTCTGCTGCGCCTGGGTGAATCCGGCGGGTGGCGGACGGTGAAGGATGCCGAGCTGGCGGAGCCCGAAGAGGCCTGGTGGGAGCAGGAGGAATCGCCATGAAGCCATGGAGCGCGAAGCTGCCCTTGCTGTCAGGCCGCGCGCTGGCGGGCGTGGGAGCCGGAGCCCTGGTCGGTTCGTTTTATATCGGTACAGGGGATATCGCGATCGCCACCAAGATGGGCGCCCTCTTCGGCATGGACATGTGGTGGACGTTCTTCGTACTCGGCCTCGCCGGCTGGACGCTGATGGACATGTCGGCGCGCTACTATCTCCGCTTCGGGCGCACACCGCTGTCGATCTTCAAGGAGGTCCACCCCGTCTTCTCGATCTATCTCTTCGTCACCGTGGTCGTCACGACAATCATCGGTGCCTATTCACAGTGGAACACCTGTGCCCATGTGCTGAGCACTCTCAACCCCGGCATCCCGACGGAGGTCGGCGGGGCGCTCGCGGGGCTGGCAGCCACGGCGCTGCTGGTCCTGGGGGTCTACCGCAGGATAGAACTGTTTTTTGTCTTCGCACTCATCCTGCTGATCGGGCTCTTCGCCCTGGCGGCGGTTGCCGCCGACGCCCCATGGTCGGCAGCGGCCGCGGGGTTGATCCCCAGCATCCCCGGGCCGGAATCAGACCGCGCGGAATGGCTTGGCTTGATCCAGAAGAACGCGGGCAGCATGATCAACGCCTGGCTCATCCTGATCTATCCCTACACGATGATCGAGAAGGGCTGGCGCTCATCGAATCCGCTGGGCCAGGCTCGCATCCTGCAGCGCTCACGCTGGGATTACGGTGTAGGCATCGCGGCGGCGGGGATCGTCGCCCTGCCGGTGATGGCGGCCGCGGCAGCAGTCGCCCGGCCCTTCGGGATCGTGCCGGAGAACGCCACTGATCTCGCGGCCCTGCTGGAGCCGCTGGCAGGGAGCTCCGCCCGCCTGGTGTTCCTCGTGGGTTTCTTTATCGCTGCCTGGACCGCGGGCATCGGCTGGATGGTCTGCGGGGCCTACGCCATGCTTGACCTGGGCAACCTGAAGGTGCGAATGGAATCCCGCTCTTTCCGCATCGCTATCGCGCTCTTCATTGCCGCCTCCGCCAGCCTGCTCTTCCTGCGCATCAACCCGGTCTACGGGATCCGGATCTTCACGGTGCTCCTGGCGGTGGTTTTTCCCGTGGTGGCCCTGGTCCTGGTCTGGCGCATCAGCCGTCCCGACATGGGCTATTTCCGCTGGTCGCTGGGGAGTGTCCGGGGCGCGGTGGTGGTCGGGCTCGACATCTTCGCGCTGGCGGTGAGCCTCTTCGTCGGCTGGGGCATCATGAGCAGGTTCTTCTGATCCCTTCGCCCGTGGAAAAGAAGCGGGCGCCTCCGCGTGTTTCTCTGGAGGCGCCCGTCTCTTCAGCCCCGGCCGGGGGCCGCGGCCGCAGGGGGAATCAATTACACACAGGAGAAGGCCGGTCGCAACCGATACCGTCATCTGTCGGATCCTCGGCGCAGTTCTCGGGCGAGTAGCCCGGGCTCAGCGGAGAGGGCTCCGCCGGCGCGGCGCCGCCGGAGAACAGCCAGCTGAAGATGATGATCGCATCGGTGATCTCGATGCTGCCGGTGTCGTTGGTGTCCGCCGAGTCGAGGCACCCCGGGGGCGTTCCGCCTGAGAACAGGTAGAGCAGCGGCACGACGCCATCGGTCAGGTTGATGCTGCCGTCGGAGTTGGCGTCGCCGCGTACGAAGGTCGGCTCGGCCGGCTCCCGGCATTGCGCCGTCTCGGAGCAGTCGGTGTCGTCGCAATCCGCCCGCCCATCGCGGTCGTCGTCGATGCCGTTGTCGCAGATCTCGTTCGGCGGCAGCACGAGGTCCTCGGGAAGGATCTCGATGGCTGAGACCAGGGCGTCTCCGTTGACGCCGCCGGGGCATTCCGGATCCGCGCAGGGGAGGAGGGCGATCTGGAGGAGGCCGTCGAAGACCTCTACACCCTCGATCGAGTTGCCGCTCACCCCGGTCATGAGGTCCTGGTGAATGTCATCGATCACCAGCTCGCCCTGGATTTCCGCCTTGAAGTGGCGGTCGGCGCAGCAGCACTCGATGAAGTACAGGTTCACGGTGTAGTTGCCGTCGGGAACGGGGAACTCCATGACCCAGTTGATGCCATCGGTGCCTACATCCCAGCGAATACTCTGGAAGATCTCGTTGGTCGCGGGGTCGCCGGGATCGAAGCCGAGCTCCTCGAGGCCGAACGGATCAGCCGCGCACCAGTTTTCTACGACCTGGGCGCCGCCAAGCGGATCCGCCCGCAGGCCCAGCACATCGTTGTTGAGGCCCGGGTCGCCGATCCAGGTGCGGCCCTCTTCATCGGTGACGGTCCGGCCGCCGGCGTTGATTCGCAGCGGGACGTCGAAAGGCAGCCGGTTGTCGGTCACCGTGCAGATGAGCGGATCGCAGGAGTTTTCGCCGCCGGCTACGACGGTCTCGATGTGGTAGACCGTCGCCCGGCTCACCGGCTCATCCTCGAAGCTCGTCGTGTCCGCGGGCAGCTCGAGGAAGAGCTCCTCGTTGCGGTAGACGTTGTAGCCTCTGGCCTCGACACAGACCGGGGGATCCCAGGAGACGGCGACGGCACTCGGTCCGGCGTCTAACTCGAACACCTGGACCTCGGCGAGGCTCAGGTAGGCTCCCGGCATCGAGACCCTCACGAACTGTCCCGGGGCGCCGTCCGCGTCAAGCGAGAAGGTCGCCTGGCTCAGGGCGTCAAGGCCGACCTCTTCAAAGGTCACGTTGCGATCGGCGTCCAGGATCGTGATGGCGAAGTTCGTCAGCCGCTCGGAGCAGCAGTCAAGGCGGTTCCACAGAACGATCTCGGAGATGTCATAGGTGTCGAGCAGGTCGACCTCCCACCAGGAGGGGGCTCCATTGGTGTGGGTGGTCGTTCCGGCACCCCACTGGCCATCCGTGTTTCCATCCACGGCTCTCTCCGGGTTGCCGCCCCAGCCTGTTGAGGACTGGGTCGCCGGCTTGCCGAGGGCCTTGTTGGGGCCATCGACGAAGCACTGTACGTTTCCGGCGCAGCGGCCGAAGTCGGGGTTGTTTTCATCATCGCAGGGGTCAAAGTCGCCCGGCAGCACCTCGATCGCCGAGAGGATGGAGTTGACGTCGCCGCCGGCGATTCCGACGAAGCGGATCGAGAGACTTCCATCGGTGACCTCGATGCCCTCAAAGGAGTAGCGGCCGACATCTCCCAGCGCATCGGCGTAGGCCGCGCGATGGACATCCTCGGCGAGGAGCTCTTCCTCGACGTAGATCTGGAAGTGACGGTTGTCACAGCAGCACTCGAAGAAGAAGAGGTTCAGCCAGTAGTCGCCATCGGGCACCGCGAGCTCGATGTCGAAGGGGCTGTTCAGGCTGTCGACATCCCAGCGGATGCTTGAGAGGGCGGAGACCATCGGTCCGGCTGGATCAAAGCCCAGCTCCGCGATGGCCGCGGGGTTGGCCGCGCACCAATTAGGTATGGTATTGGTGCCGTTGGCGTCGTTCGGCCTGATATTCAGCGCATCGCCGACTCCGAGCTCGTCGCCGAGCCAGACGTTGCCGTTGAAATCTTCGACCTCGGGCCCGCCCATGTTGATTCTCAGGGGAATGTCGAAGGGGATCGAGGATCCAAGCGAGCAGGTCAGGGGCGGGCAGGGCGCCACCCCTTCCGGGACGAGGGTCTCGATCCGGTAGAGGTTGACGCGGCTCTCCATGATGTCTTCGAAGCGGGTCTCGTCCCCGGCCAGCTCGAGAATGAGCTCATCGTTGCGGAAGACCTGGTAGCCCACGGGCTCGAAGCATTCCGACGCGGTCCAGGAGATGGCGGCCTCTCCGCCGGCTTCCTCGCACACGATGTCCCGGGCGCAGCGCGGGTTGAATACCGGGTTGTCGCAGGGGTCGGCGTTGGGATCCGTCGGCAGCACCGCGAGTCCCTGCAGGATGGGGTTGAAGTCGGCGACGCCGGGGCAGTCGCGGCAGGGCAACATCCCGATGGAGAGGCTTTCATCCTCAACCTCGGCGAGGAAGGAGTAGACCCCGACCTGGTTGGGCCCGGGGACGATGCCTTCGCCGGTGGGGAAGGCGAGCTGGTGGACGTCCTCCTCGACGAGCTCATCTTCGAGGGAGATCTTGTAGTGGCGGCCATCGCTGGCATCGCAGAGGTAGAAGTAGACCTCGTAGATCCCGTTGGCGACGGGAATCTCCATGTACCAGTCGTTGGCGTCTCCATCTCCGGCGTTATCCCAGCGGATGCTCCTGAAGATGTCGGCATCCTGCACCTCGAACCCGAGAGCTTCGATGCTTTCGAAGGTCGGGTTGCTCCAGGCGAGGATCTCGTTGCTGCCGCCGGTAAAATTGGGCCTGATATTCAACGGATCTCCTCCCGCGTCACCGAGCCAGACATTTCCTTCAGAGTCCTCTATCTCCGGGCCTCCCATGTTGATCCTGAACGGAGCCTCCAGGGGCATGGAGTCGTTGAAGGCCGTACAGGTCATCGGCGCGCAGGCCTGGCCCCCGTCGGCGGAGATGGTCTCGATGCGGTAGTTGGTGATTCGGCGGTCGGGCTCGTGTTCGAAGCCGATGGCGTCGCCCGGAAGCTCGAGGATCAGCTCATCGTTGCGGTAGACGTTGTAGCCTGCCGGCGCCACGCACCGCGGCGCTCTCCAGGAGACCTGGGCCACGGGGGCGATGTCATTTTCGATCACTCCCGAGTAGATTTGGACCTCGGCGAGGCTCAGGTAGGCTCCAGGTATCGAGATGCGTACGAATTGCCCTTCGGTCTCCACCTCGTTGATGGTGAAGTTCGGGCCGTTGATACGGGAGTTGTCGGGAAGGAAGAGCTCCTCCCAGATCAGGTTCCGGTCCGCATCGAAAATGGACACGGTGAAATTGGTCAATCTTTCGGAGCAGCAGTCGAGCCGATTCCACAGCCTGATGGTGCCGATATCGTAGGTGTCGAGCAGATCGACCTCCCACCAGGAGGGGGCTCCATTGGTGTGGGTGGTCGTTCCGGCACCCCACATGCCATCGGTATTACCGTCGATGGCGCGCTCAGGCACTCCCCCCCAGCCCTGGGACGACTGCGCCGCGAGCCCTCCGAGGGCGTGGTTGGGGCCAAGATCTTGGCCCGGAATCTCGCACTGGAGACGCCCGGGACAGTGTCCGAAGTCCGGGCTTTCGCAGGGGTCGAAATTCGGGTCCAGCGGAAGGATCTCAAGGCCGTTGAGGATGGGGTTGATGTCGGCCGCGCCCGGTGTTCCAGCCGGCGGCGGCAGCATCCCCAGGGTGAGGGAGCCATCGGTCACCTCGACCTCGAAGGAGTAGACGCCGGCCACGTTCTGCCCCGGGAGGATACCTTCCCCTGTGGGGAATGCGAGGCTGTGAACGTCCTCCTCGACGATTTCACCTTCGAGCGAGATCGAGTAGTGGCGCCCGTCTCCGCCGGCCTCGCACAGGTAGATGTTCACCTCGTAGACCGTGTTGGGAACCGGCAGCTCCATGTACCAGTCCTGGCCATCGCCGCCGACGTCCCAGCGGATGCTCCTGAAGATGGAGAGATCCTCTGCGGTTCTGCCGAAGCCGAGAGCCTCGACGCTGGCGGGGAAGGGGTTGGCCCAGTTCGGGATGGCCTGGGCGCCGCCGAGGTCGTTGGGGCGAATGTTGAGCGGGTCGGCATCGACGCCTTCGTCGCCGAGCCACAGATTGCCGTTTGAATCGACGACCTCGGCTCCTCCCATGTTGATCCTGAGCGGTATATCGAATTCCTGCGCCGAGGCGGGGGCGATCGTGAGCAGGCAGGCCGGGAACACAAGTGAAACAATAGCCAGGTGGCGCATCTGTATCCTCCCCGGTTCGACCGGGACGTTCATCATGTTAGAAAGAAAAACCGGACCGCTCCGCCTCCGCTGACCCGGCGGCGGGCGCGTCTCGTTTCAGACCCGTTACATTGTACGGGTAAAAAAAGGGGTAGCTCCATCAAGAGTTGGGGGGTTTACAGGGCCTGGTCATCACAGGCCGGTCGCCTGGGAGCCATTGACCCGGTTCAACCGCAGGCCGGACTGGACGCCTCGCAGCCGGGTTCCTCATCTCCTCCGCTGGTTCCGCAGTCCGGGTGGGGAGCTGGCATCGCGGCTCCTCCGAGGAAGAGGAAGTTCAGAATATAGATCCCATCGGTCATCTGGATCGAGCCGTTGTCGTCGGCATCGGCAGCCTCGAAGCAACCGGGTGAATCACCCCCGAGGAAGAGGAAGTTCAGGATAAAGATCCCATCGGTAAGCTGCACCGTTCCATTTCCATCCGGATCTCCCCTGATGAACGGAAGAGCCCGGCAGGGTTCAGCCCCGGAGCAGTCGGTGTCGTCGCAGTCGGCGGCGCCGTCCTCATCATCGTCGATACCGTTGTCGCAGATCTCGGGGCAGGCCGGGCAATCGCTGTCTTCGCAGTCGATGTCTCCATCGCCGTCATCATCGGTGCCGTTGTCGCAGTCCTCGGAACGAATCGGGACCAGCTGGATGCCGGTCATGCCGACCCCGTGGAAGTTGGACTGGTCGTTCGCCATCCAGGGGGTGATCGTCAGCGTGTCGAGCGTAACACCCTCGAACAGCAGGTAGTTGCCGGCCCTTGAGGCGTTGGAGCGGATGAAGCCCCTGTCGGCGCTGTAAACCGCGACGCCGGCGGTGTTGGTCCACCTGGAGTTGAGCGTTCTGTAGCCTGTTTGCGCCGCGATGGAGGCTCCTGGAGGGGGGCCGCCGCTGCCGAAGGTGCCGGCTCCGCTGAGGTACATGGTGCCGTAGCTGCCGGTGGTGAAGCCGATTCCCTCGTTGATGTAGACGTAGACGTCGTAGACCGC
>DCKY01000151.1:0-5688 GCA_002320775.1 Planctomycetes bacterium UBA1662
AGGAATCGACTGGGTCTGCGTCAGCCCCAAGGCCGGCGCCGAGATGATCGTCGACAGCGGCGACGAGCTCAAGCTGGTCCACCCCCAGGAGGGCCTGAGCCCGGAAACCTTCGAGAGACTGGATTACACCCACTTCTTCCTGCAGCCGATGGATGGGCCGCGATTGAACGAGAACACATCTCTCACCCTGGAATACTGCCTTGAGAATCCCCGCTGGCATCTCAGCATCCAGGCTCACAAGCTGATCCACCTTGCCTGTTCAATACCCGTCAAATGACACTTCCCCAGAGAGCGCAAACAGTGATTGTCGGAGGCGGAGCGGTGGGCTGCGCTGTGGCCTACAGCCTCGCCGAGGCCGGGCGCAAGGACATCCTCCTCCTGGAGAAGGAGGACAGCCTCGCCACCCAGACCACCTCCCAGGCGGCCGGACTCGTAGGCCAGGTCCGCAGCACGGTCGAGGAGGTCAAGCTCCTGATGTGGTCGGCGGAAACCTTTGAGCGCCTGCAGGCTGACAGCCCCGAGAGCCCGGCCTGGCGACAGGTCGGCTCGCTGCGGGTGGCGCATTGCGATGAGCGCATCGAAGAGCTGAAAAACCTGAAGACCGTCGCGGACGAAGCCGGGCTCGAGACCGAGTTTATCGATAACGACAGGGCCCGCGAGCTCTGGCCGCTGATGACCTTCGATGGAGTCAAGGCCGTGCTATGGTGCCCCTCCGATGGCTATGTCCAACCCTACGACCTGACCATGAGCTACGCCGCCGAAGGCAGAAAGCTCGGCGTAGACTTCAGGACCGGTGTCAGGGTCTCGGAGGTAAAACTCGACGACGGGCGCGTCAGCGGAGTCGAGACGGACCAGGGCGCCATCGAATGCGAGATGGTCATCAACGCCGCCGGCGCGTTCGCCTACCAGCTGGCCAGCTCGGTGGGAATTGAATTGCCGATCTTCCCCGTGCGCCACGAGTTCTTTATGACCATCGACTGTGAAGGAATCGAACCGACCCTGCCGGTGGTGCGTATACCCGATTCCTCGATCTACGTACGCAGCGAGGTCAACTCGATCCTCGTGGGAGGCTGGGAGACCGGCTCGCTTTCGACAGACCCCCGCACGGTACCCCTCAACGGGGAACAGCCGATCGTGGAGGAGGACTGGGAAGTCCTCGAATTCCTGGGCGAGAACGTCCTGCCACAGGTTCCCGCCATCAATGAGCTCGGAATCCGGCACATCTCAAAGGGCTGGCCTACCTTCACTCCCGACGGACGCTTCATCATCGGCGAAAGCTCAAAGGTGAAAGGCTTCGTCATGGCCGGCGGCTGCAACGCCCACGGGATCTCGGGCTCAGCCGGCATCGGCCGGCATCTCGTCGAATCACTGCTCGAGGACGAACCCTCCCCCTACGTCAAGAACCTCAGCCCGGACCGTTTCGATGGAAACTGGGACTGGGACGAGGCACGGCAACAGTCGCAGCACATGTACGAGACCTACTACGGGCTGCACGGCTGAGGAGGGACTGCGCAAATGAGTAAGGAAAAAGCCGAGATCGTCATCGTTGGAGGTGGAGCGGTTGGCTGCGGCGCGGCCTTCAGCCTCGCCGAGGCGGGCAAAACGGACATTCTCCTCATCGAGAAAGAGCCCACAGTAGCCGCGGCAACCAGTTCCCAGGCCGCGGGCCTGGTCGGACAGGTACGCAATACAGCCGAACGCGTCCAGCTGGCAATGTGGTCGGTAGAGACCTTCTCCCGGCTGCAGAAAAACGAGAAGAGCAACCCGGGGTGGCGCCAGGTGGGCTCGCTGCGCGTGGCGCTCAACGACGAGAGAGTCGAGGAGTTTCGCCGCATGAAGCAGGTCTGCGACGAGGCGGGGCTCGAGACCGAGTTCATCGACAACGACAGGGCGAAGGAGCTCTGGCCCCTGATGGACTTCAGCCATTCCCGGGCGGTGCTCTGGTGTCCGAGCGATGGCTACCTGCAGCCCTACGACCTGACCATGAGCTACGTAGAGCACGCTCGCAAGCTCGGCGTACGCTTCCAGACCGACACCCGGGCTACAGGTATCCGGGTTGAGAAGGGTCGTGTACGCGCGGTGGAAACCGACCGCGGCGAGATCGAATGCGAGATGGTCATCAACGCCGCCGGCGCCCACGCCTGCCAGCTGGCGGCGAGCATCGGCGTCGAGCTGCCGATCATACCTGTGCGCCACGAATTCTTCGTCACCGTCGAATGCGATGGCATGGCGCCGACCCTGCCGGTGATGCGAATACCCGACGCGACACTCTACCTGCGTGGAGAGGTCAACTCCCTGCTCTGCGGAGGGTGGGAACCCCGGTCTCTGTCCAACGATCCCCGCGAGATCGCCCTTGGCGATGAGCAGCCGCTCATAGAAGAAGACTACGACGTACTCGGGCAGTTCGCCGAGGAGCTGTCACCGCACATCCCGACCGTGAACGAGCTTGGCGTACGCAGCGTCTTCAAGGGCTGGCCGACCTTCACCCCGGACGGACGCTTTATCATCGGCGAGAGCTCAAAGGTGAAAGGTTTCGTTATGGCCGGAGGCTGCAATGCCCACGGAGTTTCCGGCTCCGCCGGTATCGGCCGACACCTCGTCGAGTCGATCCTCGACCCCTCCCCCTCACCCTACGTCCGAAGCCTCAGCCCGGACCGCTTCGATGGAGGCTGGGACTGGGACGAGGCGGCGAGGAGCGCGCGACGCTACTACGAGACCTACTACGCCCTTGGCCACTGAACAACAGGAGCGGCCACTCAGGCTATGATCCCCTTGACCACCTTGCCGTGGACATCTGTCAGGCGGTAGCGGCGGCCCTGGAATTTAAAATCCAGGCGCTCATGATCGATTCCCAGCAGGTGAAGAATGGTCGCCTGGAAGTCGTGGACGTGCACCTTGTCCGTGACCGAGTTGATCGCCAGGTCATCCGATGCGCCCCAGGTGATGCCGGGCTTCACACCGCCACCGGCCATCCAGGTGGTAAAGGCGTAGGGATGATGATCGCGCCCCCAGCGCCTTCGGTTCTTGATGTTACCCTGGATAAACGGTGTCCGACCAAACTCGCCGCCCCAGATCACCAGGGTGTCCTCCAGCAGGCCGCGCTGCTTGAGGTCCATCACCAGCCCCGCTGAGGGCTGGTCTGTGTCCCTGCACTGGTTATAGAGCTCGGTGGTGATGCTATTGTGCTGATCCCAGCCGGCGTGCATCAGCTGAACAAACCGCGAGCCGCGTTCAATCAGCCGCCGGGCCATGAGGCAATTGTGGGCGAAGGTGCCCCGCTCCTTCACCTGCGGTCCGTACAGGTCGAGGACGTGCTGGGGCTCCTGCGAAATGTCGCTCAGCTCCGGAACGCTCGCCTGCATCTTGTAGGCGAGCTCGTATTGCGAAATGCGAGTCGAGATCGCCGGGTCCGACACATCACGGAAGCGCAGCTCGTTGAGCTTCGCGAGGTCGTCGAGAATCCCCCGGCGCACCGGGCGGCTCACGCCGTCGGGACTCGACAGATAGAGCACCGGGTCGCCTCCGCTGCGGAACTTGACCCCCTGCAGACGCGAGGGAAGGAAGCCGCTGCTCCAATAGTAATCGTAGAAGATCTGGCCGCAGGACGTACCCTTGCTCACCGAGGTCATCACGGTAAAGGCCGGGAGGTTGTCCGTCTCGCTGCCGAGGCCGTAGGTCAGCCAGGAACCCATGCTGGGCCGCCCGGCCATCTCCGATCCAGTCAGGAAGAAGGTTACCGCAGGTGAATGGTTCACCTGCTCGGTAAACATGCTCTTGATAAAACACAGGTCATCGGCGATTCCGGCTGTGTGCGGCATGAGGTCGCTCACCCAGGCGCCACTCTGCCCGCGTCGGTGAAACGGCTCGACCGGTGACAGCATGAGCTTGCCCTTGGGGTTGCCGGTCATGGTGCTGAAGCGCTTGCCGCCGACATACTCCTGGGGCACCGGCTTGCCATGCAGTTCCTTCAGCTTCGGCTTGTAGTCAAAGAGATCGACGTGGGTTGGCGCGCCGTTCATGAACAGGTAGATCACCCGCTTGGCCCGGGGGGCGAAATGTGGAAGGCCGGAGGCGCCTGGAGCCGCCGTGGCTCCGCCACCAAGCAGCGAGGCCAGCGCGGCCGCGCCAATGCCGGTAGAACTGCGGCCGAAGAAATGCCGCCGAGTGAGCTGCGCGCTGTGTTGCGTTACGGGATCCATGTTCATCTTATTTCGTCAGGGCCTCATCGAGATTCAGTATCAGGGAGCAGAGACCGGCGAAGGCCGCGTGCTCGATGGCATCCAGCTTCGTGTTGCGGGGCGAGTCCCCGACCGAGAGCAACTTCGCGGCGGCTCCCGGGTCAGCGGAATACTGTTCTTTCAGGATCGCCAGCCTTCCAAGAAGGATTTTCAGCTCGTCGGCATCCGGACGCCTGCAGGTAACGAGCCGGAACGCCATCGTCGCCCTGTCGGCGGGCTCGGGGCCAGCCTTCTCCAGGACCCTTTGCGCCAGCGCGCGGGAGGCCTCGACATAGGTAACATCATTGAGCGTAGCCAGGGCGTGCAGGGGAGTGTTGGTCAAAATCTTCCGGACCTCGCAGGTCTGGCGCTTCGCCGTATCGAAGAAGATCGTCGGCCCAATAATTCTCCGCCAGAAGGTATAGAGGCTCCTCCTGTAGAGCTTCTCGCCCTTGTCCTGGCTGTAGCGCATCTTGCCGAAGGTGGCCTCGGCCCAGACGCCCTTCGGTTGGTAGGGCTTGACCGATGGCCCGCCGAGACGGTTGACGAGTAAGCCGCTGGCGGCGAGGGCGTGGTCACGGATCATCCAGGAAGGCATTCGCCAGCGCGGCCCGCGACCGAGCAGGCGGTTGGCGGGGTCCTTCCGCGCCAGTTCGGCTGTCCACCTGGCGCTCTGGCGGTAGGTCGCGCTGGTGACAATCAGGCGATGCAGCGCCTTGAGATCCCAGCCGCCGCGAATGAACTCACTTGCCAGCCAGTCGAGCAGCTCTGGATGGGTTGGTTTTTCGCCCTGGGCGCCAAAATCTTCTACTGTTTTCACCAGCCCTGTACCGAAGAACTTCTGCCATTCACGGTTCACCGTGACCCGGGCGGTCAGGGGATGAGATGGATCCACAAGCCAGCGAGCCAGCGACAAACGGTTTCGCGGCGCCTTCTCAGGCAGCGCGGGCAGGCTCTGGGGTACCTCGGCGGAGACCTCTTCGCGTTTCTGGTTGTAGAGCCCCTTGTCGAGGATAAAGGACTTACGTGAGCCGGGCTTGTCCTGCATCACCATCACCCTGACGAATGATTTCTCCAGCTTCTCTCTCTCCGCGACCTGCTCTCGCAGCTTCTTGAGCAAAGCCGAATAGGCCGCCATGCCCTCCCTGTAGTGCTTCTCGACCTCACCCAACTGGGCTGGATTGCGCTCCGCTGGTCCGCGGGACAGGGCCTCGACGACCTTCTTCGGAAGCCCCTTCGCCACCTCGGACTGCGAGGCGTTCTGCCCTTCTTCCCTGGTGAAGAGTCGCTCCTCGACCCTTTCCACCTTCAGCGCCGAAGCTGTGATCCCCTTGTTCAGCTCATCGAGCTTGCCGTATTGGAGAGAGTCCGGGGCTCGGATCACGGGAGGTGTCGCGGGGTCGCGACCACCCCCGTTAACTGGAGTCTGGTTGAAAATGGCAAAGAGCTGGTAGTAGTCACGCTGTCTGAG
>DCKY01000151.1:6015-24646 GCA_002320775.1 Planctomycetes bacterium UBA1662
GGATCGAACTTGTGGTCGTGACAGCGGGCGCATTGAACCGTGAGCCCCATCCAGACCGTGCCTATCGTCTCAATCTGGTCAAAAATATACTCAACCCGGTTCTCCTCGGCTATGCGCCCACCCTCACCGTTGATCATATGGTTGCGGCAGAACCCGGTGGCCAGCTTCTGCTCCAGGCTCGCATCCGGCAACATATCGCCGGCGATCTGCTCAACAGTGAACTTGTCAAAGGGCATGTTGGCGTTCAGGGACCGGACCACCCAGTCCCGCCAGGGCCACATGCTCCTCGTGCTGTCCCCCTGGAATCCGTTGGTGTCGGCGTAGCGGGCCAGGTCGAGCCAGTCCCAGGCCATCCGCTCTCCATAGGAAGGCGATTCGAGCAGCCTGTCTACCGCCTTGGCGTAGGCATCCGGCGCCTCGGAGGCAAGGTAGCTGTCAAGCTCTTCGAGCCCCGGGGGCAGACCGGTGAGGTCGAGGGTCAGGCGGCGAAACAGGCGGGCCTTGTCCTCCTCGGCTGAAGGGGAGAACTCCTCCTTGCGAAGGCCTCGCAGGACAAACTGGTCGATCGCGTTCCGCGGCCAGTCGCTTCCCTCCGCCTTCGGCGGGGCTGGATTTTCAAGCGGCCGCAGGGACCAGTGCTCCTGCCACTTCGCCCCCTGGGCGATCCACTTTTTCACCAGCTCAATCTCCGAGGAACTGAGCTTCAGCCTGGTTTTCTTTGGCGGCATACGCTCGTCTTCATCCTCGTGGACAAGACGAAGATAGAGCTCGCTCTCTTCAGGCTTGCCGGGGGTGACCAGCTGTTGACCATCGAGCTCCGCGCGCAATCCCTGCTCGGTATCGAGGCGAAGGTCCGCCTTGCGCTTGCCCTGGTCCGGACCGTGGCATTTAAAGCAATTGTCGCTGAGCAGCGGACGAATCTGCCGGTTAAAGTCAATCTCCTGCGTCCGGCCCCAGCCGGCGAACGAAAGGAAAATGAGAATCAAAAGGATTTGCTTCACGGCTTCGTCTTGGTGTCTGTAGAGATGCTGATGATAATCAGGAGAGTATTCTAACGAGACTTGGTCCAGATGAGCAAAAAATGACTATATTGAAAACGCCAAACAGGGAACATCTGTATTTTTCATCAACCGGACTCCCTGCGCTGCTGCCAGCGGCCTTAGCCGCCGCGCTGTGGCTGGCTTGCGCCGGTACGGCCGAAGGCCGGAAACCGAACATCGTCGTCATCCTCACCGACGACCAGGGCTACGCCGATGTCAGCTACAATCCGCACCACCCGAAGGAGGTCAGCACCCCGAACATCGATAAGCTGGCCCGCTCGAGCGTCATCTGTACAGCGGGCTATACCAGCGGACATGTCTGCTCCCCCACCCGCGCCGGACTGATGACCGGACGCTACCAGCAGCGCTTCGGCATCTACACCGCGGGCGAGGGCGGCTCCGGCGTACCCCTGTCGGAGACGTTCTTTCCCCAGCACCTGGAAAAGGCGGGCTATACCTCGGGCGCGTTCGGAAAATGGCACCTTGGGGTCGACATCAAGTACAACGCCCTGCACCGGGGTTTCGATGAGTTTTACGGCTTCATGGGCCGCGGAGCGCACGACTACTTCGATCTCAACACTCCTGATCATCCGATCTACCGGGGGCTCAAGCCCATCAAGGACAAAGGGTACCTGACCGACCGGATCACCGAGGAGGCTGTCTCCTTCATCAGGCGCCACAAGGACAAGCCCTTCTTCGCCTACATCGCCTACAACGCGGTCCATTCTCCCGCCCAGGCGCCGGCAGCGGACATCCGCAAGGAAACCGATGATCCCGCCCGCAACACGCTGATGGCCATGCTCAGGAGTCTCGACACCGGCGTCGGAAAGATCGTCGACACCCTCAAGGCCGAGGGCGTCTATGACGACACCCTGCTCTTCTTTCTCACCGACAATGGCGGCTCCAAGGTCATGCGCGCCAGCAACACCCCGCTGCGCGGCTACAAGCAGCAGGACTACGAAGGTGGTGTGCGGGTCCCTTTCATCGTGTCCTGGCCTCGGAAGCTCAAGGGCGGAACCACCTGCTCCGCCCCCCTCATGTCCATCGATATCCTCCCCACCGCCCTGGCGGCCGTGGGCGCCGCCAAGGCGGGCAAGCTACCCTTCGATGGCAGGAACATCCTGCCCGCCCTGGAAGGAAAGACCGACAAGGTCCACGACCAGCTCTACTGGAGCTCGGCGGCGGGAAAGGGCGCCTGGGCCATCCGAGCCGGGAGATGGAAGCTGGTAGGGCTCAAGGCCAGGACGGAGCTCTTTGACCTGGAGGCGGATATCGGCGAAGCGAACGATCTCGCGCTGAAACATCCCGAGCGGGTAAAAACACTCAGGCGACTCCACGATACCTGGCTCGATGAGATGGCGGAGCCGGCCAATGGCGCGGCGAAACGCTGGAGCGCGGATGCGCCCGCCGCCGGCAAGAAGAACAAGAAGCAGAAGCGCGCGGAGCGGGAGAAGCGGAGAGCCGAACGCAAGGCGAAGCGCGACGCTGAAAAGGAAAAACCCGGAGAGTGATCCCGGCCCGCGGGCGCCGGCTATTTCAGCGGGTTCTCGTACCAGACGATGTTCTTGCTGTTGTGACCGGCGATGAGTATGTCGAGATCGCCGTCCCCATCGAGGTCGACCGTCCTGAGGTCATAGGAGCCCTGGTCCTTGCCAACGAGGTGGCGGCGAAAGCTGCCCTTGCCATCGTTTTCGTACCAGACCGCCAGCCCGTCATTCAGCCTGCCGCAGGTCGCGGCATCGATGTCCCCATCCCCATCGAGATCGGCGGTCGAGAGGGAGTGCGGCCCCTCGAGGTCCGGATCGATCTCGATCGCCTTGAAATCCGGGCCCCGGAACCAGAGAACGCCCCGGGTATGACCACGGGTAGCGAAGAAGTCCATCTTGCCATCGCCGTTGAGATCAACCGGGTGGATATTGCTCGCGCCGGGCTGCTTGTCTGAGAGCAGGTGCTTTTTCCAGGGCTTCCTGGGATCCTCCGGTTGCTGCCACCAGGCGAACCACTCGCCGTCGGGAAACCTCTCGCCACCCTTGGCCGCGCAGGAGATGTCCGGCCTGCCGTCCCCATCCACATCGCCGAAGCCTGTGTAATGAGAAGCCCCGGGGGCGTCACGAACCGCGAAGACATTTCGAATCCACCTCTTGGCCTCCAGGGGCTTCGCGGGAATCTTCTGCCAGGTGATCGAGTACGGTACCGGGGTCTGCTCCGGCCCCCGGCCGGAGTTGGCTATGAGGTCGAGCTTTCCGTCCCGATCCACGTCGCCGGTGATGAGACAATGCGTCCCCTGGATCTCCGAGTCCACCTCGCGGCGTTTCCAATCGGTGGAAAACGGCTTATCCGGGCACTCCAGCCAGAACACCCCCTGGTGAGAACCGCAGAAGTCCAGGTCGCCATCTCCATCCACATCCAGCAGGGTGCTGTGAATACACCCGCGGCCCGGCCTCCCCGGCCTGCTGGTGGGCAGCTTATGTACGATAACCCTTTGCTTCCAGTCGGGGCCCTTCAGGAGCACCACCTTGCCTGAAAAGCTCGAGATGATATCGAGCTTGCCGTCTCCATCGAAATCGTTGGCCAGGACTGTATTGACCCCGCCCCCGGTCTCCGCGGCTGAGAGCACAACGTGCTTCTTCCAGGGCCCACCCGCCTCTTCAGCTCCGGCGGTTGCGGCGAACAGGAAAAATACAAGCAGCGGCAACCGCTGCCAAAGGCTACCTGGTATTAAGATTTGTTTTCTATCCATGGATCCTCCTGGTGAGTTCGCCTCATGATACGGGCGACGCGGCAACCCATTCAACTGATCTCCCCCCGGCACGTGTACTGTATTCAGAGCCGTGGCTTCCGTACAATCAGTCCCCATGCAGACCCGGGTCCTCCACACACTCTCCCAGCGTCCGTCGCTCACCGGCAGCGGGGTCACCCTCGATGCCGTTGCCAGGGAAGCGGCCACGGCAGGCTGGCAGCAGCACGCCCTCATCGGCGTGCCCGCGGGAGACACCTGTTCCATCGATGGCCTCGAGCCCGGTGAGATCTCACGCCTGGAGTTCGGCAATGGAGGGGAGAGTTCCCTCGACTTTGACGTACCCGGAATGAGTGACGTCATGCCCTACCCGAGCACCAGGTTCTCAGAGATGACCGTGGAACAGATCTCCTCCTACCGGGCCGCCTGGGCTACCACCCTCTCAAGGATCTTCGACGAATTCAAACCCGGCATCATCCACGCCCACCACGCCTGGATCCTATCCTCGGTGCTGAAGGATGTCGCGGGGAGCGCCCCCGTCATCGTCCACGGGCATGGAACGGGCCTGAGGCAACTCGGCCTGTGCCCCCACCTCACCGATGAGATCAGGGAAGGCTGCAGACGCAACGATCTCTTCGTCGTTCTGCACCAGGAGCATGCCCGGCTCTACCAGGAGGAATATGGGCTCACAAAACAACAGGTTGCTGTTGTCGGAGCCGGCTACAGGGAGGATCTCTTCCACTGCACCGCTGGCATAGAAGAGCGCGGCGACTCCATCCTCTATGCCGGAAAAATCAGCGAGAGCAAGGGGCTCTCATCCCTGCTGGATGCCTTTGAACTTCTGCAGTCCAGCCGGCCGGGAACCCGGCTGGAAATCGCCGGGAGTGGATCAGGAGAGGAAGCCGATCGCCTGCTTGGACGCATGAAAACCTTCGGCGATGCGCTCATCTATCACGGACGTGTAGACCAGCCGAGGCTCGCCGAGCTGATGCGCGGCTGCAAGGTCTTCGCACTGCCTTCCTTCTACGAGGGCCTGCCACTGGTGCTGGTTGAGGCCCTGGCCTGCGGCTGCCAACCCGTCTGCACAGCGCTGCCTGGAGTGCGCTCAGGCATCATCCCCCACCTGCCCGGTGTTCTCCACACCGTGGAGCTGCCGGAGATGGAGAAGATCGACCAGCCGACAGCCGGAGCGCTCCCAGGCTTTGCGAAAGATCTTTCGGACACTCTTCAACAGGCCCTCGACGCCCCATCACCCCACTCGGGAAAGGATCCCGGAGATCTCCTGGCACCATTCACCTGGCGAGCCGTGTTCAAAAGAATCGAGGCGGCGTGGCTAAGCCTCGCTGGCTGAGGTGTCTTCGCTGCAAGCAGGCGATCTCCCCCGGTGGTGACCTGGAAATGCAGCCATAAAAAAAGCGTCCCTCTTGCGTTTTGCGCATGAGGGACGCTTTTAAAGAAACCGTTAGAAAGGATTATAGCTGAATCTTACGAATTGTCAGCCTCTTCTTTCTTCTTGCCCTTTTTTTCACGCTTCTTCTTGCCCTTGCCTTTGCCCTTGGTCGAAGCTTTCTTGATGGCTTCCTTCTGGGCATCGCTGAGAAGAGCGTTCACTTTTTCGGAAATAGATGAAGCGGCCTTGGCCGTTATCTCCTTCCTGAGGGCTGCAGTAGCTTCCTTATCCTTCCTGGCCTCTTTCAACTTGTCCTTGTACTCGCTGCGAAGATCCTTCTGGGCACTGGCCACTACAGCATTGACCTTCTTGACGAGCGTTGCATTATCAGCACCGATGATCCCGTTCAACTTGCCGGCAAGTCCGGCCTTGGCCGTCTTGATGGCGGTCTGGGCTGCCTTGCGATCTTCCTTGCTGGCATCCTTGTTCTTGATCGTCTTGGTGGCAGCGGCATAGGCTTCGGAGGCGACCATCGCCTTCTGGGCCTCGGCGTACTTCGCCTTCTGCTCATCACTGAGACTGACAACCGCATCGATACCGGGAACGGCCTTCTTGACCTGGGCTGAGAACAGGCTCGGTCCCTTGGTCCTCTTACCCTTCTTCTGGGCAAGCAGGGGGCTGCTGGAGAGTCCGACAAGAACCAATACCGTCAAAAAACTGAACATAGCCTTCATGAGAATTCCTCCTTTAATGGAAATTACTGAATCGAAGACGATTTAAAGAACCGGGAAAGGGTTCCCCCGGCGAGTAAACCAACCCGGCCGAAGAGGCCCGATTGTACTGAGATTTGAAGCCGTTAACTGTTTTCTTTCAGACCGTTCATTCCTCACCCTCGACGAGAACCCGGATCTGGTCGATCTGCCCGCCTGAAACATGCAGGTCAAGGACGAGGGTTTTGCGATCGTCACTGAGGATCACCGTATCGACCGGCCTGCGCGTACCGATTTCGAGTCCCCGGCCTTTAACGACCAGTGGCTCGGAATGACCACCAAGAGTCTTATCTGTTGCCCGCAGCAGGCCTGTCGCGGTGATCACCCCGGCGATGGGCCTCTCGAAGGTCGCGATTCCGACCAGCCGGAGGTTTTTCTGTTCCCGCTTTTTCTTACCCTCTTCGACCGGGTTGAACTGGACCAGGTAGCTCGCCAGTACACGCCCGGGCTCAAGCCGTCCGTTTTCCAGGCTGCCGCGCTTGCTGTACTCGCCCGGAACCGTAATGTTCACACGTGCCTTGAGCTTCTTCGACACGGTGAAGCTGCCGCGCTCGGGAAGAATCACCAGGTGGTCATCATCCTCATGCTCGAGGAGGGTGCTGAGCAGGCCGGGAGGAGCGAACTTGACCATGCCCGCGGTGGAAACCATCCCGGCGGTCACCGGCCAGGTCTTCCTGAACTTGCTGACATCGTAGAGCGTGTCGCTGATCTCTTTCGCCCCCGCCTCGGTACGAACCGAGTTGCCGTGGGTGATAAGCCTTTTACCCTTCCTGCTTTCGACCGGGTCCGGAAGCTCGACCTCGACCTCTCCCTCGAAGACCGCCACCTCGGTGGCGCCCTGGTCATCCACATCCACCCCGAACGCCGTACCCAGGTCGAGAACCCTCGCCGTGGGAGTATCGACCTTGAAGCCGATCGCGCTCTTGGGAATCTTCGCGGAGAGACGACCCGAGACCAGGCGGGTCAGGTCATTGGAGATGATCTCGTATTCAGCAGGTCCCTCGAGGGTGACCTTGGCCCCGGATGAGAACCGCAGCTTGGCCAGCCCGGACTCGATCCGGATCTTCCCTTCAGAGAGCCTGGCTCCCTTTTTAAGGCCGGGATTCTCCTCCCCCCACTCCGCCTTGACCACCTGTACCAGCCGGGCGATATAGTTTTTCTTCGCTGCCTGGCCGGGGACCTGCTGACTCCCGGAACGGTCGGCATCGACAGGTTCAGCAGTGAACCGGGGGGTATTACCCGACTGCCGAAAACTCCAGAAAAGAGCAACGGACAAAAGAGCCAATGCAGCCATGGCGGCAAGCGCCTTCCCCCAGGGAGCGCGAACCCTGCGCCCCTGAGCCGTATCCCGGGCAAACTTGAGCTGGGACACGACTCCAGTCGAGCTGTCGGCGGTATGAATCTCGGCCTGGCGCTGAGGCTCGCCGATTTCACGCACCATCCGGCTTCGAACGCATAGCGCGGCGAAGGCTTCACGCAATTCCGGCCGCGTGCGCAGCAGCTCGTTGAACTCCCCGAGCTCAGCAGGGTCAAGCTCTCCATCGAAATAGCGATGGACCAGGTCGTAGAAGCTGTCGGGGATTTCAGGCATTGCCATGCTCCGCTCTCAGCCGTTGCTTCTGAATGCAGGACTCGAGGCTGCGATGGGCTCTTGTGAGAGAGACGTAGACACTGTGGACCTTGCTACCAACGAGCTCGGCAATCTGCACACCGCTGAGTCCCTCTACGTACTTCAGGTTCACCACTCTCTGGGCCCGGGAGCTGAGCTTCTGGATACAGCTCCTCAGGTAGTCGATCTCCAGGTCGGTGTCAGTCCTGTCAATATCGAGCCAGGCTCCGTCAAGGAGCTCGATCACGTCATCGGCCAGAGTCAGGGGCGTGTACTTTCTCTTCCTGAGAGCCTCGAGCGATTTGTTGCGGGCAGCCTTGCGCGCCCAGAGCAGCAGGTGATCGGAATCGACAATCCTGTCATGTTTTTCGACCGCCAGGGCGGATACATCCTGGAAGAGATCCTCGGCCAAATGCCAGTCACGAACGATGGCATAGATGTAGGCGATCAACCGGGCCCGGTCTTTCATGAGACCTTTTACCGCTGTTGACTGGTCGATACTCATCGCGATCGTTCACCCGAAGAATCAAAAGGTTAGATTGGGACCGTCTCTCAATGACATCACTCTCAATGACGCCAGAACGCCCTACAAGCGTTTATTGATCCCGACCGGAAGATGTACACAGGAAATCAGTCCCGAAACTCCCGCCATCTGTCCGAAAACCCGCTTCGCTCACCCAAGACATTTAGAGAGAATAGTTTATACCATTCCAATGAACGCGGGGTTGAATAAGAATACTTGTAGTTTCTGCCCGGATTCCCAACAGGAGAGGATGAAATCTGCCCATGCGCCATCGGAGCTTGAAGAAACCTAATTACAGAATACTCGCCTTCCTCGCAATCATTGCAGCCGCTGGAGTGTCGGACTCGAGCGGACAGGAAAAACTGAAACACCCCAACCTGGTCATCTTCGTCGCCGATGACCTCGGCTGGAACGATGTCGGCTACCATGACAGCGTCATCAAAACTCCCAACATCGACAGTCTCACCAGGCAGGGAATCGAGCTGAACCGTTTCTACGTCTACCCTTTCTGCAGCCCGACCCGAACAGCGCTGCTGACCGGCCGCTCCCCTCTAACCCTCGGCGTCATCCGACCGATTGGAGGAGATGCTGTACTCCCCATGGATGAACACCTGCTGCCGCAGACGCTCAAGAGCGCGGGCTACCAGACCCTGATGAGCGGCAAGTGGCATCTCGGTAACCGGGATGAGGCCGCCCTGCCGCACAAGCGCGGCTTCGACAGCTTCTATGGACATTCAGGCGGCATCATCGACTACTACACCCACCAGCGCGGCGGAGGCTTCCGCAGACGCCCCGGCGGAAACCAGCCGGGAGAGGCGCCGCCTCCGGACTGGCAGCGTGATGGCAAGACGCTGGTCGAGGAGGGCTACTCGACTCAGCTCATCGGAAAAGAGGCCATTCGCCTGCTGCGAAAAAGGGATAAGAAGAAGCCGACCTTCCTCTACGTGACCTTCAACGCTCCACACACCCCGCTGCAGGCGCCGCAGGAGTTCATCGACCGCTACAAGAACATCGAGAACGAAGATCGGCGAGTCTACGCCGCCATGGTCGATGCCATGGACGTGGAGATCGGCAAGGTCCTCAAGGTCATCGACGAAGAGAAGATGAGGGAGAACACCATCGTCCTGTTCATGAGCGACAATGGCGGCTCGGCGCGCGGCGGCGCCAGCAACACCCCCCTGGCGAGCGGAAAGGGAAGCGTCTACGAAGGCGGCATCCGGGTACCCGCGGTCATCCGCTGGCCCGGAGTGCTCCCGGCCGGAAAGAAGCTCGACCAGCTGACCACCGTCCACGATCTCTTCCCCACGCTCGCGTCGGCCCTCGGGGTCAAGCCCGGCAACAAGAAGCCTTTCTACGGCCAGGATCTCTGGAAGAGCTTTGTCTCCGGCAAGATCATCCCGCATAAGGACGTGCTCATCGCCTCGCAGGCGATCGCCCTCTTCCATGGCGAATGGAAGCTGATCCAGGGAGCGGGCGTCAACGGACGCCCCGGCTACCGGGAGCTCTACCTCATCAACGCCGACCCCGAGGAGCGCTTCGATCTCTCAGATGTCTACCCGGAGCTCACCACAGCGCTCGGCGCCATCATCGATCGCTTTCCCAAGGCCGAGCCCATCTCCAGGGGGCGAGGAGCCCAGGGGCGGCGGCAGCGCGGGGGACAAGGTAACCGTCCGCAGCGCCCCCGCCAGCAGTAACCCTGAGCTTGTCAACGCGCTGATTCGGGCCTATCATCCCGTCCATGCGAAAAACAACTCTACTGCTCATTGTCTGTCTCCTCGCCTTCAGCCGTTCCCTCAGCGCCGAGGCTCCCCTCGTCTACGAAGGCGACAGCGGCCCGGGTAAGGGAAAACACCTCGTCTTTGTGGCAAGCGACCACGAATACCGCTCCGAGGAGACCCTGCCCGCCCTCGCCCGGATCCTGGCAAAACGCCATGGCTTCAAGTGCTCCGTCGTTTTCGGAGTGAACGCGAAGGGAGAGATCCAGCCGGGCGCCAACAATGTCCCGGGAATCGAGGAGCTCGCGAAGGCCGACCTGCTGGTCATCTTCACCCGCTTCCAGAACTGGCCGGAGGAACAGATGAACCACTTCGTGGCCTATCTCGACCGCGCCGGCCCCATCGTCGGCCTGCGCACCGCCACCCACGGGTTCAAGATCCCCGGCAACAGCCCCTTCGCGAAATACTCCAATGGTTTCGGCGGCAAGGACTACAAGGACGGCTTCGGGAGACAGGTACTCGGAGAAAAATGGGCCGGGCACTACGGCGGCAACCACCGCTCCAGCACGCGGCTCGACATTGTGCCGGAAAAGGCCGATCACCCTATCCTTCGCGGCGTCAAGGACATGTGGGCCCAGTGCGGCGGCTACTTCGCCAATCCGCTCGAGCCCTACGAGACCCTGGCCATGGCCCAGCCCCTCGACGGCATGAAGCCCGACTCGCCACCCCACCCGAAACACAAGCCGGTGCCCGGGGCCTGGACCCGGCACTACGAAGGCAAGGACGGAAAAAAAGGCCGCGTCTTCACCAGCACCTACGGCACCTCCAACGACATCGAGAACGAGGGCTACCGCCGCCTGCTCATCAACGCCTGCTTCTGGGCCGCGGGCATGGAGAAGGCCATCAAGGCCGAGGCCGACGTCAGCTTCGTCGGCCCCTTCAACGGAACCTGGGCGCGCGGCAAGGGACGGCGCAAGCCGGGGACAAAGCCCTCCGACCTCGCCGGCTGGGACTCGCCAATCGTTCCGCTTCGCGAGCAGAGGAAGAAGAAGAAATAAGCGGCGGCCGCCCTCAGAACAGGAAGTAGCGCTGGGCGAGCGGCAGCTCGCTGGCCGGCTCGCAGGTCAGGTTGTCGCCATCGGCGGTGACCTCGTAGGTCTCCGGGTCAACAGTGATCTCCGGCAGGGCGTCGTTGAGGACCATGTCCTTCTTGCCGATTCCGCGGCAATTCCTTACCGCCGCGATCTGCTTGCTGAGGCCATAGCCCTCCGCTGTACCCGACTCGGCACAGCTCTGGCTGACGTAGGCAATCGAGGTTGGACCGGTGGCCTGCCCGAAGCTGCCGAACATGGGACGCATGAAGACAGGCTGCGGGGTCGGGATCGACGCGTTCGGATCCCCCATCTGGCTCCAGGCGATAACCCCGCCCTTGATCACCATCTCGGGCTTGGCGCCAAAGAGAGCCGGCTTCCAGAGCACCAGGTCGGCGAGCTTGCCGCTCTCCACCGAGCCGGTCTGCTCGCTCATACCGTGAGCGATCGCCGGGTTGATGGTGTACTTGGCCACGTAGCGCCGGATGCGGAAGTTGTCGTTGTCACCGGTTTCTTCAGGCAGGCGTCCACGCTGCCTGCTCATCTTGTCGGCCGTCTGCCAGGTTCGCGTCACCACCTCTCCAACGCGTCCCATGGCCTGGGAATCGGAGCCCATGATACTGATCGCCCCCATATCGTGGAGGATATCTTCGGCGGCGATGGTCTCGCCCCGGATCCTGCTCTCGGCGAAGGCGACATCCTCCGGCAGGTTCTTGTCGAGATGGTGACAGACCATGAGCATGTCGAGGTGCTCATCGATGGTATTGACGGTGAAGGGTCGAGTCGGGTTGGTCGAGCTGGGGAGAACATTGGGCTGCCCGCAGACCGTGATGATATCGGGAGCGTGTCCACCACCGGCGCCCTCGGAGTGGTAGGTGTGGATCGTCCGGTTCTTGAAGGCTTCGATCGATGCCTCCACGAAGCCCGACTCGTTCAGGGTGTCGGTATGGATCGCGACCTGGACATCGAGGCGCTCCGCCTCAGACAGGCAGCAGTCGATGGCGGCCGGGGTCGTCCCCCAGTCCTCGTGCAACTTCAAGCCGACGGCTCCGCCGGCGACCTGGTCGGCAATCCCCTCGGGCTTGGCGGTATTGCCCTTGCCGAGGAAGCCGAAGTTCATCGGAAACTCATCGGTGGCCTGCAGCATCATGCGGATATAGTTGCTTCCCGGGGTGCAGGTCGTGGCGCAGGTCCCGGTGGCCGGTCCTGTTCCACCGCCGATCATGCCGGTCAGGCCACTGGCGAGAGCCTCGTCCACCAGCTGGGGACAGATGAAGTGCACGTGGGAGTCGATCCCCCCGGCGGTGAGAATCAGCCCCTCGCCGGCAATGGCCTCGGTGGTCACGCCGACAACCATTCCTTCGTCGACGCCATCCATGACATCGGGGTTGCCCGCCTTGCCGATCCCGCTGACCTGGCCGTTCTTGATCCCTACATCCGCCTTGTAGATACCCGAATGATCAACGATGAGGGCATTGGTGATGACGCAATCAAGCGCGTCATCCTGGCCGACCCCTGCGGCCTGGCCCATACCCTCGCGCAGCACCTTGCCGCCGCCAAACTTGCATTCATCCCCGTAGACTGTCAGATCCTTCTCCACCTCGAGCCAGAGCGATGTGTCGCCAAGGCGAAGCTTGTCACCGGTGGTCGGACCGTAGATCTCCGCGTAATTGGATCTCTTGATTTTATATCCCATCGAATCAACCTTCCTCGCTCGAAAAGCCCCTGTCGGAGATCTGCCCGAGCGCCGCTTCCCGGCCCTCGTCGCTCACAGCTCCGTCGGCGAGATTGTTGCCGCCGCGAATCACCCTGTTTCCTCCGATCGCCACCAGCTCGACGGTCTTGGTGTCACCGGGCTCGAAGCGGACCGCCGTCCCGGCCGGAATATCAAGCCGCATGCCGTAGGCAGCCGACCTGTCGAACCGGAGTCCCTTGTTGGTCTCGACGAAGTGATAGTGGCTGCCGACCTGCACCGGCCGATCCCCGAGATTGGTCACCTCCAGGCTCACGCCCTCGCGTCCCTCGTTGAGCTCAAGTTCCCCCTCGGCGGCCTCGCAGGCGCCAGGCTGCTCCGGAGCCTCAGCGGCGGAGCCGAAGATCTCGAGGTCGGGAATGTCGAGAAAGCTTCCGTAGAGGGCCAGCTCGAGGTTCCCATCCTCCTCGACGACCGGATGGTGAACGGTTACCAGCTTGGTCCCGTCCGGGAAGGTTCCCTCCACCTGCACCTCGTGGATCATCCCGGGAACGCCATCCTGCACCTGGCGGCGGCCGAGAAACTGCCGGCCCAGGTCCATCAGCTCGGCAACCGACCTGCCATCTCTGATGAACTCGAGGATCTGGGTCGCGATCAGCGCGATGCTCTCGGGGTAGTTCAACCGGACTCCGCGGGCCAGCCTCTTCTGCGCGAGGAAGCCCGCGTTGTGAAGCATGAGCTTCTCTATTTCACGTGGTGCCAGATGCATTGGCGATCTCTCTTTCTTACCATTTTCGCGACCAGGGGGTGTCGCCGAGATACTCGGCAAGGAAACCCAGTTTTTCTTTCAGGTACCGCCCCACCAGCTCCGGGGTAGGACCCAGGACCCGGAGAACCGCGCCTCCGTGGACCGGGCTGACGGCTTCGAGAAGCTCCTGCCCGGGTTCGTAAGTCTGACCCGCTATCATATCCAAAAGAGCCTCGACCGCATCAACAAGCTTCTCGCCAAAGAGAGCCGCCATGGCGATGCAGTCAAAGCCTCCCGTCTTGAACTGGCCTCCAACCGGACCGTGAGCCGAGTCCAGCAGGAGCGACTCGCAGAGCACATGCTCGTCTGCGACATGGATATCGAAGCGGCTGAGGTAGCGGCGGAAGGCCCAGCGCTCGCCCCGGTGGCGCCGGCCGCTGGAGAGCCAGTCGAGCACGACAAGCGAGCCCCCGGACTCGACATCGACCCGCTGGCGCTGCTCGAAGGCCGCATCGGCGAAGCAGATGACCGGGTCGGGCGCCAGCACCAGGAAGCCATCTCGAGCCACGGTCGCCCGCAGGTCCTGCCGACAGACCTTACCCTCCGGACACCGGTAGACCTTGGTGGACGACTGGGTGGTCAGGACACAGGACGCGCCAGGGCCTACCTTCACGTCGAGAGCCACCTCGTCGCCGGCGACCAGGCCGCCGCCAAAGCTCGAGGTGTAGACCCAGGCGGCGCGCTCCCTCGGCCTGGGAAGGAGCAGCTTCTGCGGGTTCCCGGCGCGGGCGCGCGTGACGACGGTCCGCCCGGCCACCGACGCCAGCTCGAGGATTCCGCGACTGGCGCTCTTGTCGGTCATCGTGTTCTCAAACGCTGAGGTGCTGGCTGATAATGTCATCACTGAGCTCGGAAGTTTCGCCCTCGGCGACAACCCTCCCGCGATTCAGAACATAGAAGTTGTGGCCGAACTCCTTGACGAAATCGAGGTACTGCTCGACCAGCACGACCGTCATGCCGCGCTCCTCGACCAGCTGCCTGAGGATCTCGCCAATCTGCTGAATGATGTTGGGCTGGATGCCCTCGGTCGGCTCGTCAAGCACCAGGATCTCCGGGTCTCCACACAGGGCGCGGGCGATCGCCAGCTGCTGCTGCTGTCCACCGGAGAGATCACCTCCCATCCGTCCCCCCATCTCCCTGAGCACGGGAAAGAGATCGTAGACAAAATCCGGGATGACCCGGCTGCGATCCCTGCGAGCCTGCAAAGCCACCTTGAGGTTCTCCTCAACGGTAATCCGGGGGAAAATCTGTCTTCCCTGCGGAACGTAACCCAGCCCCATCTTGGCCCTGAGATGAGGCGCCATGGTGGTGAGCTTTACCTCATCGATCTGGATGACCGATTTCGAGAATGGCTTCAGGATCCCCATGATGTTTTTCAGCAGGGTCGTCTTGCCGACCCCGTTGCGGCCGAGGATGCAGGTCACCTTGCCCGTCTCCATCTCCATGTCGACGGAGTTCAGGGTCTGGATTGAGCCGTATGCGAATGAGAGGTTCTTGATCTTCAGCATAATTCGCGATCAGCGTCCGAGATACGCCTCCTTAACCTCTTCGTTGGCCGACACCTCATCGATAGTTCCCTCGGCCATGATCTTGCCCTCGTTGAGCACCGTCACGTGGGAATTGAGCAGGCGAACAAACTCCATGTCGTGCTCGATGACGATGATGCTGTGCTCCTCGCGCGACTCGAGCAACAGCTCGGCGGTCAGCACGGTCTCTTCATCTGTCAGGCCGGCCGCCGGCTCATCGACCAGCAGCAGCTTCGGACCGGTGAGGATCAGCATGCTGATCTCCAGCCACTGGCGCTGGCCATGGCTGAGATATTCCACCTCGCGATGCTCGTCATCGAGCAGGCGAACACGCTCGAGCTGCGAACGAATGGAGTCCCGCTCATAATCGGTGATCCTGCTGCCGAGCGAGATGCCCTGGCGGCCCGGAAGCGCGAGGGTCATGTTTTCGTAGACCGTCAGGCTGTCGTAGACCGTCGGCGTCTGGAATTTACGTCCAACACCCAGCTGCGCGATGTCAGCCTCCGGCTCATGGGTAATGTCCGCCCCCTCGAAGAAGACCTGCCCGGTCGTCGGACGGGTCTTGCCGCTGATGACATCGCAGAGCGTCGTCTTGCCGGCGCCGTTGGGGCCGATGATGACCTTGAGCTCGCGGTGGCCGACGCTGAACTCCTTCACATCGAGCGCCTTGAAGCCATCGAAGAGAACGGTGATGTCCTTGACATCGAGCAGGCTCCGGCCGACATCGACCTCCTGCTTGACCGAGCTGAGCAGGTTGATTCTCTCGAGACGTTTGCGCATCTCTTCCTCGGCGACCTCCGCCGCACGACCTCCAGCCTCGTCCTCGGCCGAACCGGTTTCGGGAGCCTGTTTTCCAGGCAAAAGACGAGGGCTACCTCCTCCTCCCATCGCCTTCTTCAGAATGTCGGCAATGCCTCCGGGAAGAACCAATACGATGAGAAGAAAGACCGCTGCGAGAACAAACATCCAATAGTCGGGGTATCGACTGGTGAGGATACTGTAGCCGTAGTTCACCACCAGGGCGCCGATCACGGCTCCCCAGAGCGTGCCGCGGCCGCCTACGGCCACCCAGACCACCACCAGGATGGATTCGATCGGCAGCATATTGTGAGGCGTGAAGATACCCATCTGCGGGGCGTAGAGCATACCTCCGAGGCCGGCGATCCCCGCCGCGAGGGAGTAGACGAAGACCTTGAACTTATAGGGCTTGAATCCTGAGAACCGGAGGCGGTCTTCATTGTCCCGAATGGCGACCAGGACACGCCCCATCCGGGAGCTGACGACGTAGCGGCACAGAAGATAGACCAGGATCAACAAGGCCAGGGTCACCATGTAGAGTCCAAACTTGACCGAATCCTCATTGAGGTGATAGCCCCGGTACCTGACCTCGGCGACATCCTTCAGGGTCACCTTCTTCCCATCAACCTCCGAGATGACAAGATCCTTGTAGTCCTTGTTGAAATTCACCCCGGTTACGGGGGTGCTGAGGAGAATTCCCCCCTCCTGGACAAGGCTTCCCCCCGAAGCGGGAATCTCGCCTCCCCTCCGTTTCGTTTTCTGCCGTTTTTCGAGCGCCCCCTTAACGTCTTCAAACGTCAGGGAAACCTTGGCGAGCTCATCTTCCTTGAGCACAACCTCAATCTTCTCTCTGCCTCCGAAGACAATGCGGTCAAAGCGAGTGACGCCATTGGTCCCGCCAAGCTTCATGTCGTTGACCATGAAGACGGAGGCGGCCATGACCGTCAACGCCTGGGTCAGAATCGCGAAAAAGACGCCCTTCACGCGGCTTCTGAACACGAAAAAACCAACGCCAAAAGCCACCAGGGCCGGGAGGAGAATCCCGAGGACCATCGTCCAGCTGAGCCACCAGAAGGGCTTCCAGAACCAGGGAACCAGCCAGTCCGCCTCGGTCTCCCCCACCTTGCCGGGATAGACGACGAAGAGACAGGCCGGCATCTTCCAGCCGGAGGCGTCGACACTGCCTTCGGGACCGCCGTGATGAGCCAGGTACATTCCCATGGCGTAGCCGCCGAGGGAGAAAAAGAGCGCCTGGCAGAGGCTCAGCATACCGGTATAGCCCCAGACGAGGTCCAGGCCGACGGCGATCATGGCGAAGCACATATAGCGCCCCCACATGTTCACGGATTCGATTCCGTAGCTGCCGTTGAGATAGAGCAGGGGAATCACCACGGCGTACACCAGGATCAGGAAGAGAGGAAATCTCCACTCCAGCCGGCCGAGCAATCCGCTCCTTGGCGCGGTCGTGTTCAGCTTGAGCTCAGACATCGGCGAGCCTCCCCTTGGGCGGGAAGATTCCGGCCGGACGCCACTGGATAAAGGCGATGACGAGGACCAGGATCACCACCTTCCCCCAGGTCACCGAGGCGGTCGACGCGGGGAAGAGCCAGCCGAGGAAGGGCTCAAAGGCCTTATTCAGCACTCCGATTCCAAGTCCCGCCGCGACCACGCCGGCGAGCTCTCCCACGCCGCCCACCACGACCACGAGGAAGGAATCGACAATGTAGTTCTGTCCCATATCCGGCGTCACACCGGCGATCAGGGTCAGGGCGCAGCCGGCGAGGCCGGCGAGGCCGGAGCCGAAGGCGAAGGTCATGCTGTCAATGAACCGGCTGTTCACTCCCAGGCTGCGGGCCGTGGCCCGGTTCTGGGTGGTCGCGCGGATCAGGAGGCCCATACGGGTCTTGCCCATCAGAAGATAGATCAGCAGCACACAGAAGCCGCAGAAGAAGATGATGAAGAGACGAGCCCAGGCGATGTTGAAATCCTGGAACAGTTCGAAGCTGCCCACCAGCTGACTCGGAGCGTTCACGCCGATATTGTCGCCGAAGATCAGGCGCGCCCCCTGGATCATCGCGAGTCCGCAGGCATAGGTCGCCAGCAGCGTATCGAGCGGACGGCCGTAGAGATGCCGCACGACGAGAAACTCGATGAGAATACCGAAGAAGGCCGCGGCGAGAAAGGCCGCCGGGATCGCGAAGATATAGTAGTAGTTTGCCGGCGTGCTCTCGGTGTGGCCGAAGAGGTGCATGACCACGTAGGTCATGTAGGCCCCGACCATCATCAGCTCGCCATGCGCCATGTTGATCACGCCCATCAGGCCGAAGATGATCGACAATCCCAGGGCCATGAGGATCAGCACGGAACCGGCTGAGATCCCGTTGAAGACGTGGCTGAGATTGCGCACCTTGCCCTGGTAGCTCTCGATCGAAGCGATGCTGGAGGCGCATTCAGCCGCCAGGGCCGGGGAGATATCCTCCTTGGAAGAGAGCTTCTTCAGGGCTGTCACGCCCGCCTCGCTGCAAAGCACTCCCAGTTCCCTGACGGCCTCGAGAACCTCCTGCTCAGGAAGCCCGGAAACATTGCCGCTGATCTTGATCAGGCAGACGCCCGTGCGCGCGACCCGGCGGGTCTTCTCGCTACGGGCGGGATCGGCTCCAAGGGCTTCAAGTGGAAGCAGGAATTCAGCCCGCCGGCTGTTGCCGCATTTCTGGGCCGCCTGCTGGCAGGTTTTTTCATCTCTTGCGCCGAGCTTGAGCGTGTCCTCAGCGGCAAGCACAGGCCTTCGCAGGGCGCGGGAGGCGCTCACCTCCTTCAACTCGCTCTTGGCGGCGACGACCTGCTTCCCATCGTCACCATTGAGTTCTGTTCTCAGAATGTGATCGAAGAGCCTGGCGGAGCTGTTGCCCTCGGCGTCTGAATCGAACTTCT
>DCKY01000033.1 GCA_002320775.1 Planctomycetes bacterium UBA1662
CATCACGCGGTGCTCGACCCCCTCAGGAAGCTTGAGAAGGACGGCTGGCGGCTTACCGTCCTGAATCCGGATTCAGAGGGTTTCATCAGCGCCGAGGCTCTTGGCAACGCCCTCGATGAACACACCTTCCTCGTCAGCATCATGGCAGCCAATAACGAGATCGGCACTGTGCAGCCGCTGGATGAGTTGGGCCGGGCAGTTGCTGAAGCAGGCGCCCTGCTGCACTGCGACGCCGCCCAGGCGGCGGGCAAGATCCGGCTCGATGTCGAGAGCTCCGCGATCAGCATGCTCTCTCTCTCGGGACACAAGTTCTGCGCTCCGAAGGGAGTCGGGGCCCTCTACAGGAGAAAAAGAGGAAACCGTGTGAGGCTGGCTCCCCTGGCGCTTGGAGGCGGACAGGAAGAGGGAATCCGGCCCGGGACCCTCAATGTCCCCGGGATCGTAGGCCTTGGCGAGGCCTGCAGGATTGCCGCAGAAGAGCTCGAGGAAGAGGCGCAGAGGGTCGGCCGCCTGCGCGATCTCCTGCAAGATGGGATCCGCAGAGGAATCCCCGACGTTACGGTTAACGGCCCGGCCGACACCGACAAGAAGCTGCCCGGGAACCTCAGCCTCAGCTTCAGGGGAGTCGACGGCAGCGCCCTCATCGTCAGCCTTGGCGACCTGGCGGCCTCTGCCGGCTCCGCCTGCACAGCCGGCAACGCCGAACCATCCTACGTGCTCAAGGCAATCGGCGCGCCGGCGGAGCTCGCCGTCTCTACGCTTCGCCTGGGCCTCGGTCGGTTTACCACCGAGGAAGAAGTGACCTACGCCATCGACAGGATCATCGAGACCGTGGGCAAATTACGCAGGGTCCGGTAATGCCCCCTTGCCTGAAACCCAGGGCTGACTTGCCCTAACCCCGTGGTGGTCTTATACTGGGAAGACAGTTGAAGGAATGCCCCGTCTTTCGAAGACGCTTAAAAGAGGCGAAAATATGGATATTACGCTAACCGAAGTTGCGACAACCCAGCTCAAAACCCTTCTGGCCAAGGAGGTCGAGGCCAACAACCTCAGCGAAGAAGCCGGCTTGAGGCTCATGGTCGTTGGCGGCGGCTGCTCCGGATTCACCTACAAGATGGGCTTTGACGAGAACATCGCCGAGCAGGACAAGATCATGGACATCGATGGGATCAAGCTCGTCATCGATGAGAAAAGCGGCCTCTACCTCGATGCGGTCGAGGTTGACTTCCAGGACAACCTCATGGGCAAGGGCTTTGTCTTCAACAACCCCAACGCCAGCGGAACCTGCGGCTGTGGAAGCTCCTTCTCGATCTGAGGCATCCCCAGCCAACGCCGAGTACTTTCCCGGGGACCATCCATGAGTTCCCGAAGATTCGCCGTTCTCCTTCCCATCCTGGCGCATGACGATGGCCCGCGGGTCCTCCTGATGAAGCGTCCTGAGCGCGAGACGGACCCCTACTCGGGCCAGGTTTGCCTGCCGGGTGGAGCTCTTGAAGTCGATGACACAAGCCTTCTCGACTGCGCGCTCCGGGAAGCTGGCGAGGAGCTTGGAATACCAGCCCATTCCGTAGAGATCATTTCAGAGCTGCAGTGGCAGGAAACCGGTTTCAAACACGAGGTAAAGCCCTTTGTCGGATGGATTCACAATCCGCCCGAGATTCGACCTAATCCCGCCGAGGTCGAACACGTCCTCTACCTGCCTGTCAGCATGATCGCTCCAGAACTCTTCCAGGAGAAGAGAGGAACCTGGACCGATGCTGGCGGTGAAAAAAGAGAACTCCTGACCTTCAGGCTCGACGGATACGAGGTCTGGGGGCTGACCGCAAGGATTCTTGAGAATGGACTGAACAGCGGCCCGGAGGCCGGGAGCATTCGCAGGCGGATCGACACTTTCTCGAAAAGCTGATATTTATAGCCCTTCCATCTCACTCACCCGGTGGTATTCTCGGATTAGAAGGACTCTTGATCGGGTGCCAGAAGCGTACGCCATTTATGGGGCTGGTAGAGTTCTTCAACGCAAAAGCGTAGCTGCGCTTCCTTCGGGCAACCATGTGGGATTTTTTATCGATAGGAGTCAGGCATGAGGGTTGGACACCATCTTTTGCTTTTTTCTTTTCTGATTTTCGCGTTCCTTTTCTGTTCAACGGGCTCTTTCCTTGAGGCCCAGGACCGAACAGCGGCGGGCTTCGGCTTTCAACAGCTCACCCCGTCAACAAGGTACCGACTTGTGCCTCCCGGCCCGAAAGTCCTGGCCCGGAGCCCATCACTCACCTTGACTACCCTTACCGCTAAACAGCGCAAGGTCTTTCTCGCTATGGAGGAAGGCAGAGGCGATGGCGGCGGCGCGGACGTGTCTCAGCTTTCCGCCGTGCAGTTCTATTATTCGAGCTCCGCCTGCGAGGATGCCGAGGCGATACTCTTCAGAGAGGATTGCGGCGGCGAACCCTGCAATGTCATCGGTCTGCGCTGGACTGAGACCAGCCCTGCGAATTCCGAGGGTGTCCTGGTGTTCGTAGATGATGAACAATTCGGCGATCCAATAGCAGGCATCCTCCAGGATATACTCGATGATGGAGCGGGACCTGACATCAACGGTCTCAACCTGGTAGGCCTTGAACCTGGCGAACATGTCATCCGGATCGAGGAGCTCAACAACGGCACCCTCGAGGAGCTCACGCTTACAGTCTATGACGCGCCGCCCTTTCCCGACAATCCTGTCGACATCAACAATATCCAATGCGCCCAGCGTGAGATCGGTGAGGACGGCAACTGCGAAATGGCCGTGAGCTTCGGAGCCAACGCGGGCGCTTCGACCTACCTGGTCTTTCTCAACGATGCCATGGTCGCCGAGACCCTTCCTCCCGGCATCATTTTCGGGGGTATGGAATCGGGAGAATACTGCATCA